>CAZRPT010000222.1:0-45020 GCA_964601985.1 uncultured Verrucomicrobiota bacterium
TGTTGTGGGTGCTTTGGTGCGCGGCCACGCGGTCTTCCTTTTCCAAGACCGTCAGCCGGGCGCGGGGAAACCGCGCGCGCAGGGCCCGGGCCGTGCCCAGGCCCACCAAACCGCCGCCAATGATGAGTGCTGATTGCATGGATTATGTTAATCGTTGCAAAAGAAGGGTTGCTTTTTCCGGAACAGGAAACCGCCGGATGCTTGAGTGCTATGAAGCAAAGTGTCGCGGGACACGAAGGCGCGTATTGATCGTAGCGCAGACTTCCGAGTCTGCTGACTTGAGCCGCCGGGGGGCGGTGAAAGGGATTCGTCCGACAGGACGAAGGCCCGCAGGGCCGAGCGCGTGGGCACGCGCGAGCCAATCGCCGACTTCCAGTCGGCCAGGCGGGTGAAGAAAAGCGGCAGCCACGTAATGAGGAAAGTTCGGCAGATTGGAAATCCGCGATACAGCAGGCTGGAAGCCTGCGCTACATTGCTCCAATCGAGGAGCGGCTTTTTCTTCGTCGGGTTCGGGGCAAAGCGCATAGATCAAACGCGAAACAGGGTCATTCCGGCCGATGGGCGCGGAAGAAACGCCGGACGTCCTCCCGCGGCCAGATGACGCGCGTGCCGTCCAGGTTGGTGTGGTCCACCTCGCCGGCCGGCGACCACGTCCGCAGGGTGGTCGAGGTCTCGATCCGGTAACGTCCGGGCGCGCCGCCCCGCAGGGTGAAGCGGAATTTTCCGTCCGGGCCGAAGGCCGGCTGCCAGAGGGCCAGCGTGGGGAGCTGCGTCAAATGGCCGGCCAGGTCCTCCGCGAACGGCGGCAGCTCCAGGCGCAACCCCTCCGCGTCGGCGCGGGCATCGGTCTCCGCCACCAGCGCGCCGGTGGCCGGCGCGTACCAGCGGGCGTGGTACCGGCCCGGCGCCACGCCGGCCAGGGTGAGCCGGCCGTTGCGCAACGGAGCGATGGTCTCCGTCGTGGCGTTCACGGGAAAACCGGCCAGCGGATTGACCAGGTAAAGCAGCACCTCGCCGGGGCCCGCCACGCCGCACCCTTCGGGCGTGGGGTTCACCGTGGTTTCATCGGCGGCGGGCAGGACCCCTTCGAGCCGGACCCAGTCCAGGAAAAACCAGTCCGCCCCGATATTGCGCACGGCGATGAGATGTTTGCCGGCGGGCAGCGGGATGGGGATGTCCTCGTCGTACTCGTCGTTGACCTCATGTTTGCCGTCGCGATTCGGCAACTCGCGGCGGAAGACCTGCCGGTTGTCCACCCGCACGCTCAAGATCGCGCCGGCGGAGACGGAATTGAGATGCAGCACCAGCCGGGCGTCCCCGCCCAGCCAGGCGGACAACAGAAACGGCCGCCGCAAATCCGGGTGGGAGGAGCCTTGGACGAAGCCGTTCAACACCCGGGACGCCTGCGCGGCGCTGTGCGGACCGGCCACCGCCAGCCGCCCGGACACCTTCGTGCCCCAGCCGCGATCCGGTTTCAGCGTCACGGCGAACGGTTGCCCGTCGGGGAGCAGGTCGCCCACCTCGGCGGCGGGCGGGGCGGGCGGCGGGAAGAGCAGCGGCCGCCAGGCGCCCCGGCCCAGGCGGGTGCGGTCCAGAAAATCGCGCAGGACGCGGTAGGTCGGATACAGCCCCTCGGCGTGGATGCGTTCCCACCACCACGACATCGCGGTCCCGACCGAGCCGCTCAACGCGCCGGCCCAGATGCCCTGCCGCCAGCCGCGCAGATAGGGATCCTGCTCGCGCCGCCAGCCGCGCCAGTCGGTGCCGAATTCACCGATCATCACCGGCTTGTCGTAACGGTCGAGATAACGGGCCACGATTCGCGGCAGGGCGTCCGCCGGCCGGCTCTGGCCGTAGGAGTGGTACATCGCGAAATCCAGCTCCGGCAGGCGCCAGAAATCGGCGCGCTCGCTGCCGCCGGTCAGGCTGGTGGTGACGAGATGCCGCCACGGATCGTGCGCCTTCAGCCACGCGCCCATCGCGGCGTGCCACGCCACCACGTCGGGGTGGTTCAAGTTGCGGTAGGCGTTGTCAATCTCGTTGAAAAACTGCCACGCCAGCAGGTTCGGAAACGCGCCGTACCGGGCGACGAGATACCGCAGGCGCGCCCGATACCGCGCCCGCGCCGCCGGGAGGGTGAAGAAATCGCCGGGCGTGGCGCAGGGACCGCCGTTGGCGGCGTTGTAGGGGTTGAGCTTCCAGTTGTCGTTGCCGCCCCAGTAATCCTTCCACGTCTGGAACATGCCGTGGTAATCGAGACAAAGCATCAACCAGATGCCGCGCCCGCGGGCCAGCGTGAAGACCCGGTCCAGTTGCCACGCGCGGTCCAGCCGGTAGTTCAGTCCCGTGTCCGGACCGCATTCGAGGCCGAACGCGTACGGCCACATCCACAGCCGGGCGTAATTCTCCCCGGCGTCGGCCATCGCGGTGAACCAGTCGCGGTAATCCTCCGTGCCCCGCTGGTGATGCCAGCAGACGCACTGGCCCACCAACACCAGCGGCGCGCCCTGGTCGGTCGCGAAATAACGCCGGTTCACCGCCACCCGCGCGAAGCCGGGCGCGGGCGGAGCGCCGGTCTCCGGCAGCACGAAAACGGTGGAAGCGGTCAGGACCGGAGAAGGGGCGTCATCCAGGCGGACGGCGACCTCGCATTCGTAACGGCCGGCTTCGGTGGGCGTGAACCGCACCCGCCAGCCCGGCGCGCCCACGGGCGTGAGGACCTCCCGCCCGTCCGCCAGGCGACCGCGGTAGTCCTGATGCCAGAACCCCGGCACGTCGAGCTCGCGGCCCGAGGGCAATCGGAACCGGGCGTCGAGCCGGATTTGCGCCGGATCGAAGGGGTTTCGCGCCGCCGGCACGCCGCGCACGACGAACTCCGCCACCTCGCCGCGCGTCAACCGCGCCGGCGCCTGGACGTCCAACGCCGCCCGCCCCGGCGGCATTCCCAGCCCGGCCAGCGCGCCCGCCAGCCACCATGATTTTCCCCATCGGGATCGCACGGACCTCATGCTCCCCCGCCCCGCCCCTTCCGGTCAAACGGTATCGAATTCGCCCGCCGGCAGGAAGCCGCGGCAAAACGGCCCGGCGCCGGTCCGCTGAAGTTTCCCTGCCGACTGGTTGCCGGGGCGGGGATGGGCTAACCTTGCGGTCATGAAACAACGCTTGGCTTTTTCCGGGGGCCGTCGCGGCGTGGTGCTGGCGGCGCTCGGCATGATGCTGGGAGCGGCGCAGGCCGCGCCCCGGACTCCGCGGGAGGTGTTCGCCGCCAGCCTGGTCCGGTTGACGCGCCTGGTGGCGCCTTCCACCAACACAACGCCGCAAACGCTGGTCGGCACGGTGCGGGTGACGGAGGCCCGCGGCATCGCCGAGGCGCTGGTCGGGCAACACCTCGAATTCGCCTTTCAGGCGCCGGACCGGGCGCGCCTTTCCTTTCAGATTGACGGCCGCCCCCTCGTGATGGGACGGCGCGCCAACACGCTTTGGATCCTGGCCCCGGAAAAACGCTTCGGCGTGGTGGGCTCGGCGGACGTGCCGCGTTTTCTCGGGCGGCCGGACACGATCGAAAAAACGCGGCTGCCGCCGTTCCGGCTGCCGCTGAACCCGCGCCGCTTGCTCCTCCTGCCGATGCTCATGGAAGTCACGCCCCTGGCAAACCAAACCATTGACGGCGAGGAGTGCGTGGGGCTGCAACTGCGTCCCCGCTCTCCGGCCCGGGCAATGCTGAAACTGCCCCCGGGCACCCTGCGGCTCTGGATTCGCCGGAGCGACCTGCTGCCGGCGCGCGTCCGGTGGCAGGACGCCCATCACCGCGTCCTCACCCTCGCCGTCACCCCGCGTCTGGAGCCCCCCTGGCCGGCGGCGGCCTGGGATCCCCGGCCGCCGCCCGGAACCCGCCTGGAAAAAGTGGCGCTGGCCCACCTGGCCCGCTTCTTTCCCGCGGCCCTCTCCCTGCTCGACATCCACCTGCCCTCCCTCGGTCCGGCCACCGGCAGCCGCCGGGTGGTGGCCCGTTGCGGCAAGGGCCGGCTTGAAATCCGCGACGGCACGCGGGTCCTCTTCCTGAAAGGCACGCCGGAGGAAATGGGCCGGCAGCAGGGGGAGCTGATGAAGCCCCAGGTGCGCGACCTCGTGGAAAAGGTGCTCTACGGCGTGGGCGTGGCCAGCTCCTTCGAGAAAGGACGCTGGTTTTTCGACGAGATCGAGGAATGCCAGGCGCGGATCGAACCGTTCGTCAATCCCCGCCATCTCCGGGAAATGGACGCCCTCGCGGTGGCGGCGGGATTGCATCCCCAGGAAGCCCGGCTGGCGAACTTCTTCCCCGAGCTGTTTCATTGCAGCGGTTTCGCGGTCTGGGGACAGGCCACGAAGGACGGACGCTTGTACCACGGGCGGGTGCTGGATTACCTGCGCGGCGTGGGCCTGGAGGCCAACGCGGTGGTGACGGTTTGCCGGCCGGACCGGGGCTTCGCCTGGGTCAACGTCACCTACGCGGGCTTCATCGGATCGGTCACCGCCATGAACGAAAAAGGAATCTCGCTGGGCGAGATGGGCGGCAAGGGCAACGGGCATTGGGACGGCAAACCGATGGCCCAACTGGTGCGCGACGTGATGGAACGGGCCGATTCACTCGAAGCGGGACTGGACCTCATGCGCCGCGGTCCCCGCACCTGCGAATACTTCTACGTGCTGGCGGACGGCCGCCAACGCCGGGCGGTGGGCATCGCGGCCACGCCGGAACGCTTCGAGGTGGTCGAGGCCGGCCAGGCGCACCCGCGCCTGCCCCACGCGGTGCCGGACGCCGTCCTGCTCAGCGCGGGCGACCGCTACGAAAAGCTCGTGGCGCGGGTGATCCACCACTACGGCCGGCTGGACGCGGAAGGCGCGCGCCGGTTGATGGACCGGCCGGTGGCAATGACCTCGAACATCCACTGCGCGTTGTTTGCCCCCGAGACGCTGGACTTCTGGGTGGCCAACGCCGACGCGAAACGCCCGGCGGCCCACACCCGTTACACCCACTACAACCTGAAGGAACTGCTCCAGCCGGAGCGGCAAGAATCCCGCCAGCCCTCGCGCCAATAGCTCCGACGAAAAAAAACGGGCTGGAGGCCGGGTTCTTCAACCCGGCTTTTTCCGGCCGGTCCCAAGGGGAATCACGTTGGGGAGCCGCGCCTTGCCCGCCGGCGAAGCGCCTGCCATCCCGCCGCTCCCAACAACAATCCCCCAACAAACACCCCCGACGAAGGCTCGGGCACCGGGGAAATAATCTGAATGTTGTCGTAATGAACGACGGGAAAACCGCTGACCCAGTGGTCGAAATGCGTACCAAAGATCAAGGCCACGGCGCTGGTTCCGTCGTACTGGAAGCTCGCCGTGAACAAACCGGTGGAGGTTTGTGATTGCGTGGTTGTCAGCGACGCGGTGGCGGCGCCGGTGGCGCTGAGCGATCCGTAGTCGCCGGTTCCCACTTCAAGATACAAGGAGTCCCCTCCCGAGGAAGAGGACGTGTCGGTTCCCTGCCACACTGAAATTCGTGCCTCACTACCGTTTCCGAGATTTACGACACTCGTAATCTGATACTGCAGGGTGTAGGTCCCGGCTCCGTTCGAGAACAGCGAGGGGGCCAGAAAAAGCCCCGAACCATCAAAGCTCGATTCAGCCTCCACTTTCAGTTGTTGATTGTCGATTCCCACCCGGTCGGCGTTGCCGAACCATTCGCCAAATCCGATGTTGTCCCCGTAATACCCGCCCAAATGCTTGTTTTCGTCGTTGACGATTGTCGTCGAGGAAAAATCCTCCTGGTAAATCACGGTGGCCCCCCTTCCCGCCCAAGGGGAAAAGAGGGACAGCAAAATCCCTGAAACAATGGCAATAATCGGCGTTCTCATCGGGCACGCAAAACCTCCGCCCTTGGAGCCGGCCGGGAAATGCCGGGTTGGAAAACCCGGCTTCCGGCAGGCCGCGTGCCCCTCCACGCGGCGGAACGGCCCACTTTTCCGGCCGGCCCTCAAAGGCAAGGAAAGCTCATCCACACGATTAAAATAACTTCACTCACTCCGATGTCAAAAAATAAACGGAACCGATTTCCAACTGGCCGGATTGCCCCTCCAAGTGGCGGTTGCGCTCCCGCCCGACCCGGAGCCCCCGGGCAGCCGCCGGGAGGGACCCCGGGCTTCCGTGATGCCCCTCCCGGGGGAAGGGCGCACCCCCCACCGAAACGGCGCTCCCGGAGAAAATGCCCCCGGGGAGGGCGGCTTCCGGCCGCCGGCGGCTCCGCAGGGGGGTTACCCGGCAAAATCAGGCAGGGGGACCCGGGGACGGCGCCAGCGTTCGGCCTGGTAAATGGCGCTCACGTGGTCGGCGTCTTCGGCGATGGTGCCGCTGTACACGAGGTAATCGCAGTCGGCGGCATGGCGCAGCTCCCGGCGCGCCGCCGCCAGCCGTCGGGCCAGCACTTCGGGGCTCTCGGTGCCCCGGCCCCGCAAGCGCCGCTCCAGCTCCGCCAGGTCGGGCGGAGTGAGAAAGACGGTCACCAGCGCGCCGCCCAGCAGGGGCTCCTCCTTCGCCAGGCGGCGCAGCGTGGCGGCCCCCTGGACGTCGAGATTCAACAGCAGATCGCTTCCGCGTTCGAGCTGGCGCGCCAGTCCGCTGCGCGGCGTGCCGTAGTGGTGGCCATAGACCTCGGCGTGCTCCAGCAGGTCGCCCTGTTCGCGGCGGGCTTGAAACTCCTCCACTGACAAAAAGTAGTAATCCACGCCGTCCCGTTCTCCGGGGCGGGGCGGGCGGGTGGTGCAGGTGACGACGCGGGCCAGAGTGACGTGGCGGGCCAGCATCTGCTCGGCCACGGTGGTTTTGCCGCTGCCGGACGGACCGGTGACCAGCAGCAAAACCGGGCGACGCGGAAAGGCGGGCGCGGTGTTCATTCGACGTTCTGGACCTGTTCGCGGAATTTTTCGAGTTCGGCCTTCATGGCCACGACGTGGCGCGAGATTTCGCCGTCGTTGGCCTTCGAGCCGATGGTGTTGATCTCGCGGTTCATTTCCTGGGCAAGAAAATCGAGCAGCCGCCCCACCGGTTCCCGGCCGCGGACGTGGGTGTCGAACTGCTGAAAATGGCTTCGCAGGCGGGTGAGTTCCTCGCTGATGTCGGCGCGCTCGGCGAAGATCGCCACCTCCTTCAACACGCGATCATCGTCCCGGCTCACCCCTTCCACGCCGAACGCGGCGATCCGGACCAGCAGTTGCTCGCGGTAGCGTCCGGCCACCCCGGGGGCGCGGGCGCGAATGTCGCCCGCCAGCCGCCGCAGCGTGGCGATGCGGCGGCGCAGGTCGGCGGCCAGGTGGCGGCCTTCCTGGCGGCGCATGCGGGTCAGCGCCCGCAGGGCGCGTTGGAGGGCCTTTTCCAAAAGCGGCCAAAACGCCCCGGCGTCGGTGGATTGCGGGGCCGGCTGGAGCACGCCCGGCACGCGGAGCACCGTGTCCAGGCCCACGGGCGGCAGCTTCAGCTCGGCCGCCAGCCCGTTGAGGGCGCGGGCGGCGGCGCGGGCCAGCGCCGGATTGAGCGGAAGCCGCCGGCCGGCGGCGGCTTCGGTGTACTCAAGGGCCACCCGCACGTTCACCCGCCCGCGCGCGACCGCCTCCTGAACGGCTTCCCGCACGCGCGGCTCCAGGGCATCCAGCTCCCGGGGGAGATTCACGGCAATGTCGGTCTGCCGCCGGTTCACCGAACTGATCTCGACGGTGATCCGGCAGCCCTCGCGTGCCGCTTCCCCCCGGCCATAACCGGTCATGGAATTCATTGCCACCCCAGTATGCCGGGGAGCGCGACGAAAAAACGATGAAAATCAGGTTTGCCATCTCCCGCCGGGCCGCCCCAAGGTGGGGCGTTCCCGAAAACGACACCTGAAATCCGGTTGAAGATGAAAAAACACACCTTGTTTTCCCTCCTGGGCGCGGCGGCGGGCCTCTGGCTCGCCGGCCCCGCCCTTGCCCAAACCGACGTGGCCGTCACCCCGGAAGCCCGGGCGCGCTTCATCCGGGAATTCCACCGGATCGGCCTCAACACCACCCCCGGCGACGCCCTGATGTTGCGCATTCTGGCGCGCGCCAACGGCGCCCAACACGGCGTGGAAGTGGGCACGGCCACCGGCTACGGCGCCATCAACATGGGCCTGGCCTTCGAGGCCAACGGCGGCGTGCTCGAAACCATTGACATCGACCCCCGCATGGTCCGGGTGGCGCGGGAAAACATCCGGAAAATGGGACTCGAAAAAACGGTCAAAGTCATCGAAGGCGACGCCCTCAAGGTGCTGCCCGCGCTTCAGGGCACGTACGACTTCGTCTTCATTGACGCCGTCAAGCGGGACTACCTGAAATACTTCCGGGCCATCGAGCCGAAGTTGGAACCGGGCGCGGTGATCGTGGCGGACAACGTGATCAAATTCCGCGCGCCCATGCGGGACTTTCTCGATTACGTGGCCGGAAATCCGAATTACGAAATGGTGACCATTCGCGCCTCGATGGAAAAAGGCGACGGCATGGCCGTGATTTACAAATTGCGATGACAAACCGCCGGGACGGATTGTTCGCCGGCCTCAAGTGGCGTCCGTGAGCGCGGACACCGCTTGGCGAAAACGAAAAAAACCGTCCGCCCGAAAGGCTGGATCCCCCCCTGCCCGACCGGCAGCGAACTTCCCGGGACGCAAAATCGCGCCCCGTGGACACCGTTCGCAAGCCGAAAAACAGCTTGACTAACAAGGAGATCGGAAGTTAAAAAGGATGTGATTTACATCTTCTCGTCGTATCCCAAGGAGGGAAGAAAGAGGTGTAATGCTGAAACAAGCCAATAATGAACGCCATGAAATCAATGAAACATTCTCCGGATTGGGGAGACAAGCTGGTCCGGTATTCCCTCTTGGCGGGTGCGACGGGATGCGCGACCACCACGGCAAAGGCGGCGGTATTCATCCATACTTCAGGAGCCTCCGTTCAAGCGTCCGCGAACAGCAAGAGTTCGCTTTACTTCGATTTTGAAACCGGCAACACCAGCACCTCCGAGCCCGCGGAATGGGATTTCGCCTTGGAGGTGTTCAGCAGTTATGGCCAGTCGGAAAGCGCTCCACCGGCGACGGGAGTGGCTTTTAGGGCCAATAATCCTTTTTCTTCTTCTGCCAATGTCGGCCAAAACACAAAGGTCGGCGGGAATGTCACAACCAATGCGGCCAAAATGGCAGCGGGAGACAGCGTCCCTGACGCGTCCCTGGGGTTTCTGGATGGAGGAGTGCTTTGGGAAAAAACTCAAAACGGGACGTGGGGTGAATGGGATCCCAATGATCACGGTTACTTGGGATTCAAATTTGAAGACAGCAGTGGAAACACCCTTTACGGCTGGGCAGACATCACCCTGGAATGGAATTCCCCGCCCAAAGTCACCTTGAACCGGTTCGCCTACGAAAGCATCGGCGGCACTCCCATCGTGGTGCCCGAGCCGGAATCCCTGCTGCCGATGGCCCTGCTGGCGCTGGGCGCGGCGGGATTGACCCGCTATCGGCGCCAACGAAAGGAAGGCTCCGCGCCCCGAGACTGACACCTTCGTCGTGACCTGTCGCGATGGGATCGCCCCCGCGCCTGAGGGTGGGGGGCGGGGCCACGCCCGACGGACCGGCAAGAAATCACCGCAAAAGCAGGGCCATTTCCCTGAAACATAAAAACGCCGGCTCTCATGGCGCGATGAAGCAAAGCGGTGAACGCAGGAAGGCGCGCACCACTCGTAACGCAGGCTTCCCGCCTGCGGACTTGAGCCGCCGGGGAGCGGCGAAAGGAATTCGTCCGCCGGGACAAAGGCCCGCGCGCCCATCGCAGATTTCCAATCTGCCCCGCTTTCCCCTTTAACGTGGCTGCCACTTCTCCCCGCCCGTTTGACCGGCCGGAAGCCGGCGTTGCCCGGGAAACCACCGGGCATTTGAATTTCCGGCAAACCGTCGCGCCGCCGGGGAAGTTGCGGAATGATTTCCTCCCCTCCGCTTCCGGTTCGCTTCGGAGATTACGGATTCCGCCCACTGGTCCGTGCGCGAGCCCATGAACCTGACGCCTGAACCCGGACGCAAGTTGCTGCTGATCGGCTGGGACGCCGCCGATTGGAAAATCATTCATCCGCTGCTGGACGCCGGCGAGATGCCCCACCTCGAACGGCTCATCAACGGCGGCGTCATGGCCGATCTGGCCACGCTCCAGCCCGTTCTCTCGCCGATGTTGTGGAACAGCATCGCCACCGGACACCGGGCGGAGCGGCACGGGATTCTCGGATTCAGCGAGGTGGATCCGGAAACCGGCGGCGTGCGCCCGGTCAGCAGCCTTTCCCGGCGGGTCAAGGCGTTGTGGAACATCCTGAGCCAGTTCGGCCTGCGCGCCCACGTGTGCAACTGGTACGCCAGCCATCCCGCCGAGCCGATCAACGGCATTTGCGTCAGCGACACCTACGCCCGGCATTTTCCCGCCCCGGAGGAGCCGTTTCCGCTGCTGCCCGGCACGGTGCATCCCCCGGAAAAGGCGTCCGTGTTCGAGGAATTGCGTCTGCGCCCGGAAGAGGTGACGCCGGACATCCTCCGGCTTTTCGTGCCGCGCGCGGCGGAGGTGGAGCAGGAAAAGGACCGCCGGCTGGGCCAGCTTGCCCGGTTGGTGGCCGAGACCATCACGGTCCACAACGCGGTGACGCACGTGCTGGAGCACGAGCCGTGGGATTTCGTGGCGGCGTATTATCCGGGCATTGACCACTTTTCGCACGGGTTCATGAACTTCCATCCGCCCCGGCTCGATTGGGTGCCGGAGGAGCTGTACGCGTTTTATCACGACGTGGTGAACAGCGCCTATCGCTTCCACGATCTGTTGCTGGGCCGGCTGCTTCAACTGGCGGGGCCGGAGGCGACGGTGCTGCTGCTTTCCGACCACGGCTTTCACAGCGACCACCTGCGGCCCCGGGCCATCCCCCGCGTGCCGGCGGGGCCGGCGACGCAGCATCGGCGGCATGGCATCCTGGTCATGGCGGGGCCGGGCCTGAAGCAGGACGAACGCATTTACGGCGCGGGATTGCTGGGCATCACGCCCACGGCGCTGGCCTTGTTCGGCCTGCCGGCGGGCGAGGACATGCCGGGACGCATCTTTGCCGAGGCCTTTGAAACGCCCCCCCGGCGGGAACGCATTCCCAGTTGGGAGGAGGTGGACGGTCCGCGGCCGGACGGCCGCCACCCCGAAGGCGCCTCCTACGGGCTGGACTCCCGGGAAAACAACGAGCTGCTGGAGCACTTCGTGGCGCTGGGCTATCTGGAGCCGCAAGCCGCGGAGGATCCCGCCCGCGCCGCCGAACGCACCCGGCAGGAACAGCAATGGGACCTGGCGCAAAGCCACATCGGCGCCGGACAGCCCGCGCGGGCGGCGGAAATCCTGCTGAAGCTGGTGGCCGAGCGTCCCGAGCGGGGCGATTTCGTGCTCGCCCTGGCCGAGTGCCTGGCCCAGCTCCGTTACGTGAAGGAGGCGGAAACCCTGGTGGAGGCGTTGCTCGCGGACCGGCCTCACTGGCCCTCCGCCCAGTATCTGCGGGCCTCGCTGCATTTGTTGCGCCGCGAATTTCCCGCCGCCGTCGAGCGGCTGAAACAGGCGGCCCGGGCCGGCTTCAACTCCCCCACCCTGCAGTTGCAGGTCGGCTACGCCTGTTACCGCATGCGCCGTTACGCGGCGGGACAGGAGGCCTTCGCCCGCGCGGCGGAACTGGATCCGCACCAGCCGCTGGCGCACTTGGGATTGGCGGGGTGCGCCCTTTTTCAAGGAGACGTCGCGACCGCGGCCTCCCACGCGCTCGACGCCGTGGCGCTGCGCCACGACCTGGCCGTGGGGCACCTCGCCCTCGGGCTGGCCCTGGAACGCCTGGACCGCCCGCGCGCCGCCCGCGACGCCTATCAAGTGGCCCTCAGCGTGAACCCGCGCTTCGGCTTCGCCCTTTGGCGGCTGGGCTCCCTCCTGCTCCAGGATCCCGCCACCGCCCATGAAGGTTGGGAACTGCTCGCCGCCGCCCGCCGGGCCCGAAGCGACAAACGCCGCGAAATCCAGGAACGCCGAAAACAGGCCGTCGCGCTCCGGCAACGGCTCGCCACCACCCTCCAAAAAGCCCGGCCCGCCTGGCGACGGCTGGACGCCGAGGAACGAGCCCAACAGGCCCGGACCGACGCAAAATCCCCCGCCTCCGCCGGGAACGCCGCCGCGTCTCACGCTCCGCCCCTCATCGTGGTGTCCGGCCTGCCCCGTTCGGGGACCTCCTTGATGATGCAGATGCTGCAAGCCGCCGGAGCGCCAATCCTCACCGACGGCGAACGCGCGGCCGACGAGGACAACCCGGAGGGCTACCTCGAGTGGGAACCGATCAAGACCCTCGCCCAGCATCCCGAACGCATCGCCGAAGCGGAGGGCAAGGCCCTGAAAGTGATCTCCATGCTCCTGCCCGCCCTGCCCCCCGACCACCACTACCGCGTCCTGTTCATGACGCGGCCGATTCGGGAAGTGGCCGCCTCCCAACGCAAGATGCTCGAACGCCACGGCCGGGAAGCGCCCGACGCCCGGCGGTTGGCCGGCATGCTGAACGGCCATCTGCGCCAGACCCTCCAAGGACTGGCCCGCGGCACCCATTTCAAAACCCTGCTGATTCCCTATCCCGGCCTCATACGGAATCCCCAACCGTGGATCGAACGCATCGTTTCCTTCCTCGGCGCCGACGCGCTGCCGCACCCGGAACGCATGGCCGCCGTCATCCGCCCCGAACTGCACCGGCACAAGGCCGCCTCCCCCGGCGCCTCCCCCCCGAAGACGGAGTAACCCCCGCGAAAACCATTCGGCGCCCCCGGGAGAACAAGAGGGACGGTGGGAGCATGTCCGCGGAGCGCGGAAAGCCGAAATCCGGAAGGGGACCGAAGAAAATCCGAATCCCGGAATCCGAAATCCCCAAAAATGTCCCGCCCTCCCGTAGCCGCCGGGGTGTGATGAGGGGGCAGACCCGCTCGCGGGCGGGAATTTCAAATCCCGAAAAATCACGTTTCCCGCGGTGGCCGCCAGCGTCAGCAGGCGGGGCGTTCTCCCGCGGAACAGTTTCCCCGGGCGGGAGGAAATTTGCGTTGCGCCCCTTCGGGTTCCCCCGCAGCCTCCCGCCCATGAAACAGGCTTGGATTCTCGGACCCAATCCCCTGGACCCCCAAATCGCCCGGCTGCCCGGTGTTCGCCCGGCCACGCTGCTGCTGGGATACAAGAAACTCATCACCTGGCCCGGCACTCACGCCACCCAGTTGATGGAATTCCAAAACCGCTTCGCTCCGCTGGGTCAGGCGCCGCGGGGCGATGAGGGACTGGAGATTCTGAGCGAAAACGCGGTGACACTTTCCTACGGCAACGGATTTCTGGAGATTCCCGTGCATCGCAACTCGCCGGAACTGGTCTTCCAGGCGGACAAGTTCCTCCAGGAACGCGTCCCCAAATATCGCATTCGCTTCCTCTCCGTCAGCGATCCGGAATTCCGGGAAAAAATCCGGCGCCGGGGCGAATTGTGGCGGGTCACCCCGCGTCCCGCGGGCGAAGCGGCCATGCGGGAATACAACCGCGCGTCCCGCACGGCCCTCCGGCAGGGGGTCATCTACTACTACAATCGCTTTCTGGGCATCCGCTATCTGACTTACGGCGATTTCGCCGCGCTGGAAAAGCTGGACGACGAGGCCCTGGCGCGGCAGCTCGCGGAAATCGCGGAATATCTGCCCCTGAAAAACCGGAAAAGCGGCGAACGGGAGCTGTGTTTGTGGCCCCGGGAAACGGACGAGCTGAAGCGGCGCTTCACCGCCCCGCCGTGGGACCGACTGACGGGTCCGGAACTGCGGGAGGCCTGCACGCGGGCGCGCGAGGCGTTCCGCGAACTCACCGACGACGCCTTGCTCCACAGCGAGCCCGAGGACGAGCCCTGGCGCACCTTGATGTACCACACGTTGACGCGGGAGCCCCAGAACCGGGTGGAATTGTGCCAGCCCGGCGTCCTGGGTCCGGAGTTCCTGTACCGGATCCAATGGCTCCCCGGCGCCCGGATGGAGAACGGCGAGTGCGTGCTGGATCCGTTGTTCGACCGGCAAGACGACGAGGAGGCCGCGGCTTTGTGCGATCGCAGCGTGCGCGAGCTGATTTTGAACCAGGTGCGGGAATTCACCGACATCGAGTTCGTCAACATTGGCCGCATTCCGGAACCCCTCGGCCCCCGCGCCCGGGGGGAAGGCCGGCGGGACGTGTTTTTGATGGAGATCAAGCGGGAATCCCGCCCCCGGCCGAATCTGCGGGTGATCCGCTTCTACAAATGGGGCATGCGCGAGCACCTGGCGAGAGGCCTCCCGCTGGACGAGGCCTACTACCGGGCGTTGGAATACCTCGAATACAGCTCCAACCGGCGGCTGGGTTGCCGGCACCTCGGGCTCAACCTGCCGGCCCGCTTGAGCGTCCACTCCATCGGGGAAACCTACCAGCAGCCCGGCAACCGTTATCACGGCGCGCACATCTGGGCCTTTTACGCCGAACGCGACTTCATCGCCGGCGTCCCCACCCACCGCCTGAGCGCCCACCGGCTGCAAGATCCGGATTATGCCCTGCGCGTGGCGGACCTGATGGGCGGCGCGGCCGCCGCCAACCTCGTCGTGGCGCGCGGAATCGCCCACGAAAGCGGATCCGGAAGGGCGGACGAATGGGAAGTGCTCTTCGATCAGGGAGACGAAGTCATCCGGCACGACGAAAGCGGCATCCCGACGGAGCTGGTCACCTGTGATCACAGCGGCTCGTTCGCCCTTTACCACCTGGATCTGGCGACCGTGGCGCCGCAATACGCCCGGCCGGTCAACCGGTTGCGCGACCAGCTCGCGCAACCGCGCGCTTTCGCGGACCGCTACGTCACCGCCTTTCAGGAGCGTTTGGAACAGCTCCAGAAAAAATACCGCGAAAGAAACACGGCCTTTGGGCGCCTGTTCAGCAACCTCGTGCGCGATCCCCAGGGCAATTTCGCCGAACGCTGGCACCGCGTGCTGGAAAAACTCGCCGGCGCCCATCCCCGGCATCTGGCCCGCCTCATCCGCGACGCCATCAACCTCTGAGCGCCCGTCGGAAAAAAAGCCCCCCCTCTGCGTGCGGACACGCGGCCCGCGGGAAAGGCGCGAAACGCCCCTTGGCCGCGCAGGCCGGTTCGGGACTGACCCGCGGGCGTGAAAATCCGAAATCCGAGGGACCGGAGGGCGGAGGAAATCCGAATCCCGAAATCCGAAAGACACGCCCTCGCGCCGCCTCGTTACGGGGGCGACTACGAGGCGGGCTGGGGGGGGGTGGCGGCTTGGATCAGTTCCCAGAACTTGGGGTTGTCCGCGAGGGCCGCGTCTTCCTCGGCCATCGGCAGACGGGAACGGTAGAGGAAATCCTTCAGCGAGTTGCGACTCAGGATGCGGTGCACCAGCACGCCCAGGTCGTGCCGCTCGAAGTACACCCGGTAATCGCCCAGCCGGAAGCGATGCAACACCCGCCCGCCCCGGCGCAAGCGGCCGAAGTGTTCGAGCTCGGTGTGGAGCACCTCCGCGGGCAACCCGCGAAACTGGCCCAAAATCTCCAGTTGCAGCGCCTTGGGCATCCGGGACAGCTCGGAGGCGCTGGCCGGAGTGAAAATGATCTGAAACGGCCGCATCACGGGTTCAATTCTCTCGGGCTTCCCGCCGTCCGCGTCAAGCCCGCACCCGCTCCAAGTGGGGGAGCGGGAACGGATCCATGCCCTCCGCAAACCGGCCGTCCCCGGCCGGGGGGGATTTGCCGCCCCGCCACCGCGATGGTCGCGAAGAGAGGGCGCGCGCGCTTCGGGATTCGGATTTCCTTCGTTTCCCCGGCCCTCGATCCCCCGGATTTCCCCCGCCGGGGAGCCGCCTCCCTTCGCGTCGGCGGTTACGAGGGGGAGGGGACTTTGTGGCGGCGGGCCACGTCCTCCCGGATGGCGGCGTCGGCCACGGCCTGGGCCACGGCGGTCATGACGTCGCGGTTGAAGGCGCTGGGGATGATGTATTCGGCGCTCAGCTCGGAATCGGCCACCGCCGCCGCCAGGGCGCGCGCGGCGGCCAGTTTCATTCCTTCGGTGATCCGGCGGGCCCGCACGTCCAGCGCGCCCCGGAAGATGCCGGGAAAGGCGAGCACGTTGTTGATCTGGTTGGGGTAATCGCTGCGGCCGGTGGCCATCACGTAGGCGCGGTCGGCGGCGTCCTCGACCGAGATTTCCGGGACCGGGTTCGCCAGGGCGAACACGATGGGGCGGGCCACCATGTGATCGAGCGCGCTCCGGCTGACGGTGTTCGGGCCGGAGACTCCGATGAAGACGTGGGCCTTTTTGAGGGCGTCTTCGAGCGCGCCGGCGCGGCGGCGGGGATTGGTGTGTTCGGCCAGCCATTGCTTGTGCGGCGGCAGGGCGTCCTTGCGGGCGGGATGCAAAATGCCCCGGCGGTCGCACACGATCAGGTCGCGCACGCCGGCGTGGAGGAGGATTTTGGCGATGGCGGTCCCCGCCGCGCCCGCGCCGGCAATCACGACGCGGAGCCGGTCGAGCTGCTTGCGGGCGAGCCGGGCGGCGTTCAGCAGGCCGGCCAGCACCACGACCGCCGTGCCGTGCTGGTCGTCGTGAAAGACCGGGATGTCGAGCCGTTCCTGGAGGGCCGCCTCGATTTCGAAACAGCGGGGCGCGGCGAAGTCCTCGAGGTTGATGCCGCCGAAACCGGTGGCGATCTGGGCGACGGTCTCGATGACCCGTTCGGGGTCCTGATCGCGCAGGCAGATGGGGTAGGCGTCAATGTTGGCGAATTCCTTGAACAGCATCGCCTTGCCTTCCATGACCGGCATGGCGGCGTCGGGGCCGATGTTGCCGAGGCCGAGCACCGCCGAGCCGTCGCTCACCACCGCCACGCTGTTGCCCTTGATGGTCAACTGCCACGCCTTGGCCGGATGCTCGGCGATGGCTTCGCACACGCGGGCCACGCCGGGGGTGTAGGCCATCGAGAGGGCGTCGCGGGTGGTGACGGGAATCTTGTTCCGGATGGCGATCTTGCCGCCGAGGTGCAGAAGCATCACCCGGTCGGAGACGTGGAGCACCCGGACGCGCGGCAGTTTCTCGACCGCCCGGACGATGCGCCGTTCATGGGCGGTGTCGCGGGCGCGGACGGTGATGTCGCGGGTCATCGTCCTGGCGGCGGGCGCCACGATGTCCACCGCGCCGAGGTCGCCGCCCGCGCGCCCGATGGCGCTGACGATGCGGGCGAACATGCCCACCACGTTCGGATACGTGGTGCGCATGGTGAAGGTGTAACTGACGGAGGGCGGCGGCTGCCGTTTGGGTTGCGAACGCTTTTTCATCACCGCCCGCAGTATGCGTCCCCGAGGTTCGCGCGCCACTTCTTTTTGCGGGCCGGGTTGTCCGGCCCGGCGTTTTCCGACAGGCGCCGAGGAGGTTCGCGCCTTCGCCAAACTTGCGGCGGGAGGGATTTGGGGCCATAAGTATGCCGTGCGACGAGTATTAAATCGGCAGCAGGGCGAAGCGCACATCCCCCACGCGCCAGCGTTCTCCCTTCGCTCCCGGAGATTCCGGAAAGCAGGGAGCGGCATGGCGTGGAGGGGGCTTTTCGACCTGCTGACCGGCGGACGCCTCTTCCTTTCGGGGATCGGGGCGCGAGCCTTCTTCCGGTTGGGTCTCGTAATTTGATGAAATCACTCCTGAACTTGATGAACAGCAATTACTTCCTCGATTCCTCTCCTGACCCCTCCCGTCACGTCACGGTCCGCGGACGCGCCGGATTTTCCCGGCGCGCGTTCCGCGGATGGGCGTGGAGCAGCCTGGCCGCCTGCGGGCTGGCGGCGGTGTTGGGGACCACGCGGATGCAAGCCGGCGCGCCTTCCGTGCTGGGCACCACCCCGGAAAACGGGGGCGAATTCTCCGACAGTTTGGTCGTCGTCTTTTCCACGGACATGGGGGAACCCATCGCCATCACTTTCAGCGCGGGAGAATGGGACTGCCACTGGGAGCTGCCCCTTCCCTCCCTGCCCAGGATGATCTTGAAATGCGTGCCCACGGGGAATTTGCCTCCCGGCACCATCACCTACACGTTGAATCCGGACGGAACCGGCTTCGTCAGCAAGACCGGCGAGGTTCTGCCCACCACCACCGGTTCGTTCGTGGTGCCCGCCAACGGCGGCGAAGAGCTGGAAGTCACCCCTTCGCCCCTCGATGGAGGCAGCTACTGCCCCGCGGACGGTCCGGTGACCTTCACCTTCAACCAGCCGATGGAGGAGACGGCGCTGGTGCAAATCACCCCCGGCACGTGGAATTACGGCTGGTCCACGGACAGCGGCGCGGAAAATCCGGTGTTCGCCTGCACGCCCACCGAGGCTCTCGTGCCCGGAACCACCTATGAATGGATGCTCGCGGATTTCAAAAGCGAAACGGGCAAGCTGCTGCCGCTCACCTCGGGCAGTTTCACCGTGCCGGAGGATTGCGACGGCAACGGGGGCGGCGGCGGGGACAAGGCGCCCCCGTGTCCCTCGGACCCGTCCGCGGCGCCGCTGCCCAAGACCCTGAAGATGTGCGGCGATTTCGGCGTCTGGGACATGGCCTCCGCCGTGGGATTGGACGACGGCGGGTTTCTGATCGCCGGGAGCTATGTCGAGCTGGGGGATCGCTTTGACACCCTGGCCCGCCTCAACGCGCAGGGGATGACCCAATGGCAGGTGGCCGCCACCGATCCGTTGACCGATTTGACCCTGGGCGTGAATGCCCAGCAAGTGCTGGCCACGCGCAACAACGAAGCGGTGTCCCAGTTGGACCTTGCCCTGTTTGACGCCTCCACCCTCACGCCGCGGTTTCGCAAGCGGCTCACCCAGACAGCGGCCGCTCCCGAAGTGAGCCAGCGGCTCGACGGCCAGATTGCCGTGTTGCAAACCTTTGATGACCATCTCGAACTGGCCCTTTTCACCCCCTCCGGCACGCTGGCCTGGGCCCGGCGCTATGATTGCCCCGATTTCATCGTGCCCGACGGCGGCGGCTTCCCCGGGATGCGGAACAAAAGCACGTGTTACCTGGAGATGCTGGACGACGGGATGGCGTTGGCGTTCAACAAAACGGAGATCGCCTTTGACGGCACGAACGTGCAGTTCAATCAGACCTTCATCTGGGTGCGCCTGGGCAACGATGGCGCCGTCCGCTGGGCCAAAAAATACGCGGACATCGACTCGATCAGCGCCCCGGTGGCGTGGAGCGCCGACGACGGCTCCTTCCTGCTCAGCATTTTGGGCGGGGACATGTCGGATCCGGAGCATTTCACCTTCGACACCCGGATCATCAAGCTGGATGCCGCCGGCAACGTGGTCTGGGGACGCTTGTTTCCCCACCTCAACCTGCACGTCAACCGGGTTCTGCCCTCCGGACAGATCATGCTGAGCGGCGGCCTCGCCACCCAGGGGGTCGAAACCGAGACCACCGACGCGGTCTTGCTGCTGCTCGACGCCAGCGGCCGGCCCGTGGCGCAAACCCGGCTGGACGTGGCGGCGAGCGATTTCGCCTACCTGATCCGCTCCACCGACGATCACTTCTACTTCAACTTCCTCGCCTACAACGCCGCCCAACTCGGTTTGGCCGGCGTGGGCACGCAGGCCACCGAAGACACGGAGGCGATCTACGTCGGCAGGTCCGACTTGCAGTTGAAACACTTCCAGTGGCGGAAATATCACGAACCCGCCTCGTGGGGCGGCCTCTTCCCCACTTGGCAGGAGGCGCCCCTGGTGTTTTCGTCCTTCTCCGACGACACCCATGAGCTGAGCCTCTTCACGGTCAACGACGACCTCACCCCCAACGCGAACTGCCCGGTTTTCACCACCGGCGCGCCCGCGGAAAAAACCTTCGATCTGACCAGCTCGGAGGTTTCCTTGAGCAGCAGCGTTGCCAGTGTCACCACCCGCGCCATCACGCCCGTCGTGAGCGAGGGCGACATCACGCTCCAGCGCTACACGTGGATCGAGGGCAACCTCTGCGACGGCCCGGCGCCGGTGCTTCCCGCCACCGTGGGCATCCAAGCCGGGGAAAACGGCGTGACCGTCCACTTCGACACCGTGGTCGGACAGCGTTACACCCTGCAAAAAAGCCCGCGCCTCAAGTCCGCGACGTGGGAGGACGTGGCCACCGTCGAGGGCACGGGCGATCCCGTCTCGCGGACCTTCCCGGCGGCGGACCACACCGCCTTTTTCCGCGTGCTGACCACGCGCAACTGATTTCCGCCGTCCTTTCCTCGGCGCAATGCAAGGGGCTCGTTCCGCGAGCCCCTTTTCCTTTGCCGGATTCCGGCCGCCTCCCGCCCTTCCCGGGGGCGGGAGCGATGGCCGGGGAAAATCCGCATCCCGAAATCCGAAGGCCCGAAGGAAATTCGAAAGTCGAATCCCGAAAAGCGGCTTTCGAGCTCGCGTCAATGTTTCATTGCTTTTTCCCTTCCAGCTTCCGGCTCCCGGTTTCCTGCTTCCCGCTCTCCCATTCTTCCGGCGCAGCCAGGCGGAACTTCTTCCGCATGCTGAATGCCCCCAAAGACTGCTTCGGAATCCGGATTTTCTTCGGCGCTCGCTGCCTTGGCCCGGGGGTTCCGCGCCACCCAACGCCGGTCAGGAATCCCGCGGGTTCACCGCCGGCCAATGATGGCGGACGCAGCGCGTTTCTCCGGAGGTCCCGCGGGCCGCGCAAAACCAGCCCATGTCCGGCCTTTGTTCCGCCATCGCCCGCCCGCCCGGCGCGCCGTCCACCAGCAGCGCCGTGGACAGGGCGTCGGTTTCCGCGGCGGAGCGGCCCGTCACGGCGGCCAGGAGCGCGCCGGTCACCGGCGCGCCGGTGCGGGGATCAATTACGTGTCCCAGGAGGCGTCCGCCCACCCGGATCGCCTTGTCCCGCACGCCGGAGACGGACAGCGCGGCGTCCCGCAGCGACACCACCGTCAAGGGCGCCCCCGCCGACGGGGAGGCGTCCGTTTCCGGAAACAGTTCCTCCGCTTTGACGGCCACCCGCCACGGCGTTCCCCCGGGCGCGACGCCCAGTCCGTAACAGGAGCTGGTGCCGCCGTGCAGAAAGGCCCGTGTGACGCCCAATTCCCGCAGCGTCTCGATCGCCCGGTCCACGGCGTAGCCCTTGCCCACGGCGCCCAGGTCGAGCATCACGCCCGGTCGCGTGAACCGCACCGTGCGCCGGTCGGAATCGAGTTCCAGATGCGCCATCCCCACCGAGGCGCGGGCGGCGGCCACTTCCTCCGGCGAAGCGGCCCGGCCCTTGCCCGTCATGAAGCCCCACGCCCGAACCAGCGGGGCCACGGTGATGTCGAAGGCGCCGTCGCTCAGCCGCCACAGCTCCCGGCATTGCTGCAACAGCTCGAACACCGGCGGCGAAACCCGCACCGGCGCGCGGGCGGCTTCCCGGTTGATTTTCGCCACCTCGCTCGAAGGCCGGTAGAGGCTCAACTCCGCCTCCCACTGAACGATTTCCTCCAACGCCTCCTCGCCTGCCGCGCGCAGCCGCACGGCATCTTCGCCCGGCAGCACCAGCTCGAACCGGGTGGCCATGGCCTGGCAGGCAAGACGAACGGTTTTCATGGACGGCGAGTTGCGGACGAATGCGCCACAAAAAACGGGGCTTTGCCCGGCCGGCAAAACCCCGTGAAGCAAAAAACGCGCCCGCGCTCAGGAACGCTTCAGCGTGCCGTAGGTGATGGGCGGGAGTTCGCGTCCGGCGCCGTCGTGGATCTTCCGGGTCTTCGGATCGAAGTGGCAGGCGATGCCGAGCCGGTCGGACATTTCCCCGAGCGAAATCACCGTCTGGGTGCGGACGGCGAGGTCAATGTTCGCGTTCGGCGTCTTGCCGGTGCGGATGCAGTCAATCCAGTTGCCCTCGTTCACCGCGACGCTCTCGCCCGGCCGCAGGTTCTTGTAGGTTTCCGGATCGTATTCGTCGGTGTAAGGCCGCTCGATGCGGAGGCTGACGCTGCTGCCGCCGATGAGGAGGGTGCCCATGTGGCCGCGCACCACGTTCTCCAAGCCGTACTCGTTGACCGTGCTGCTGCACACGAGGACGGTGTAGCCGTTCGGGAATTCCGCGATCAACGTGAGGCACTCGGGGACGTCGCGTTCGGGGGTGCCCGGGGTGTTCTTGTCGGTATGGATGGCCTTGGTGCCGATGGCTTCCACGCGCACGGGGAACTGCGGATTGCCGCTGGCCATCATCAAGGGATGGAGGCGGTGGGGGAAGAGGTCGCCCAGGACGCCGGCGCAATAGGGATAGTACTTCCGCCAGCGGAAGAAGGCGTCGGGGTTGAAGTCGGTGCGGCACTTGATGTGCGGGCCTTCCCAATGTTCCCAGTTGAGGCCGTCGGGCTTCAACGCGGGGTCAATCTTGTAGTTCCACTCGCCCTTGGGATTGTTCCGCATGTAGGAGGACTGTCCCAGCACGAGCGGGCCGATCATGCCTTCCTTGACCAGCTCGGCCGCTTTCAGCCACTTGGCGTCCGAGCACGCCTGCGCGCCGACGGTGTACACCTTCTTGGTCCGGTGCACCGTGTCCGCCACGGCAAACGCCTCGTCCAGGTAGCGGGTCATCGGCTTTTCGCAATAGACGTGCTTCCCGGCGTTCAGGCTGTCGATTGAAATCTGGGCGTGCCAGTGATCCACCGTGGCGCAGCACACGGCGTCAACGTCCTTCTGTTCCAGCAACTTGCGGTAATCCTCGTAAGCCGGCACGCCGCCCGCCAGCGCCGCCGCCTGCTCGCGCCGTTTCTTCCACAGGTCGCAGACCGCGCCCACGGTGATGTTGCGTTCGTCCTTGGTGGCCAGGAAGTTGCGCAGGTGGAACGAGCCCTGACCGCCCAGGCCGACCACGCCGATCACGATGCGATCATTGGCGCCTTTGACATTCGCGGAAGGGGCCTGACTCTGACCATACACGGGCGTGGTGAACACCGACGGGGTCGCCGCCACGGCCGCCACGGTGGCTGTCTTCTTGATGAAACTCCGGCGCGTCTCGGCGCCGGCCGACTGGGTCTTTGCTTTTTGTTCCATACGCTAAATCCGGGTTAACCAACCAAGATATTCGACGCAGGCTAAGAGAAATTGCTTCATCGTCAATCGTAAAGCGGAAGCGCCGCGCGTTTTGCGGCGCAACGCGCCGCGCGGACCCCCTTCCGGAAGGCCATGCGCCCGCGCGGAGAAACAGGCGTTCCCCCCCGCGAATCGGGACGGAACGCGGAGCTTCCCCGACCGGGGAACGGCTCAGGCCACCACTTCGGTGCCCACGCCCTGGTCGGTGAAGATTTCCAACAGCACGGCGTGCGGCACCCGACCGTCCACGAAGGAAACCTTGTCCACGCCGGCCCGGACGGCCGCCACGCCGCTGTCCACCTTGGGGATCATTCCCCGGGCCACGATGCCGGCGGCCTTCAACTCGTCCACCTCGCGCACGTTCAGGTGGGGGATCACCGTGGCGGGGTCGGAGGGATCGCGCATGAGGCCCGGCACGTCGCTCATGAAGACCAGCCGCCGCGCCTTCAACGCGATGGCCACCTGCGCGGCCGCCACGTCGGCGTTGCAGTTGTAGATGCGGCCGTCCTCGCCGCGGGCCGTCGGGCTGATGACCGGCGTCACGCCGGCGGCGATGCATTCCTCCAACGGCGCGGTGTTCACCGTCACCACTTCGCCCACGAAGCCGAGGTCCACCTCGCGCCCGTCCACCGTTTGCGCGCGCTTTTTGCGACAGCGGAAAATCTCCGGGCCGGGGAAGCCCCGGGCCTCGCCGCCGAGGGAATTGATCAGCTCGACGATCTCCGGGTTGATCCGGCGGGAAAGCACCTCGTCCACCAGTTCCACGGTGGCTTCGTCGGTCACCCGCAGGCCCTCGACGAAGCGCGGTTTCAGCCCCGCCTCCGCCATCGCCCGGCTGATGGCCTTGCCGCCGCCGTGGACCACCACCGGGTCAATCTCGACCGCCTCGAGAAAGACCACGTCGCGCGCCACGCTGGTCCGCACGGCGGGGTCCGGCGAGTCCATGAAGCTGCCTCCGTACTTCACCACGAACGTCGCGCCGCTGAACCGCTGGATGTAGGGCAGGGCTTCGAGCAGGGTGTCGGCTTTGGCGATCAGATTCTGCACGCGGCCATCAAACGACCTCCCCGGCGCCGGGTTCAATCCCTTTCTGGCCGTTGAAAGGCGCCGGAGCGCCACTCGCGCTCGACGCGGTCGGCCACCAGCCGCCAGCCGTCCCGCTCGTAAGCGCGGCGCACCGCCGGGAATTGCTCCCGCAGGATGCCCGCCACCAGGATTCGCCCGCCCGGCGCCACGTGGGCCGTCAGCCGGTCCCGCAATTCGACCAGCAGCGCGGTGACGAGGTTGGCCGCGACGACGTCGTACCGCCGGCGCGGCTGCGCGGGCAAGCGCCGGGCGTCCCGCTTCACCGGGCGCAGCCGGTCGGCCACGCCGTTGCGGGCGGCGTTTTCCCGGGCCACGCGAACGGCCTCGGGATCGAAGTCGAAGGCCCGCACCGGGCGGAACCCCAGCTTGACCGCCGCGATGGCGAGAATGCCGGAGCCCGTGCCCGCGTCGAGGAGCGCCGGCGCGTTCTTTTTCGGCGTGTTCGGCGGCGGCGCGAGCGCGGCGATCTGCTCCAGACAAAAGGCGGTGGTGGCGTGCTGGCCGGTGCCGAAACTCAGGCCGGGATCGAGCACCACCTCCACCTCGTTCCGGCGCGGTCGTTGCCGGCTCCAGGAGGGCCGCACCAGCACCCGCCCGCCGAACCGCCGCGCCCGGAAATGCCGCTTCCAGCTCTCCGCCCATTCCTCGGGCCGGAGGGGGCGCACGACCACGCGCGGCGCGCGCGTCAGCAGGCCCATTTTCCGCAGCTCAACGAGCCCGTCGCGCAACCGCGCCAGCTCGGCGGCGGCGGGCGGGGCGTCCGCCGGGCGATACAGGCTCAACTCGACGCGTCCGGCCTCCACGTCGGCATAGACCGCCGGCGCCTCGCCGAAGACGGCCTCCAGCAGGGCGGCCGCCGGCTCCTCGGCCGGGGGCGGCACGCGCAGGCGCAGCTGGCAAAGGGGCGGCGCGGCCATCATTCGGCGGCATCCAGAGCCTCGCGCTGGGCCGCCATCAACCGCTGAATGCCCGCGCGGGCCAGGGCCAGCATGGCGCCCAGTTGCTCCTCGCTGAAGGTGTCCCGCTCGCCGGTGCCCTGGATTTCCACGAAACGGTCGCCGCTGGTCATCACCACGTTGAAATCCACGTCCGCCGTCGAGTCCTCGCAATAATCCAGATCCAGCACCCCGCGTCCGGCCACGACGCCCACGCTCACGGCGGCCACCTGGCCGAGAAACGGGTCCTCCTTGAGCAGGCCCTCCTTTTGCAGCTTGCGCACCGCGAGGGCCAGCGCCACGTAGCCGCCGGTGATGGCGGCGGTGCGGGTGCCGCCGTCCGCCTGGAGCACGTCGCAATCCACCCACACCGTGCGCGCGCCCAGCTTCGCCAAATCCACCGCCGCGCGCATCGAGCGTCCGATGAGCCGCTGGATTTCCTGGGACCGCCCCTCCTGCCGGCCCCGGGCCACCTCGCGCACCTTCCGCTGGAGGGTCGAGTAGGGCAGCATGGAATACTCGGCGGTGACCCAGCCGCCGGGCACGCCCTGCTCCTTCATCCAGCGGGGCACGGTCTCCTCGACCATCGCGGCGCAGATGACGCGGGTGTGGCCCCACTCGATGAGCGTCGAGCCGGTGGCGTGCGGCGCGAACCCGTTGCGAAAGCGCACGGGACGCAACTCGCCCGGCAGCCGCCCGTCCGGGCGGGGCGTTTCCGGTTTGGCGGCGGGGGTGTCGGGCGTCGGTTGTTCCAAGTCAGCCATGCGCCCCACCGTAAGGAGCGCCGCGCACCGGCGCAACGGTGAAACGCGCGGCGGCCGGGCGCAAAATCCCGTCCGCGGTTTCGCGCTCCCTCCCCTCCCCTGCCCTGCCCCGACGCCGCCGTCCGCGGCCGCGCCGTCGCGCCGCCCTTTCCCCCTTTTTTTCCAACCGCGGAGGCTTTCGCGGCAAAAATCGGACGGCGTTCCCCCCCGAAAAACCACTTCGCTGTTGCAGTGGAGAGAGAAAAACCGTTTAACTCCCCCGTCACGCAACGGGTCAGCCAGCGCGTCACCATGCAGCTTCAAAATCGCCACGCCGTCACGGGAGTCGCCCGCCGCGTCCGGGTCGCACGAACAGGGTTTTGCCGGGCGGCGCTGCTCCTGGCGGGAAGCCTGCTGCTCCCCTCCCTCCACGCGGAACTTCAGTTCGACGTCTTTCTGGGCTATGGCAGCAGCGGCAGCGCTGACGGCGTGTACCGCGAGGCGAGCTGGTTTCCGGTGGCCTGCGAGGTGTTCAACGACGGCCCCGCGTTCAATGCCGTGTTCGAGCTGTCCTCGCGCCAGATGGGAGGCAGCCAGGTGATCCGGGTGCCGATCGAACTGCCGTCGAACACCCGCAAGCGGTTTTCCTTTCCGGTTTTCGCCGGCAAGCGGTATGCCAGTTGGGAGGCGCGATTGCTGGACCCGCGCGGTCGCACCCGGGCCCGGCGGGAGAGGCTCTCCGCCACTTCGATGGCGTGGGAGGGCTTTTTGTTCGGCGGCCTGCCCCGCTCCTTCGGCGGGCTGCCGCGGTTTCCGAACCCCCCGGGAAAGCGCTTGGAGATCAAGCCCCGCGTCGTCCGCCTGACCGTCGCCCAGTTTCCGGACAACCCCATCGCGCTGGAGGGCCTCTCGGCGCTCTACCTGAACTCGGAAAAGGCCCTCGCGCTCAACCCCGCCCAGGCGCGGGCGTTGACCGCGTGGGTGCGGGCGGGCGGTCACCTCATCGTGGCCCCGGAACAGGCGCAGGACATCCTGAGCACCCCGTGGCTGGAGGCCCTGCTGCCGGCCACGTTCGGCGCGATGAGCACCAACCAAACGCGGGGCGTTTTTCAGCGCTGGCTTCAAACCGGTTCCCTGGCGGCCCCGGAATTCGCCTCATGGACGCCGCATCCCCCCGCCGTCTTCTCCCCGAAAGCGCCCCGCCCGGCGCCGGCGAAAAATCCCTACGCCCGCCGCCCGCTGGACACAGGTTTCGAAAAGGCCGTCTTTCCGGCCTACCGGATCACGCCGCGCGGCGGACGGGTTTGGTTGACGGGGGCGGCGGGACAGCCGTGGATCGTCACCGCGCCGCACGACCGGGGACGGGTGACGGTGCTGGCGTTCAGTCCCGAGCGGGAGCCGTTCAAGTCGTGGAGCAACCGCGAATGGTTCTGGGCCCGCCTGGTGGGCCTGCCGGGACGGGTCTTTCAATCCGCCAACCACAACGCCTACGGCGGCTGGAGCATTGACGGGGTGTTCGGCGCGATGATTGACAGCCGGCAGGTGCACAAGCTGCCGGTGGGCTGGCTGCTGCTGCTGCTGCTCGTCTATCTGGTGGTCATCGGTCCGCTGGACTACTGGTGGCTGAAAAAGATCAACCGCCAGATCCTCACCTGGGTCACTCTTCCGCTCTACGTGCTGCTGTTCTCCTTCCTGATCTACTGGATCGGCTACAAGCTGCGGGCCGGCATCACGGAATGGAACGAGCTGCACGTGGTGGACGTGCTGCCGGCGGCCGGCCAGGTCGAGCTGCGGGGACGCTCCTATGGGTCGCTGTATTCGTCGGTGAACGCCGCCTACGACCTCGTGCCCGACCGCGAAAACGCCGTCCTGCGGGGGGAATTCCTCGGAGCCTCCAGCGGCACCGCTGGCTCCGGCTCGATGGTGTCCGAACTCACCGGGCGTTCGCTGCGCACGCGGGTGGAGGTGCCGGTCTGGACCAGCCTCCTCTACGCCATGGACTGGGCCCAGGAAGAAAGCAACGCCCCCCTCACCGCCACCCTGCGCACCAACCGGACCGACGGCCGGCTCAAGGTGACGGTCCAAAACGGCGGTTCCCGCCCCCTGACCAACGTGCGGTTGATCTATCGCAACCGCATCCATGACCTGGGCAAAGTTTCCGGCGGCAAACGCCGGACCTACACCCTGAACGCCAACGAGGGGGAGCTGCTGGACGCGTTCGTCACGCACCAGGCCACCCGCTTTCCCCAAGCGGTCAGCAGCCGCCGACACGCCTTTGGACGCACGGAACGGGGCCAGCTCGATCCCGGCCCGGACAACCTGCTGGCCGTGAGTTTCGTGGGACAGATTCCCGCGAGAGGCAGCCAACGGGCGGCCATCTATCCGCCCGGCATGGATTTGTCGCCGCTGCTCCAGCGCGGAGAAGCCGTCCTGCTGGCCTGGCAGCCCGACGCCTCGCCCGCGCCCGCGCCCTTCATCCGCTCCGACGTGCCCCGCATCACCCGCAACACCTACTACCGGCTGGCCCTGACGCCGAAGCCCGCCGACGCCCAACCCTGATCCGCAACCCTCCTTTCCGCATGAGCACCCCTCCGGAATCACCGCCCGCGCCCGCCGTTCGCACCGAAGGCCTGACCCGGCTCTACGGCGATCTCGTCGCGCTGGACCAGTTGAGCCTGACCGTCTATCCGGGCGACCTGTTCGGATTCATCGGCTCGAACGGCGCCGGCAAGACCACCACCCTGCGCATCCTTGCCACCTTTCTCACCCCCTCGCGGGGATCCGCGACGGTGCTGGGCCATGACGTGGTGAAGGAAGCCGACGCCGTCCGGCACATCATCGGCTACATGCCGGACTTCTTCGGGGTGTACAAGGACATGGAGGTGACCGAGTACCTGGATTTCTTCGGCGCCTGTTACAAGATTCCCGCCGCCAAACGCGAGCAGACGGTCAACGACGTGCTGGAACTGGTGGGCCTGACCGACAAACGGGGCGCGCTGATCGGCGCGCTCAGCCGCGGCATGCAGCAACGGCTGGGGCTGGCCCGGGTGCTGATTCACGACCCCCGGGTGCTGCTGCTCGACGAACCGGCCAGCGGACTCGATCCCCGCGCCCGGATCGAGGTCATGGCCATCCTGCAGGAGCTGCAACGGATGGGCAAAACCATCATCATCTCCTCCCACATCCTCAGCGAGCTGCAAACCCTCTGCAACCGGGTGGCCATCATCGAGAAGGGCAGGCTCATCTACAGCGGCTCCGTCAAGGGCGTGCAGGATCAGATGCACGCCACCCGAGTGATCTGGGCGCGCGTGGCCGGCGATCCCCGGCAGGCCGCCGCACTGCTCAAGGCCCGGCCCGAGATCAGCGAGGTGGAGGAGGTGGACGGCCGCCTCAAGGTCACCCTTGCCTCGATGGACACCGACCACTCCGTGGTGGCCGAAGCCCTCGTCAAGGGCGGCACCCGCCTGCTCGAACTGCGCGAAGACGAACTCGGCCTCGAAGAGGTCTTCCTCCGCGTCACCCGCGGCGAGACGCAGTAATCCCCCGGATGCCATCACGGGGGGACGTTCGACGCAAACCGCCGGCCTCCCCGCGGCGCCGGGATGGAACCCGTCAAAAAAAAAAGCGCCGGGCGGGAAAACCCGGCCCGCGCGGCCAGGGGGCGTTTCGCGCCATTTCCGCAGGCCGCGTGTCCGCACGCGGCGGTTGCGAGGGAGGGGGTGATTTCCCCCGGATGTCCGCCGGCCTTTTGAATGTCGGTGCCCCCCCACAAAAAAACGGCGCGGAGAGCTCCGCGCCGTTCGGACCAGAGGGTTGTTCTGGGTGGCTGGTGAGTTAGATGTCCGAGTACAGGAAGAACTCGTACGGGTGCGGCCGGAGGCGGATGCCGTCGGCTTCGGCGCGCTTGCTGCTGATCCAAGTCTCGATGAAGTCCCGGGTGAAGACGTCGCCCTTCAGCAGGAACTCGTGGTCCTTCTCCAGCTCGGTCAGGGCGGCGTCGAGGCTGCCCGGCACCTGCGGGATCTGGGCCAGTTCTTCCGGCGGCAGCTCGTAGAGGTTCTTGTCCATCGGCTCGCCCGGATCAATCTTGTTCTGCACCCCATCCAGACCGGCCATGAGGAGGGCGGTGAAGGCGAGGTAGGGATTGGCGGACGGATCCGGCGGGCGGTACTCGAGGCGGACGGCCTTCGGGCTGCTGCTGTAGGTGGGGATGCGGACCGCGGCCGAGCGGTTCCGGGCCGAGTAGGCCAGGTTCACCGGGGCCTCGTAACCCGGCACCAGCCGCTTGTAGGAGTTGGTGGTGGGGTTGCAGAGGGCGCACAGGGCCTTGGCGTGCTTGAGGATGCCGCCGGCGAAGTGCAGGCCGATCTCGCTCAGGCCGGCGTAGCCGTTGCCCGCGAAGAGCGGCTTGTTCCGTTTCCACAAGCTCACGTGGGTGTGCATGCCGCTGCCGTTGTCGCCGAAGAGCGGCTTGGGCATGAAGGTGGCGAACTTGCCGTGCTGGCGGGCGAGGTTCTTGACCACGTACTTGTACACCATCATCGAGTCGGCGGTCTTCAGCAGCGGGCCGAAACGGATGTCAATCTCCGCCTGGCCGGCGGTGGCCACTTCGTGGTGCTGGCATTCCACCTGGATGCCCAGGTCCTGCATCATCAGCACCATCTCGGTGCGCAGGTCCTGATAGGTGTCCAGCGGCGGCACCGGCAGGTAGCCTTCCTTGTGGCGGATTTTGTAGCCCAGATTCGGCATCTCGTCCGTGCCGGTGTTCCAGATGCCTTCGCCGCTGTCCACCGAGTAGAAACTGCCGTTGCTCCGGGTGTCGAACTGGACGTTGTCGAAGATGAAAAACTCCGCCTCCGGCCCAAACACGGCGGTGTCGGCCAGCTTGGTGGACTTGAGGTACTGCTCGGCCTTGATGGCGATGCCGCGCGGATCGCGGCTGTAGGGTTCGAGCGAACCGGTTTCGGCGATCGTGCAGGTGAGGCTCAGCGTCGGGACCGCGCAGAAGGGGTCAATGAACGCCGTGTTCGGGTCGGGCAGCGCGAGCATGTCCGACGCTTCGATGGTTTTCCAGCCCCGGATCGAGGAGCCGTCAAAGCCCAGGCCCTCCTTGAAGGTGGCCTCGCTCAGCTCGCCGATCGGAAGGCTGAAGTGCTGCCAGGTGCCGAAGGTGTCCACGAACTTGATGTCCACCATTTTGGCCCCGGCTTTCTTGGCCATTTCCAATACTTGCTTGGGTGTGCTCATGTATTTTGTTTTGTGCTTCGTTTCAGGGTTCGATATTGGTTCCGCCGCGTGTTCGTTTTCTTACGGATTCGGTCACGCCGGCCGTGCCGCGTCGGAATCCACACCAGATCGCAGCACGGCCGTTTTACCATTTCACTCATCAAGCCATGTGGTATCCCTCCTCGCCGTGCTCGGTCAGGTCGAGGCCGATGGTCTCCATTTCCTCGCTGACGCGCAAGCCCAACCAGCGGTCCGCCAGCCACAGGGCCGCGCCGGAGACCGCGGCGCTCCACGCCACCGTCACCAGCACGCTCTTCAACTGCGCCCAGAACTGTCCCGCCATGCCCACGCCCCCGGCGTAGCCCAGACCGCCCAGCAGCGGGCTGGCGCAAATCCCGGTCAACAGGGCCCCCACGATGCCGCCCACGCCGTGCACGCCGAACACGTCCAGGCTGTCGTCATAGCCCAGGCGGCGTTTCAGCTCCGTGGCCGCCAGGTAGCAGACCGCCGACGAGCAAAAGCCGATGAGCAACGCCCCCATCGGGCCGGCGCTGCCCGAGGCCGGCGTGATGGCCACCAGGCCCGCCACGGCCCCCGTGGCGATGCCCACGGCGGTCGGTTTGCCCCGGAAAACCCACTCGATCAGCATCCACGTCGCCGCCGCCATCGCGGTGGCGATCTGGGTCACCAGCATCGCCATGCCGGCCGCGCCGTCCGCCTTGAGCGCGCTGCCGGCGTTGAAGCCGAACCAGCCCACCCAGAGCATCGAGGCCCCGATCAAGGTGAACGGCACGCTGTGGGGCGGCATCGGCTCGCTGCCGTGGCCCAGCCGTTTGCCCACCATGACGCAGGCCACCAGCCCGGCGATGCCCGCGTTGATGTGCACCACCGTGCCCCCGGCGAAATCCAGCACGCCCCACAAATCGCCGAACAACGACCCGTCGCCGGCCCACGCCATGTGGCAGATCGGCAGGTAGGAAAACGTGAACCACAACACGCTGAACAGCAGCATGGCCTTGAACCGCATCCGCTCGGCGAACGCGCCCACGATCAGCGCCGGCGTGATGATCGCGAACGTCATCTGAAACATCACGAACACCGCCTCCGGAATGCTGCCGGACAGCGAATCCGGCCCGATCCCCCGCAAAAACAGCGCCCCCAGGCCGCCGAACAGGGAGTGGAAATTGAACTCGCCCGCCGCCATGCCGCCGGTGTCGAACGCCACGCTGTAGCCGTACCCGACCCACAACACCGACATGACGCTGGCCAGGGCAAAGCACTGCATCAGGACCGAAAGGACGTTTCGCGACCGCACCAGTCCGCCGTAAAACAGCGCCAGTCCCGGCAGCGTCATGAAGAGCACCAGCGCCGTGGCGGTGATCATCCACGCCGTGTCGCCCGCGCTGAGAACGGCCTCGCCGCCTTCCCCGGCCCAGGCCGCGGATCCCAGCAGCGCCGCCGCGCCCCCTCCCCCGATTGCCCAACGAGAAAACCGCATCACCTCAAAAAACAAGTTACAGCGCCTTCGGACCGTGGTCCTCCGTGCGGATGCGCACCGCCTCCTCCATCGGCGTGACGAACACCTTGCCGTCGCCGATCTTCCCCGTCCGGGCCGCCTTCACGATCGCCTCGACCGCCGCCTCGCATTGCGCGTCGTCCAGCACGATCTCCAATTTGATCTTGGGCACGAAATCCACCGTGTACTCGCTGCCCCGGTAAATCTCCGTGTGCCCCTTCTGCCGGCCGAATCCCTTGACCTCACTGACGGTCATGCCGGACACCCCCACCTCGCTCAGGGCGTCCTTGACGTCCTCCAGCTTGAACGGCTTGATGATGGCTTCGATTTTTTTCATGTGCGTTCAGCGCGGCCCGGTTTTCCGGAAATCTTCCGTTGTCGGCGAACACCCGCGCCTCGATCCGCCGCGTCCGCCCCGGCCTCAAGCAACCCGCCTGCCAACTCCGGAAATAATTTCCAGGAATCCTGCAATCCCTTGATTGCCAGCATGTTTTGAATTCAACCCGGGAAAAGGAACCCGCGCCCGCGGGTGTCGTTTTTTATCCACCGCGCGCGAATTTCGCCACCCCGATCCGCTCCCGCCGCCGGAAGGTGGACAAACCTCCGCAAACCTCCGCCCGTCGTTTTCCCGTTTTCCGTCCCCCGCGAAACCGGTTGCGCGCCCCCCCCCGAAGCCGACGCCCCGAAACCCGGAAGGGAAAAACTCCCGACCCGGCGGAGGGAAACGGGCTGGACGCGCGGCGGGGCGGTCTTCAAAAATCCCGGATGCGTCTGGTCATCCACTGGCTGTTGCGGGTGCTGTTTCGCTTCCGGGCCCATCACACGGAGGTGTTGCGCACCCCGGGTCCGTTGTTGCTCGTGCCCAACCACGTCTCCTGGATTGACTGGTTGTTCCTGGGGGTGTTGCTCGACCGGGACTGGAAATTCGTCGTCTCCCGGGCGGCCGCCAATTACAGTTGGCTGCACCGGCTCATCCTCATCAACCGCCGCACCTTCCCGATCGACAACACCTCCCCCTACGCGGTCAAGCGGCTGGCGGAATACCTCGAACAGGGCGGGCGGCTGGTGCTTTTCGCCGAGGGACAGATCAGCCGGACCGGCGAGCTGATGAAGGTGTACGAGGGGGTCGGGTTTCTGCTGCACAAGACCGGCGCGCGGGTCATCAACTGCCGGTTGCGCGGGGCCAACCGCCTCAAGTGGTCGCGTCAGCCGGGCCGGCGGCATTGGTTCCCCCGGGTCACGGCGCATTTCTCGCCGGTGGTCACGCCGCCCCGGTTTCCCGGCGTGCGCACCAGCGTGGCGCGGGAACGGCTGACCACCTGGATGCAGCGGCGCATGGCGGAGCAGCAGTTCCAGGTCGAGATGGAACACGGCCCCAGCAACCTGCTGGACGCCGTGGTGGAAACCGCCCGCCGCCAGCCGCGCAAGGTCCTGTTGCAGGACACCACCATGACGGAACTGAGCAGCCGCCGGCTGCTGGTGGGGGCGGATTTGCTGGGCCGCAAACTGCGGGCCCGACTGGCCGAGGACGTCCCCCGCGTGGGGGTGCTGCTGCCGAACGTAAACGCCACCCCGGTGGTCCTGCTGGGGTTGTGGGCCGACAACAAGACCCCCGCCATCCTGAACTTCTCCTCCGGGGTGTCGGTGATGCTCACCTGCTGCCAGATGGCCGGCATCCGGCAGGTGGTGACCTCCCGCGCCTTTCTCGAGCGCGCCGGGTTGGACCTCGAACCGATGACCGCCGCCGGGATCGAGCTGATTTACCTGGAGGAGGTGCGGCGGGAAATCGGCGGCGGCGCGCGGCTGGCGACCCTGCTTCGCCACGTCGTTCGTCCCCGCACCCTGCTCCGGCAACGCCGCCGCCGGGCGCGGGCCGCGGGCCTGGATCCGTCCCCCGCCGGCGAGCGCGCGGTCACGGCGGTGGTCCTGTTCACCAGCGGTTCGGAAGGGCAGCCCAAGGGGGTCGAGCTGACCCACGGCAACCTGCTGGCCAACGTCCACCAGATGGAGGCCGTGTTGGGCGTGCTGGACAGCGACCGCGTGTTCAACGCCCTGCCCATCTTCCACAGCTTCGGGCTGACCGTGGGCACGTTGCTGGGGCTGGTGCGCGGGATTTTCGTGTTCCTCTACCCCTCGCCGCTGCATTACCGGGTCATCCCGGCGGTCATTTACGATCGCTACTGCACGCTGCTGCTGAGCACCAACACCTTCCTGCGCGGCTACGCCCGCAAGGCGCATCCGTACGATTTTCACTCGCTCCGGCTGGTCATCGCCGGGGCGGAGAAACTCCAGCCGGAAACCCGGCAAATTTGGGCGGACCGGTTCGGCGTGACGGTCTATGAGGGCTACGGCGTCACCGAAACCAGCCCGGTCCTGAGCACCAACATCCCCATGGCTCCCCGCGTGGGCTCGGTGGGGCGCTTCGTGCCCGGCGTGGAATGGCGGATCGAACCGGTGGAAGGGGTCACCGAAGGGGGACGGTTGCTGGTGCGGGGACCGAACGTCATGCGCGGCTACCTCAACCCCGAGGCCAACGCGAAGTTCAAGGCGCTGGGCGGCTGGCACGACACCGGCGACATCGCCAAGGTGGACGAGGACGGTTTTCTCTACATCCTGGGGCGCCTGAAACGCTTCGCCAAAATCAGCGGCGAAATGGTCAGCCTGGGCGCCGTGGAGGAGGCCCTGAGCGGCGCGTTTCCCGAATTGGGGGAAAAATTCGAGGTGGCGGTGGTCTCGCGCCCGGACCCGGAGAAGGGGGAATCGCTGGTGGCCGTGACCAACGACGACCGCCTCTCCCTCGCGGCGGTGCGCGCCGCCATCCAGGCGGCCGGTCTGTCCAACCTGCACGTGCCCCGGCAGATCCAGGTGGTGCGGGAAATCCCGAAACTCGGCGCCGGCAAGGTGCACCACCGCGCCCTGGCCGAACTCGTCGCCCGCGAACCCCGGGCCTGAGCGCCGGCCGGCCGGCGCGGGGCGGCGGAAAAGCATTGCGCGAAGGAGGGGGCTTGTGGCTTGATTTCGCCGTGCGCGCGCGGCTCGAACGGCCTTCGGCGCCGGGAACGGCGGCGGAAGCGGCGAGGAACGGCGGCCACCCGAAGAGATGAATCGCCAGCGGCTTCACGTCTTTTATTCCGGTCGGGTCCAAGGCGTCGGCTTCCGCTACACGGTGCGGAACGTGGCCCGGGGCTATGAAGTGGTGGGATTGGTCCGCAACTTGCTGGACGGACGGGTGGAGCTGATCGCCGAGGGCGAACCCGCCGAGTTGGAAGCCTTCCGGCAGGCCATTCGCGAATCGGGCCTGGCGCCGCACATCCGGCACGAAGAAGTGCACCGGGAGCCCGCCCGGGGCGGGTTGAGCGGATTTGTCATTGCGAGTTGATGGACGGGCGGAAACGGGAATTGAGATGAAGTTTGCGATCATTGCCGACATTCACGGCAACTTGGAAGCGTTGGAAACCGTGCTGGACGATGCGCGCCAGCAGCAGGTGACCCACTACGTTTGTCTCGGCGACGTGGTCGGGTACAACGCCAATCCCAAGGAATGTCTCGACATCGTCCGGGAGATGAAAATGCCCTGCGTGAAGGGCAATCACGACGAATTCTGTTCGGGCGAGGGCGCGCTGGAGGGCTTCAACCCCCAGGCCGCCCGCGCCATCGAGTGGACCCGCAACCAGCTCACCGACGAGGACCGCGCCTGGTTGCGCGACCTCAAATACCTCCGCCTGGTGACCAATTTCACCATCGTCCACGCCACGCTCGACGCCCCCCAGCGCTGGGGTTACGTGTTCGACAAGCTCGCCGCCGCCGCCAGCTTCACCTACCAGAACACCAAGCTCTGCTTCTTCGGGCACACCCATGTGCCGGTGGCCTTCGTGCGCGACAGCGTGGTGCGGGGCGGCAGCTACTCCACCTTCCGCATCGAGCCCGGGCGGAAATACTTCATCAACGTGGGCAGCGTGGGGCAGTCCCGCGACGGCGTGCCCAAGGCCACCTATGTCATCTACGACGCCGGCGCCTCCACCATCGAGCTGCGGCGGCTGGACTACGACATGGCCACCACGCAGCGGAAAATCATCGAAGCCGGGTTGCCCCAGCGGCTGGCCGACCGCCTGCCCCTGGGTCGTTGAACCCCGCCCCGAGGGGCGGAACGCTCCGGAAGGTTGAACCGGGAAACGGACATGCCCTCCCCCACCCCGGCCTTCCTCCCCCCCGATCCGGCGCGCATTCTGCTGCTCAAGCCCTCTTCCCTGGGCGACGTCATCCACGCCCTGCCCGTGCTGCGGGTCCTGCGACGCGCCTTTCCCGCCGCCGAAATCTGGTGGTGGATTGACGCCGGCCTGCGCCCCCTTCTGGAGGACGACCCCGACCTGACCGGCCTCATCCCCTTCAACCGCCGGGCGCTGCGGAAACCCTCCGGCTGGCTGCCGTTCGTGCGCTCCCTGCGCGAGATGCGGCGGCGGCAATTCGACTGGGTGCTCGACCTCCAGGCGCTGGCCCGCAGCGGCCTGGTGACGTGGTGGAGCCACGCCCGCTTCAGCGTGGGACTCGACGACCGCCGCGAAGGCGCCCCCGCCTTTTACGATCTGGCGGTGCCGCGCCCCACGCCGTTGACCCACGCGGTGGATTGGTACCTCGAAGTGCCCCGCCGGCTGGGCCTCCCCGTCAAGTGGGATTTCGACTGGATCCCCCCCCGCCCGGCCGTGGCGGCCCGCCTGCGGGAACGCTGGCGGACGGACGCCGCGCGCTGGGTGGCCGTGCAACCCGGCGCGCGCTGGGCCACCAAACGCTGGCCCGCCCGCCACTTCGCCGCCGTGATCCGCGCCCTGGCCGGGGACGACCCCGCCCTGCGCTTCGCCCTCCTGGGCAGCCCCGACGAGCGCGACCTGGCCCGCGAAATCGCCGAAGCCGCCCCCGACCGCTGCCTGGTGCTGGCCGGGGAAACCACCCTGCCGGAAATGGTGGAATGGCTGCGCCTGGCGGCCCTCCTGATCACCAACGACACCGGCCCGCTCCACGCCGCCGCCGCCATGCGGCGCCCCGTGCTGGCCCTCTTCGGCCCCACCGAACCGCGGCGCACCGGTCCCTACGGCCAGCTCGATCACGTCCTCCAGCTCGGCCTCGATTGCGTGCCCTGCCTGCACCACGACTGCCGCCACCCGGTTTTCCTGGAATGCCTCCGCGGGCTGACGCCCCCCACCGTCATCGCCCGCGCCCGGGAATTGCTGGCGGAACAGCAGCTCCCCCGTTTCGTGGCGCTTTCCGCCGGATAGCCGGGCCGCCGAGAACCTCCCGAAAAACGCCGGGTTGGGAAGCCCGGCCCGGAACCGGGAGGCATTTCGCCTCCGCCCCGGAGGCCTCGCGTCCCCACGCGGCGGAAGAGCCCCCCCCTGTTCCGGCAGGCTCTTACGGCACGGCCACGACTTCGAGGCGGTAGAAGCAGGCGGGGGCGTCGGCGGGCGGGCGTTCCATCAGGGATTGCGCGCCGGACAGGCCGGAAAACTCGCGCCGCGTCTCCCACGCGCCGGCGGCCAGATTCGTGCTCCGGCTCAGCCGGTACACCCGGTCGGGCAGGGCGGTGAACCGCAGCCGGAGCCGGCCGTCGGGCAGGAATTCAAAGGCCAGCCGCAGCACGCTCGCGGCGTCCCGGGGATCGGTGCCGGCGAAGAATTCCCGCAAGTTGCTCAGGCCGTCGTGGTCCGCGTCGTCGCCGCCGTCCTTCACCCCGGGATTCAGGCCGTGGCGGCGTTCCCACACGTCGGGCATGCCGTCCCCGTCCGTGTCCTGCCAGAGTGACGGCTCCGGCGCGCCCGGCGACCCGCCCAGTTCGGCGCTGGCCTGCCATTGCTCCGGGGTGTCCCACGCGGTCCACGGGGCGGTTTCGTCACGCACCACCAGGGAATCACCCTGACCGTCCGCGGTGGGCTGCCAGTCGTCGTGATAGCGGAATTCGAGCACCTTCTCGCCCGCGGCGTCCTCCAGACGCACCGTTTCGCCGCCGTTGTCGAGCTGGCCGGCGTACCGGCCCAGGAGGCGCGGAGTCGGGCCGTACGCCGCGCGGAAGGCGGCTTCGTCCCGCGCCAGCACGGCGGCTTCGCCGGGCGCGAGCAGGACGGGCGCGTCGGTCGGAAAGGCGAACTCGATGCCCCGGGTGAAGCGCACGCCGCGCAGGTCCAGCGGTTCCGGACCGAGGTTTTTCAGCTCGATGAACTCCAGCGCCTCCGGATCGTCCACGCCGGCCACGGGCCGGGGATGGAACATCAGCTCGGTGATCCGCAGCCAGCGCTGGGCCGGGGTGGGGTCGCCCGGATAGCTCCACTCCGCGCGAATTTCATCGGCGGGGTCGCGAAGCTGAATCGTCTCGCCCCGGGCGGAAAGCCGGCCGGCGTAATCGCCCTGCGCCAGCCGCCCCTCGCCGCCATGCGGGGAAACGGCCCGGGCGCGAAAGGCCCGCACGTCCGGCGAGAGGAACAGGCTCCCCTCCGCCGGAATCACGGTGCCCGGGCGGAAGGTGTGCCGGATCGCGCCGTCGAGCCGCCAGTCGGAGAGGTCGAGCGCGAACGGATGCGGATTGTCGAGCCGGAGAAATTCCTCGGCCTGGTTGCCGCTGGCGGGATTGAACTCCACCGCGCCCAACTCCGGCAGGGCGTCCGCCGGCTGCGTGAGCGGGATCAGCGCGTTGGCCCCCGCCGCCGGGTTGGCGACGGAGTAGGTCACGTCGAGGTCGTTCCGCCGGCGTTCGAGGAATTGCAGGACGCTGTTGACCCGGCTCGCGATCGAGCCGCCCAGCTCGCGGGTAAGCGCCGGCAGGTAACTCCGCGCCGCCACGACCAGCGCCGCTTCGCCGTCCAGCTCCGCGCGCGGTTCCAGCAGCGCGTCGCCCACGCCGCGGAGTCGGCGCAGGTAGAGCGGCCGGACGACCGGATCGTTGAAGACGAACTCCCACAGCACGTTCCACTGGTTCGCGTTCGGCTTGCGATGGGCGTAATCGCCGAAGAACGGATGCCGCAGATCCGGCCCGCCGTCCCCGGAAACGCCGAAGGTCCAGTCCTTGTCCCACGGGAAAATCGTCCATTCGCCGCTGCCCCGGGTGTCGCGATAGAGGTAGAAATTTTTCCGGACATCGTCGGCGTCCTGAATCACCCAGCGCACGGCCAGGTAGTTGAGCAGGCCCGGCACGTCCACGTGATCGAAGAACCACCTCCGCCGCGCCTCCGGGTCGGGGGCGTTCAGCCCGGCCACGAAGGCTTCGAGATCGCTCCAGTCCTCCTCCTTGCGCGTCTTTTTCTCGATCCCCTCGGCGGCGTCCGAAAAGACCGGCGTGGTGTGGCGGCGCTGGACGAATTTGTACAACGCCCCCCGCGGATCGAGCCCGTTCCGGCGCAGGAACCGCTTGTCCACCTGCTCGATGAAAATGCCCAGCCGGTCGGGCGCGCCGTTGAGCCGCATTTGGACGTGAAACGCCTCGCACGCCGGATGGCCCGTCATCCGAAACGCCTGAAAGGCCAGCGGCACCCGCACCCAGGAGGAATCGCTGCCCCGGGTGTTGAGGTTCGCCTCCTCCACCCGGCCCACCGTGTCGTTCACGAACAGGTGATCGCCGGTGTTGAAATCGAACTTCTGCGACCCGCCCGAGGTGGCCCCGCCGCGCGCCCGGATGAAGACGTTGTCGTACAGGCGGCCCGCGAAGAAGACGTCACCGCGCGCGCCGCCCCGGGTGCGGGCGGCGGCCGGATTCGCCGTGAACCATTCCCAGATCGGACAGGCGCTTTCCACCGCGGGATCCTGCACCACCGTGCCCTGATACTCGGGGGCGTTGTCGGGCGGGAGAAAGAGCGGGAAGCGCGAGGTCGCGCCCTCCGTGTCGGTCGCCGTCACCCGGTAGCGGACCAGATCGCCGGGCCCGAACGCCGCCGCCGGAATCCGCGCCCCGAAGATTCCGTCGCCCGCTTCGCCGTCCTCCGACGCGCCGTCGTCGCGCATCGGGACCGTGCTTTCCGGCGCGAAGTTGACCCGGTAATGGAGCGTGACTCCGGCCACCGGCGCGAAGGCCGCCGTCACCCGGGCTTGCACGCGCAAATCCTCGTCCGCGCGGAGGCGCGCCGGCGATTCGGGCGCGTGGCGCAGCGAGCGAACCAACGGCCCCACCGCCTCGCTGCCGCCGCCGTTCGGTTCGCCCGGCGTGGGATGGGTGAAGTAGCGCCACGCCGCGTCGCCGCCGCTCACCCGGGTGGTCCGCAGCTCGGGGACCAGCAGAAAATCGCTGCTGTTCGGCGAGACGTTGAGCCCCTGAAACGCCAGCCAGTTCGTGCCGGGATGCAACAGGTGGCGAAAGGCGCTCAGGTCCAGCTCCTCGGGAATCACCGCCTGCGCGTCGGGATGATTCCGGGTGGCGGCGCTGTTCCACGCCAGCTCGCCGGGGGCGTTGCGGCTGCCCACCTCGACCCCGTTCAGCCATGCCACGAAGCCGTCGTCGAACCGGACGCCCAGTTGGAGATCGGTCAGTTGCGCCGGGTCCGCCACGGCGAAGGGAATCAGCAGCAGGCAGGTGGTGTTGCCGTGGCGCATGGCCGCGCGCAGATCGGTGCGGATCAGCGTCGCGTAATCCGCCGGCGAGGCCTCGTAACCGACGGCGGCGGGCCGCACCGGCCAGTCCGGCGCGACGGCGGGCGGCCAGTCGGCGGGCCGGTCCGCCGCCGTTTCCGGCACCCGCACCAAGGCGGGCGTGTCCGGGCCGACCAGCAGGCGCGATTCGGCCTGTCGTCCCAGCCCGAAGGAGACATCCGGCGCCTGCGGGGGAAAGGCGGGCGCCAGCTCCGAGACCGCCTCGCCCGCCGGCGAACGCAGGGCCAGATACTCGCCCGCCGCCGACAGCCGGAAATTCGTGTGCAACGGCGCGCCGGGCCGGCGGCGGTCCTGGTTCGACGCGAACACCACCAGCCGCTCCCCCGCCAGCAGGTTCGTGGCGGGAAAGACCCAGCCCGGCCCGTCCGGCTTGTCGGTCAGCACCCAGCCCGCCAGATTCACGGCGTCCGGGCCGGTGTTCTCGATCTCGATCCAGTCGGGAAACTCCCCCTCCTCGTCCGCCAGCGTCTCGGAATTCGCCGCCATGAACTCGGCAATGCGCACCCCGGCCCGGGCCGGTCCTCCGAGAAGAACCAGCCCCAGCAGCAACCGCAACCACCCGTGACCGCCCATTCGCATGGCCGCCGAGTGAAGCAGGAATCCCACCATTCCGGCAGAAAATTCATCCGGCAAAAAAGAAGCCGCCGCGCGACGCGCCCGGAAAGGCGCTCACGCGGCGCTCCCTTCTCCCGCCCCTGAAACCGCGGACGGCAAGAAGCCACCGGGACGCGACGTCAGACCTGGCAGAGACGCAGCATCTTCTTCAGCGTTCCGACGGGATCCTTGGTGGGGGTGTATTCGTGGGAAAGGTAACCCGGAAAATTCAGGTCGGCGATCGCCCGGCAAATGGCGGGGTAATAAAGCTCCTGCGTCTCGTCGAACTCGTGCCGGCCCGGATTGCCGGCGGTGTGGAAATGGCCGATGTACTGGATGTTTTCGCGGATGGTCCGGATGATGTCACCTTCCATCACCTGCATGTGGTAGATGTCGTACAGGAGCTTCACCCGCGGCGAATTGACCCGCCGGCAGAGGGCCGCGCCCCAGGCCATGTGATCGGCCATGTAGCCGGGATGGTTGACCTTGCTGTTCAGCAATTCCAGACACAGGGTCACCCCGAGATCCTCGGCCTGCCCCTTGATCCGGTTCAGGAAGCGCACGCTGTTGTCGAGTCCCTCCTCATCCGTGAGCCCCTTGCGGTCGCCGGCCAGCACGATGACGTTGGGCGCGCCCACGGACGCGGCATCCTTGAGCGCCTGGCGCATGCGGGGCTCGATGGCGGCATGGTTGGCGGGGTCGTTGATGCCCTTCTTGATGCCGCTGCCGCCCGGCAGCATGGTGGGAACCAGCCCGTATTTTTTCAGCGTCGGAAAGGCCTTGGGGCCGACCAGGTCCATGCCCCTCACGCCCAGCTCGGCCGCGACCCGGCACATGCCCTCGAGGTCCAGTCCCGCCCTCTTGAAGACGCCCCGGCAGACGCCCTGTTTCAGGCGGCCCGGCGCCGGCGCCGCCTGGGCGCGGACGGTTCCGGAAGTGAGCGCGAAAGGCGCCGCCAGCGCGGCGCCGGTGACCGACGCGAGGAAATCGCGCCGCCGAAAGGCGGAAGCAGAAACAGGTGTGTCTTGCATGCCCGCAAGCTAGCGGCAGCGTTTCACGAAGGCAATCCCGCAGAGCCGGCGCCGGGGAAAAATCTCCGCCCCCCCGGCGGCCGCGAAGGAGGCCGTTTCCCGGGGGATTTCAGGATTCGGATTTTCCTTCGCCCTCCGTTCCCTCGGCCCCCGGGCGGAAAATCACTTCCCCGGTTTGCCCGTCGGGGTGGGGCGGGCGGAAGGGGCGTTGGTCTTCGACGGCGGGGGCGGCGCCAGGATGGCCTGCTCGAACCGGGCGAGGTTCGTGTCCCCGGGAACGTATTGCCGGGCGGCGCGCAACACGGCCAGCGCCCGGTTGGTGTCGCCCCGGCGCAGGTGAATTTGGGCCATGCGCACGTAGGCGGGCACCAGGCGGGGATTGATCTCGACCGCCTTTTGGTAATGCGCCAGCGCCTCGTCCAGCTTGCCTTCGTTGAGCAGCAGAATGTTGCCCATGTCCATCTGGATGGCGCCGTTGGCGGGCGCCACGGCAAAGGCCTTCGCCAGATTGGTCAGCGCGAGGGCGTTGTTGGTGAACGCGAGGGCCACGTTGGCGCGGGCCAGATAGGGCTGGGGCGCGCCGGGCGCGGCGGCGATGGCCCGGTCCGCCCACACCCGGGCATTGGTCACGTCCCCGCCGGCCAGGCAGGCGGCGGAAAGCGCCACCAAGGCGGGGATGTTGTTGCTGTCCTGCCGCAACGCCCGTTCCAGCAGGGGGCGGGCTTGATCCGGCTCCCCCGCCTGGTTGTGCGCGATGGCCAGGCTGGTCATCAACTTCACGCTGTTGGTGTTCAGCCGCAGCGCGTCCCGCAGCAGGGCGATGGCGCGTTGCGGCTGGCCGGCGTTGATGAGGGACTGCGCCAGCGCCGCCAAATCACGTTGCCGGCGCATGTGCCGCGGAAATTCGGAGGACCAGCGATCAGGCATGGGATACCGGGTGGGATTCAGCCCCAGCCGCAGCTCGCGATTGGCCTCGTTGGTGCGCCCGAGCTGCTGGTAGGCGATGCCCAGCAAGTAATGCACCGCTCCCACGGAAGGGGCCTTTTGCGCCGCCGCCTTCAGCAACGACACCGCCTCGGAGAAACGTTTCTGGCGCAACAGCACCTCGCCCAACCCCGCCAATCCGTGCCAGTCATTGGTGGCCAGCGTATTGACCCGTTGGAAGGCCCGGGCCGCCTCCTGCAAGTCGCCCGCCTGCAGGGCCGCCTCCCCCAATCGTTGAAAACCGGGCGCGAAATCAGGAAACTTCCGGGTCACAAGCAGATAACCCGCCAGGGCCTTGGCCTTCTCGCCGCTTTGTTCCAGGGCGATGGCGGTGTAGAGCCACGGCAGCGGATCGTTGGGAGCCAGTCGCGCGGCGTTGCGAAAAGCCGGCTCGGCGAGGTTCCACAACCCATTGGCGGCGTAGGCCAGCCCCAGGGTGGCGTGCCGGGTGGCCTCGCGGGGCGCTTCCTCGACATACGCCACCATCTTTTTCAGGTAATCCCGCACCTGCGGCTCGGAAATCTGGTTCCAGTCCACCGGCACCGGCACCGGCAGGGCCGGCGCGCGCCAATGCTCGTAAGTCTGGTAGGCCGCCGCCAACAGGCACGCCAGGCCGATCAGCAGCAGGGCCTTGCGACGACGCTTGCCCCGCCAAAAGCCCAGCGGCGCGGCCGTGTCAGCGGGGGCGTTTCCGGAATCGTGTTCTTCAGGTTTGCCAAACATGCGCGAAACCCCCAGTTTACCGGGCGGAACGGGACGCTTCCACCCCTTTCCCATCCCCCGGAGCGCGTCAATCCACCCTTCTTTGCGGGCCGGAAAACAAAATTTGAAATTTTTTTCGTTTGCCCGCTTGACAAGGCCCTGGAGGGATGGTTTCTTCTGCGCGGGTTACGACGACCAGCTTTGCGGGCAAAGTAAGTTGAGAGTGATCTTTGAATGCCCGAGTAACTTTCCAAGTCTGGCTCCGTACCGGTCGGGCTTGGAACATCCCCGTAATCCTACAGTTGTACTCTAGAAAACTCCCCGGGGCGGAGAGTCACCCCCTGACTCCCGCCCCGGTTTTTTTGTACCCTCACGTCTTTCCCTCCGGAAAA
>CAZRPT010000223.1:0-54666 GCA_964601985.1 uncultured Verrucomicrobiota bacterium
CCTGACCCGGCGTTCCCCGACCGGCCCTGAAGGGGCGGAAGCGGAGCGGCCGCGATAAATCGCTCGCGGGGACCGAGGGGCGAGGGCGCCCCTCGGCGCACGCGAGGCGCGGGCGCTCCCCCTCCGTAGCGCAGGCTGGCAGCCCGCCGTATCGCAGATTTCCAATCCGCCGGGCTTTCCCCTTTACGCGGCGGCCACTTTTCCCGCCCGATGTTTTCGATCGGCTCTCAGCTTTCGTGCGTCCACGGCGGCCGGTACTCGTAGTCGAGCAACCGGTTGGCCTCGGGATGGTTGGTGAAGCATTCCCGCTCCCGGTCCCAGGTCAGCAGGGCCTGCATTTCGTGGGCCACGTTGCCGAGGAGGGTGGCGGTGGTGCTCCGGTGGCCGATCTCGACGTCGCAGGTGCAACGGGCGCGGGTCTTGATGCAGTCGAGGAAGTTGCGGGCGTGAAAGGTGGTGGCCTGGCTGCCCTTGACGGTCAGCGGCTCCCGGCAGGTGCGGAAGCTTTCGCGGTAAACGCGCTCCACGGATCTCCGTTCCAATGGATTGCGCCGGGGGAAGGGCACGGTGGGCGCCCGTTCCGGCACGACCTCGAACCGGTTGGAGAACAGGTAGAGCGTGGCCTCCGTGCCGCGAATCTCCACCTGCGCGTTGTTCGGCGCGGCCAGGGCGCCGTTGGTGTTGTACTGGGTGAAGTTCACCAACGTCCCGCCGGGATACTGCCACAGCACTTCGAGCGTGTCGGGAATCTCGCGGTTGTCCTCGACGGCGAGCTTGCCGCCCATGGCAGTGACCGACAACGGCGCGTCGCAGTCCAGCGCCCATTGGATGAAGTCGAGATAGTGGGTGCCGAAATTCGTGAGCTGCCCGCCGGAGTAATCCCGGAACCAGCGGAACTCGTAGAAGGTGCGGTTGATGTTGTACGGCTTCATCGGCGCGGGCCCGAGCCAGTCGTTCCAAAACTGCTCCGACGGCGGGGCCTGGTCGGGCGGGTTGCCGATGCCGATCCGCCCTTCGTTCTGGATGTGGAAGCAGCGGGCGCTGGTCACCTTGCCCAGCCCGCCGGCGCGGACCAGTTCCGCCGCGCGCTGGCAGACTTCCGCCGAACGCCGGTGGATGCCCACCTGCACCACGCGGTTGTGGCGGCGGGCGGCGTTCACCATCCGCCGGCCCTCGGCGACCCGCAGCGACAGCGGCTTCTCCACGTACACGTCTTTGCCCGCCTCGCAGGCGGCGATCATCATCGGGGCGTGCCAGTGGTCCGGGGTGCAGATGACCACGGCGTCCACGTCCGGCAAATCGAGCAACTTCCGCCAGTCCCCGAACTGCCGGGTGGGATGCCCCACCTTGCGGGCGGCGAAGTTCAGGTAGGGCGGATGGATGTCACACAAGGCAACGACCTCCATGTCCGGCTGGGCGAGGAAGGCGTCGAGCACCTGGTCTCCCCGGTTGCCCAGACCGATGAACCCGAGCCGGATGCGTTCGTTGGCGCCCAGCACGCGGCGCGCGGAAAGTGAAGTGGCCGTGGCGGTGGTGGCCAGCGCCATGGCCTTCGTGAAGTCGCGACGATTCCAAGTGGTCATGGCGGCATTATGCCCGCCGCCTCCGGAGGGGCAAATCCGAAAAGCGCGACGCGCGGCCCGGCGCGCGGGCGTTTGATTCCCCGACGGCAATTCTGGACGCGGGCGGGGGCGGTGCTACACTGCGCGCCAAGATGGCTTCGCGAAACACCGCCGCATCCCGACGCGTCAACCTCCGCCGGCCCGACATCATGAAGGCGGTGGAAACCCTCACGGCGTCGCATTACCGGAGCCGCCTGATTGACCACCTGCGCGCCCACGGCGGCGAGGTGGCGGTGGGCGGCCTGCGCGTGCTGCTGGCCAAGGAATTCGGTTTTTGTTACGGGGTCGAGCGGGCCATTGACCTGGCGTACGCCGCCCGGGACCATTTTCCGCCGCCCACCCGCATCTTCCTGCTGGGCGAGATCATCCACAACCCGGAGGTCAACGATCAGCTCCAGGCGATGGGCATCGGGCGGCTGGCCCCGCGCCCCAGCGAGGAGGATCTGGCCCGCATCACCGTGGACGATGTGGTGATCATCCCCGCCTTCGGCACGGAAGTGGCCATCCGGCGCAAGCTCGAGGAGAAGGGCTGCATCCTCGTGGACACCACCTGCGGCGACGTGATGAGCGTGTGGAAGCGGGTGCGCCAGTATTCGCGGGACGGGGTGACCAGCATCATCCACGGCAAGGCCCAGCACGAGGAAACCAAGGCCACCACCTCGCAGGCCTCGGTGCACGGGACGGGACATTACCTCGTGGTCTATGATTTGGCGGAAACCGACGCCGTCTGTGACTACATCCGCCGCGGCGGCGACAAGCAGGCCTTTTTGGAGCGCTTTCGCGGGGCGCACTCGCCCGGGTTCGATCCGGACCAACACCTGGTGGCGGTGGGGGTTTCGAACCAGACCACCATGCTGCGCGGCGAGACCGAGGAGGTGCAACGACGCATCCGGCAGGCGATGGTGGACCGCTACGGCGCGGCGGCCCTTACGGAGCATTTCCGCTCGTTCGACACCATCTGCGGCGCCACCCAGGAGCGCCAGGACGCCCTCCGGCAACTGCTGCGCCAGCCGATGGACCTGCTCATCGTGGTGGGCGGTTACAATTCCTCGAACACCTCCCACCTGGCGGAGATGGGCGAAAAGGTCCTGCCCACCTACTTCATCAAAAACGCCGCCAAAATGGTTTCGGCGAAGTGCATCCGCCACTGGAACCAGCACGAAAAACGGGAGGTGGAAACCCGCGACTGGCTCCCCGACCGCCCCCTGACCATCGGCATCACGGCGGGCGCCTCCTGTCCGAACAACCTCATCGAGGACGCCATCCGCCGCCTCTTCGCGCTGCGGGGCATCTCGCTCGACCACGTGGTGCCGCTGTCCGGGGCGGAGACATGAGCCGGAACCCGGGAGGACGCGCGATGTTTTGCACGCGGGAGGAACTGGAAGCGCGCGAGCGGCAAACCCTCGCGCCGTACGCCCAGAAAAGCGGCGATTCCCGCGGCCGGGCGCACCGGGAAGCCCCGCCCGAGTGGCGCACCCATTACCAGCGCGACCGCGACCGCATCATCCACTCGCGGGCCTTCCGGCGGCTGGAATACAAAACCCAGGTCTTCCTCAACGGCACCGGCGACCACCTGCGGACCCGCTTGACCCACACCATGGAAGTGGCCGCCATCGCCCGCAACATCGCCCGGGCCCTGCGCCTGAACGAAGACCTCGTCGAGGCCATCGCCCTGGCCCACGACCTCGGGCACCCGCCCTTCGGGCACACCGGCGAGCAGGTGCTCAACCGCCTCATGCGGGATCACGGCGGGTTCGAGCACAACGTCCAAAGCCTCCGCATCGTGGACGAGCTGGAGCAGAAATACCCGCGCTTCTCCGGATTGAACCTGTCATGGGAAGTCCGCGAGGGCCTGACCAAGCACCGCTCCGCCGCCCCCTCCCTTCCCGTGCGGGGGCGGGGGCGTTGTCCCTCGCTCGAAGCGCAGGTGGCGGACCTCGCCGACGAAATCGCCTACTACAGCCACGACCTGGACGACGGTCTGGAGGCGGGCCTGCTGGACGGCGCTTCATTGAGCCGCGAAGTCGAGGTGTGGCAGCGGGCCGAACAGCAGGTGACCGCCGCGCACGGACGCCTGCCCGGCGGGCGACGACGCTACTACACCATCCGCTGCATCATTGACGACCAGGTGCGCGACGTGGTGGAAACCACCGCCCGGCGGCTGGAGCGCGCCCGGCCGGCCTCGGCGGACGCCGTGCGGGAGCGGGCCCGTCATCTGGTGGGCTACAGCGCGGAACGCCGGCGTCTGAACCTCCAATTGCGCCGCTATCTGTACGCCCGGCTGTACTTCAACCCCGAAGTCAAGCATCCCAACCGCCGGGCCGCGAAAATGCTCGAAGGGCTCTTCCGCTGCTACCTCGCACACCCCGACGAAATGGCCGACCCGCCCGCCCGGCGCCGCGCCCGGCGCGATCCGCATCGGGCCGTGTGCGATTACCTCTCCGGCATGACCGACCGCTTCGCCGCCTTGGAATACGAACGCCTCATCGGCGCCGCCCCCGTCGTCCGCCACCGCGGCCGCTCGGCGGTGTGAGGCCGTCACCGAAAACCCTCCAACATCCGGCGACGAGCCGGGCGGAACGGAGGACCCGCCCCGCGGGCGCGGAAATCCGAGGGACCGAGGGCCGAGGGACCGAAGGAAATCCGAATCCCGAAATCCGAATCCCGAAAAAAAGCATCCTTCGCAGTTCGCCGACGTGAAGAGATGGGAATTCCTCGCCACTCTGTAGCGCAGGCCGGCAGCCTGCCGTATCGCAGCGAGGCACGCTGCGCGGCGTCCGATTTCCCTCCCCACTCGATTTCACCCCGAAGGGCGCGAAGAACACGAAGCAGAGGAAGGAAGCCTCTCGCCGGATTGGAGAACCCGGCCCACAAGGGGCGCCACTCGTCCCCCCGGGCGTTGCCGGGGCTGACGGGTGTTGCGCCTTCGCCACGGAGAAGTTTCGGAATTCGGAATCCGAAGGAAGCGTGTCCTCTTGTAGCAACCAAGGGGAGGAAGCGCAGATCCCGACGCCGGCTGAAGCCCACCAGCCCGCAGCACGACCGCCTCCCGCAAGCCGCCCTCCGTGCCCTTTGCCCGCGGCCGTTTCAACGGTCTCATGCGCTGGAGCGGCCGCCGGGGCGGGGCTATTGCCGGGCGGGGTTCTGGTACTGATCCAGCGTTTTCCGCAACATCTTGCGCAGGGTGTCATTGGAGGCCTGGCTCACGGCTTTTTTCTGCCAGGTGATGGCTTCCTGATGGCGGTTGTTGTCCCACAAGGCGCGGGCGTAGGTGTCCAGAATGGAGGCATCCTGTTCCCGGGAGGCATCCACCGCCGCCTTGGCCGCCTGGAGGGCGAAGGCCAGGTCGCGGTATTTGACGTGCTGGTTGGTGAGAATGGTCCACGCGATCTGATTGAGCGCGTTGGCGTCGTCCTTCAGCTCGGTGAGGATGGCGGCGGCAAGGGCCCTGGCCTGGTCGGCCTGGTTGTTGGTGGCGGCGGTGAGGTAGTCGTTCACCAGCTTCTGGTGTTTGAGCCGGCGTTTGAGTTGGTCCAAATCCATCGTCACCGGCAATTTGGCCCGCAGTTCCTCCTCCAGCGCGGCCAGTTCCGCATCACTTTTGCCGTTGAAGATCGCCTTCTGGTAGCGCCGGAGCAGACGCCCGGCAAGGGCCTGATCCATCAGCATCCTGGCCGTCAGGCGGGCGCCGGGTTGCAGCCCGCCGGCTTTTTGGTCCACTTCCTCGATCTGATCCGCCAGCTTGCGCAGGGAGGCTTCATCCACGTCGGGCTGTTGGGATTTTTGGGCGAACTGGCGCAGGAGTTTCATGCCCTCGGCGCGGAGGGCGGATTTTTCGATGTCGTAGCGTCCGGCGAGCACCTCCTCCAAGGTTTGCTCCAAGTTGCTCATCGGGTGGCCCACCCAGATCACCTTGCCTTCCTTGTTGATGACGAAGGCCGTGGGGATGCCGTTTTGGTGGTAGGCGGTCATGTAGGCGCGGGAGGTCTGCCGGTCCTGGTCCACCGCCACGGTGTAGTTCATCTGGTCGCCCATCTTTTTGACGAAGGCTTTCACCACGGCGGGTTTTTCCGTGCTGATGCCGATGAAGACCACTCCCCGGGGGCCGAATTTTTTCTGCAACTGGGTGAGATGCGGAATGCTTCGCCGGCAGGGCGGACACCAGGTCGCCCAGAATTCGACGACGTACACCTTTTTGCCCCGTCCCTTGGCCAGGTCCACCGGGCGGCCCTTGATCCATTCCGCGATCTTCAACGGCGCCGCCGGATCGCCCAGTTGCGCGGCGTGCGTGGAAGGAGTGTGCACGAGGGCCGCCATCCACAGGGCCAGCCCCCCCAACAGAAAACGTGATTTTCTCATGGAAGGGGAAGATGCCTCAAAGCGGGGGCGGTTCCAAACGGAATTGCGGCGGAGGTCTCATTTTCCCGCGAAAAAGGGGCGGAGCGAGGCGGGCCGCCGCTTTTCCCGGCGCGGCCCGGCCACCGCGCGCCTTTTCCGCTTGGAGCCGGCGCGGGGACCGCCCCAGACTGGCGGCCATGAACACGGGCATCATCGTGGCGGCGGGACGCGGCACCCGCATGGGAGGCGGCGGGGACAAGCTGTTTCTGGACCTCGCGGGCCGGCCGGTCATCGCCCATGCGTGGCGGCGGTTCGAGGAAGCGGCGGCGGTGGAGGCCATCGTGCTGGTCACCCGCCCCGAACGCCGGGAGGCATTCACGGAACTGGCCGCGCGGGAGGGCTTCCGGAAGCCGTTCCGGTTCGCCGACGGCGGCGCGGAGCGGCAGGACTCGGTGTGGAACGGGCTCCAAGCCGCGCCGGAGGAAACCGGGGTGGTGGCCATTCACGACGGCGCCCGCCCCTGCGTCACGGCGGAATTGATCCGCGAAGTGATCGCCGCCGCCCGCGAAACCGGCGCGGCGGTGGCCGCGTCCCGGCTCACCGACACGGTGAAGGAATCGGACGACGGCCGGACCATCACGCGCCATTTGGAACGGGACCGCCTCTGGGCCGTGCAAACCCCGCAGGCGTTCCGGCTCGACATCATCCGGCGGGCATTAAGCACGGCGCGCGAACAGGGCCGGCAATTCACCGACGACACCGCCGCCTGCGCCCTGATCGGTCAATCCGTCCGGCTCGTGGAAGGTCGCGCGCCCAATCCCAAGGTCACCCGCCCCGAAGATTTACCCGTCATCGCCGGGCTGTTGCGCCGGCAGAACACCTCCCCATAACCCCCCACCTCATCCGTCTGCCACATGCCGCATGCGGCATGCCACCCCCCCGTCCGCCGCCCGCTTCACGCCGAGGCGGGCGCAATCGGTTCCGGAGGGGGCTCCTGTTCCTCCGCGGCGGGCGCTTTCACCGGCGCTTCCAGTCGTTCCAGCACCTCCTGCGCGAAGACCTCGTAGGCGGCGGTGGCGGCGCTGTAGGGATCGTAGTCCAGGATCGCCTTGCCGTGACTCGGCGCCTCCGCCAACCGGGTGGTGCGCGGAATGACGGTGTCAAACACCTGGTCGCCGAAGTGCTCCCGCACGTCATCCGCCACCTGGGGCGAGAGCTTGGTGCGGGCGTCGTGCATGGTCATCACGAATCCCAGCAGGCGCAGGCCGGCGTTGACCCCGGACTCCCGCAACTGGGTCATCAACCGGGTGATCATCGAGATGCCTTCGAGGGCGTAATATTCGCACTGCACCGGGACGAGCAGGTAATCCGCCGCCACGAGGGCGTTGAGGGTGAGGATGCCCAGCGAGGGCGGGCAGTCAATCAGCAGCAAATCGTGCCGCGGCGCCTGCCGGAGCGGCTCAAGGGCCGCGCGCAGACGCAGGAGGTAGTCCTCCATCCGGGGCAGTTCGACCTCCACCCCGCAGAGGTCAATCTCGCTGGGGATGATGTCGAGCCGCTCGTAGGCGGTGGGCCGGATGCGGTCCGCCAGCGCTTCCTCGCCCAGCAGGGCCCGGTACGCGCTGCCGCCGGGGGCCTTTTCCAGCCCCAGGCCGCTGGTGGCGTTTGCCTGCGAATCCAGGTCCAGCAGCAGGACGCGTCGTCCCAAAGCCGCCAGACAGGCGGCCAGGTTGACCGCCGTGGTGGTTTTGCCGACGCCTCCCTTCTGGTTGGCCACCGCTATCACTGCCATTGACACGCCGTTGATTTAACGGGACGCCGCCCCGTGGGAGCAAGGTTTTGTGGCGGCGGCCGGCGGGCCGGGCGCGGCGGAAGGGACCCTTTCCGCGGCAGGCGCTAAATGTAGAGGGCGCGCTGGAGGTCGCGCACCAGCACGCTCATGAAGGGGTAGCGCCGGTCGGGTTCGGCTTCCAGGCACTTGAGGATGATGCGTTCGAGCGCGATGGGCACCGCCTCGTTGATGCCGCGGGGCGGCAGGAAGTCCAGGCTCCGGTCCAACTGGCGGCGCAGGACTTCGGCCGCCGAGTCCGCCGGGAAGGGTTTTTGAAAGGTCACCAGCTCGTAGGCCGTCACGCCGAAGGCGAAGATGTCGGCCCGGTGGTCCACGGGGGCGCGTTGGAGCTGCTCCGGCGACATGTAGGCGGGGGTGCCGGGGTTGCTGGAGAGTTTTTTGGGAAACTCCGGCCGGGGCAGGGCGAGGTCGAAATCCACCAGCCGCACGCTGCCGTTGCGGGTGACCATGATGTTTTCCGGCTTGAAGTCCAGGTGCATGTAGCCGCACTCGTGGATGTGTTCGAGACCGGTGGCGGCGTCAATCAGGATGTTGCCGAGCTGCTCTTCGAGGGGGGAATCCTCAAGTCCCATGAGGAGTTTGAGGTTGGTCCCTTCGACGTAATCCATCGCGAGGTAATGGATGCCGTCAATTTTGCCGTGACCGCGATAGCCGATGATGAATTCGTGCTCGTGGGTGGCGGCCAGGACGCGGCAACCGCGGACGAAGCGTTTGCGGGCGGTGAGGTCGAAGCGGTGGTTGCCGTGCAGGCAGCGGATGGCGCAGGTTTCGTTGCGCTCGTCCGTGGCCAGCCAGATGTCCGCCATGCCGCCGCTGTTGATCAATTCATGGAGCGTGAAGCGGCCAAAGGAGCCGGGCAACAGGTGCCCCTCCTCATCCACTTTGCGTTTGCTCAAGCGTAGCATCGTTCGTCGGCCCGCGGCGGGAGCTTAAAGCCGAAGTCCGCCGGACGCAGTGGGCGTTTGGCCGCCCACCCGCCCCCGGTCCGCCGTCCGGCGGCCCGGGTCAGGGTTTGGCGGGCGGGGAGGGGGGCGTCTCCCGAAGCAGCCGTTGGAACTCAGGCAGGATGCGCAGGGGGCGGAAGCGGGGATCGGAGGCCGCCAGCGCCTGCAAGTTGGTCCGGGTGGGATCGGCGGCCCGGCGCCGCGCGTTGACCTCGAAACAACGCCGGAGCGTTTTGAGGGCCACGGCGTTGCTGCCGAGGGCCACCTGGGCCCCCGCAAGGTCGTACCACAGCTCCGGTTCGTTGGGCATGAGGGTCGTGAGACGGCGGAGGGCCTTCTCGGTGCGGCCGTACTGGCCCAACTGCATGTAGGTGTTGGCCACCGCCAGCAGTATGGCCGGCTGGGTGTTGGGCTGGGCGACGAGGGCGTCGAGGATCTGGAACGCCTCGTTGGTCCGACCGAGTTGGGCATAGGCGGTCACCAGGTTCAGCGCGGCGGTGAAGTTCGTGGGCGCGGCCCGATAGGCCTGCTCGTACGGGGCCAGGGTGTTCTCGATTTTCTGGAGGGTCGAGGAGGCCTGCAGGTGATTCCGCAACTGTTGCCGCAGTTGCTGGAGATAGATGCTTTCCGTGTCGAAGCGCAACGCCGTCTCCGTGAGCAGCAACGCGTCTTCCACCCGGTTGAGCAGCACGAGCAACTGGGCGTAGCGGGAGACGGTTTCCGGGCTGAAGGGGCAGAAGGCAAAGGCCTGCTTGTACGCGAAATCCGCCTCCGGGATCAGCCGGGCGCGCTCGGTCGCGTTGGTGGTGTGTTGGATGCGCCAGGCGTACAAGCCGGCAATGGAGTTGCGCAGTTTGGCGAATGATTTCTGGGCGTCGTTGTCCCGCACGAATTTCGGGTCGCCGGTGTATCCCGCCAGGTTGCCCCGCCGGTACACCTTCTCCACCCACGCGCACAGCTCCCGCACGGGGGTTTCCGGGGTGACCCAGTTGCCGCAGAGCCGCTCGGAGAAACGGGTCCAAAACTCGTGGTCCCGCCGCAGGTCCTCCGCCGTCAGCTCCTTCACCGGCTCCCGGTTGATCTTCATGATGATCCCGTAGGGGGTCAGGTGGGGATACATCCAGTCGAGCGGGAAGCTTTCCTCCACGTAGAATTCGTTGGTCGGATTGGCGTCGAAGATGTCCTTGGTCAGGATGGCGTTGATGGCCATGACGGCCACCTGCCCGGCCACCTGCACCCGGCCGTCGGGCATGACGTTGAGCTGCTCGCCCGGTTTGAGCTGGGGGGGGTCGTTGGGATGCTGTTGGTCGTGAAGGTAACGCCGTTGCACGTCCGTCATGTATTCGTCGAAACTGTTCTGCAAGTCCCGGGGGCTGGGGGTGCGGATTTCCTTGGCGGGATACACCCCGCGTTCGCGCCGGCGTTTTTCCACCGCGGCGCCGAAGCTGAGGTACAGCCGGTCCAGGGGGGCCGTAATGTTGGTCAGGCTGTTGATCAGCCTGGACAACGTTCCCCGCTTGAACGGGTGGCCCATCGCCTTGTTCTCCCGTTCCTTCTGGGGCAGCAACAGGTCGCTGAGATACACCACGGCGTCGCGCAGAAACGGCGGATCATGCTGGGCGCTGCGATTGTAGTGGGCGCGGATGTAGTCCAGGTAGGTGTTGTCGGCCAGCGCATTCTGCGTGATGATGTACACGTCGCGCCGGTCGAATTCCGGATCCCGCCGGCGCGAGGGCTTGATGAAGCTCTCGCAGAAGATCATGTAGGTCGGGCAGAAGCGCCCCGGATCCGTGCCCCCGAAGAGGATGGCGTTGTACGTCATGGGCGGGTAGAGATCGAAGGGCGGGGCGAACATGTCATGCCCGAACCAGAACCCGAACAAATGCCCCCGCTGCTCATTGGCCGGCCAGTGGGAAATCAGGGAGAAGAGGGGAATGGCGGCGAAGAAGCCCAGCAAGAGCTTGGGCGGAAACGTCTCCCGATACCGGAGCGTCATCCCCACAAACGCCGCCGTCAACACCAGCACCAGCGTCGCGGCCAGGATGCGGAACACGGGCGGGGTGAACCACGGATGGAACACCGCGCTCCAGAACCCCCGCCACAAAACGCCCAGCCCCGACATCCCGGCCGCCGGGTCGCCGTAAGCCTCCTGGATTTCGTAGGCCAGCCAGAACAGCGCCAGCGCCGCCGCCACGGACGCTCCGTACAGGGCGAATTCGCGAAACTCGCGATAGTGCCGGAGCAGCATCGCCCCGATCAGCGTCAGGCCGAACCCGGCGAACATCGCGATGATGACGTGCGACGCGGTGAAAAACACCCGGGTCAGCTCCTGGCTTTGCTTGTCCGGCGTGGGATTGAGCAGGATCAGCAGCAGAAACGCCAGACAGGCGTAGATGGCCGTGTTGCCGATCAGCCACGCGCGTTCCCGGCGGCGAAATTGCCGGTGAAAAAAGAACGGCACCACCGCCAGAAACAGGAAGGCCAGGTGAAATTCCTCGGCGGCGCCCTTGAAATACATCCACAACTGCCGGCCGAAACGCAGCGGGTCGTTGAACAGGTCGGTGGGATTGGTCTGTTCATACTGCCCGCGGCTGACGGCATGGAGAAAACCGTCGAAGGTGCGCGGATAGGCCCAGTTCATGGGCGGATTGGTCACCGACATCAGCGGCAGGAGCAGGTAGAAGGAGGCGCCGAACAGCCAGAGGAAGAGGGCGACCAACACGGTTTTCCATTCGCTGAGCACTCCCTTGGTTTGGTACACCAGCCACCCGCAGGCGCCGATTGAGCCGAGCCCCACCGCGTGGTAGATGACCGCCAGGGGGCGGTTCTGATCCAGCGTGGTAAGGACCCCCATCCCGGCGGCGATCAGCCCCAGCACGTACAGCACGCTGTTGGCGAAAAAGGCGTCCCGCCCCAGCTTGGGATGGACCATCGCAATCAACACCTCGATCCCGATGGCCGCCACGATCAGGGTCTGGTGGTTGTTGAAGCAGATGCCGAAGAGAAAGGCGGCCAGGTAGAGATACCGCCGCCGCTCGGGGTCATAGGTCCAGTGCAGGAGACAGATGAGCACCCCCATCAACGACAGCACGCTGAGGGTGTACACCTCGACGATCACCGCCTGGCTCCACATGAAGCCGTTGAACCCGATCAGCAGGGCCGCCACCGTGCCGGAAACCAGGCAAAGAGCCTCCTCCCAGCGCCGGTCGAGATCCTTCAACCGGGGCATGCCTTCGATCAGCATGCTGCTGCCGCGGGAAACGATCATGCCCAGCAGCCCGTTGGCGAGGGCCGCCGCCACCGCCGACGACACCGCCACCCGGAAGGCCACGTTGGCGAGGGGCAGCAGGTTGGCGAACAGCCACGTGTAGAGCGTCCAGATCGGGTACCCCGGCGCGTGCGGCACGCCCGCGTAATAAGAGGCCACCGACAACTCGCCGCAATCCTCCAGCGTCAGGTCCGGCGCGATGGTGATCAGATACAGCAGAAACGTGATCGCCGCCGTGCCCCCGAAGGTCCACCAATCCACCCGGCGGAACAAGCGCGGGCGGGGCGACGGCGGCAGCCAGCGTTGCCGCAGGCGCTGCCACACGCCGGACGGCGGCGTTTCCGGAGTGGATGCTTCACCCGCCGACGCGGGCGCGGAAGACGGCGCGCCTCCGGCTCCGGAGGTTTCCGTCGGTTGCGACGCCACGGAGTGGCGTTTGCTGCGGCGATATTTTTGCTTGGCCATTACCCAAAGTCCCGGGAATCCGCCCGGGATGCGAAAGAACCCTTACTTGACAGACAATCGCCCTCCTTTGTCCATTCGATTCTCCCGCGAAAAAGGCAGTGTCCCGTCTGACGCCAGCGGCGCGCCGGCTTCAATCCTGTCTGAAAAGAAGGACATCCCGCCGCATGCGATCCCGCGGCCCGCGGGAAGGGCGCAACATGCCCCGCGCGGCAGGCCGGGTTTTCCTCCCCGGCGTTTTTATGCCATTTCGAGTTTCGTTCCGCCTCTTTCTCTTGGACGGCGGGCTCTCCTTCGCGGGGGAGCACCCGCCTCAACCGCGGTTTCCGGCTTTCTGGCCCGGGATTACACCGCCAGCTTCCACGGCGCCCGGTAGGGTTTCAGGACCAGGGCGTCGGCCTCGGGATCGTCGAGGACGCGCTCCCGTTCGCCGTCCCAACGGAGGGTGCGGCCCGTCTGCCAGGCGATGTTCAGCAGGTGCCCCACGTTGCTGGCATGCTGGCCGGTGGTGAGATTGGCGAAGGGCGGTCGCCGCCGGCGCAGGTTGTCCAGAAAGACCGCGCAATGGCGCATGCTGTCGTCCTCCGGCCGGCCTTCCAGCTCGCCGGGCGGGAGCGTCGGGCCGGGGCGTTTCGCGCCGCGGACGGTCTCGGGCGTGATGGTGTAGCCGCCGCGGTCCAGAAACAGCGAGCCGTTGGTCCCCATGAAACATTTGCCGTGCGCCCGCGATTCCCGCTTGCAGCCGATCCGCATGGTGTATTGCAGCACGAACCCGTCCGGCGCGACCGGCGTGGGGCCGAACTCCAGAATGCCGTCGAGTGTGTTGGGCCATTCGCGGTTGTCGCGGAAGGCGTAATTGCCGCCCAGCGCCGTGACCCGAGTGGGCGCCGTGGCCTGCATGGCCCAGAGGACGATGTCGAAGTGGTGCACGCCCCATGCCACCTGATGGCCCGCGCCCGAGAGTTTGAACCAGTCGTAGCCGTATTGGTAATAGATGTTCGGGTTGTAGGCGCGATACGGCGCCGGCCCGACGTAGAAATCCCAGTCCAGCTCCGGCGGCGGCGGGCAATCGGCGGGGAAGCCCCGGCCGGGCCACCAGTTTTCGTGGTCCCACACCTTGACCTCGGAAACGGCGCCCAGTTGGCCCGCGTGGATCAGCTCCACCGCCCGGCGATAATGCGCCTGACTGCGCTGCTGGGTGCCGATCTGGACGATGCGTTGGTATTTCTCCGCCGCCGCTTGGGCGAAGCGCCCTTCGCCGATGCAATTGCCCACCGGCTTTTCGAGATAGACGTCCTTGCCGGCCTGGCAGGCGGCGATGGTGACCAGCACGTGCCAGTGCGGCTGGGTGGCCACGATCACCGCGTCCAGCGGGCGATGCTCCAACAGCTTGCGGAAATCGTGAAAAGCCGCCACCCGCTCGCCGCCCGCCTCGGCGCGACCCGAAGCCAGATGCCGGGTGTGCAGGTCGCACACCGCCGTCATCTTCACGCCGGGCAACTTCAGGAAGGCGCGCATCACCTGTCGCCCGCGCGCGCCGCAGCCGATGAGGCCGAGATGGATGGTGTCGTTGGGGCCGGTCCGGCGCGCGCCGGAAGCCGCCACCACGTGCGGGGCCAGCCAGCCGCCCGCCGCCGCCGTGGCGGTCACGCCGAGGAATTGTCGTCGAGTGGGGGAATCCTGTTTTTGCATGAGCGTTCAGTGAGGTTGAGGTTGAGAGGGAGCCGGGCGGGGCGCCGGGGACTGGGCGCGATGGTTCGCCATCACGGCGGCCATTTGCGGGAGCGCCTTTCGTTCCACCGGATCGAGCTGGTCGAACAGCCGTTTTCGGCGCAGGTCGAACGAGCGCCGGGGGCGGCCGTCGGGCCGGTCCTTCTGGTCGCCGTTGTGGAAACACCAGCCGGCGGCCCCGCCCGCGAGCGCGCCCCGCAAATCCTCGACGAACGCCCCGGCCGTCGGTTGCCAGCGTCGGGGGGAATAGCCCCGCCGGAACGGCTCCTGATAATGCACCGGAACCACCCGGTCCAGCTCGCGCATGCGGGCGAGATATTGCCGGGTGACGGAGCGGGTTTGGGCCGGTGAATTGGCGGCCCGCCGCCGGTGGGGCGCGATGAAATCCACCCGCGCTTTGAACAGATAATCCCGCAACTCGGCCGGGTTGATGTCGCCGCCCTGCGAAGCGGTCACCAACCGCCGGGCGTCCAGCCGTTTGACCGCGTCCCGGAGCTGCTTCAACTCGCTCATGGAAACATAGCGCGCGTCGCGGACATTCCGCTCGTTGGCCAGGTCGAAATACCAGTTGCGATGCTTCCGAAGCGCCCGGGCCAGCGTCTCCACGGCGCGTTGGTGACCGGACAGCGAGCCCACGCTGCCGGCGCCCCGGCCCCGGGTGAGGGTGACATCCACCACCATGCCGCGCCGGTCGCATTCGCCCACCAGCCATTGCAGCCGCTCCAGAAACGGCGCGCGCGGCCTGCCCTGCCGGTCCACGGCGGACACGTCATGATCGAACATCCCCCACGTGGCCCAGACCCGGATCCAGTTGAAGCCGAGCTTTTGCAGATCGTCCAAGTCGCGCCGGATGAACTCCCGGGACGCGCCCAGCGCCCCGTAATAACTCGCGCCGTAAAGAAACGTCGGCCGCCCGTCCAGCGTGAACCGGCTCCCGGCGATGCCCAATTCCATGCCCGCCCATGCCGCGCCCGCCGCGACACCGACCAGCAGCCACCCGCCGAGCGCGACCAATCCGGACCATCGTCCGACACGCCGGAGGCGGCGCCCCGCCCCGCCCGCGCCGTCACTTTGGATTGCCGAACAAGAAAACGTCTTCATGAGTCGTGGTGAATCTCCCGGCAGTCTCGCGCTCCGAGCCGCCCAAGCCAAGCCTCTTGCCGCCGTTTTTCACCGCCCCTTCACCCCCTCACGGATCGCGGCTCCAGAAAAGTCATTGTCCCCCGGCTCTCCTGACTTGAAACGCCGGCTCGGGAAAGCCGGTCTGCCCCACGGGGCATTTCGCGTTTTTCCGCGGGCCGCGTGTCCGCATGTGGCGGGCTGTCCTTCTTTTTTTCAGACGGACACCGAGCCGCATGGTTGGTCACTCCAAGAACGAATTTGACATTTTCACGGGATGGGTGCCCCGCCATGGGAAATGGCCGGCTGCTCAATCCCGATCCCGCTCACCAAGAAATCTCCTGCGACGGCGACACGATCACCTGGCGACGGAGCGGTTTCACGCCCGAGGTGTGGGATGTCCGGTTTGCCTACGCCACTTCCGGCTTTTCTCTTCACCTCGGCGGCGCCGGGCGCTCCTCCCGTAGCCGCCGCCGTGTGGGGGCGGCGTTCCACCGGCTGAAGGTTTCTGGCCTGGAAATAGATTTTGTGGCCTCCGGGTCGCGGGAGGCGGGTGTGATCCGGCTGCTTTCTCTTGTCATCGGGGGCGGCGGGGAGAACAACGGGGGCATGCAATCACGTGATCGTTGGGGCTTCACGAGTTTTTGGCGGCGCTGGCTGACGGCGCTCTTGGGGGCGGGGACGCTGGGGACCGCCGGCGTTGTCACGGCTGCCTCCGCGCCGCTGGTGGTGGTGTCGAATCGGACGGCGCGGCTGGAGGCGGAGGCCGCCGCGTTCGGTGCGGGACGAATCGCGGTGGTGGAGCAGGGCGGCTTTTCCGGCGGACGCGGGGTGACGCTGCGCCCGGCCGCCGCCGCGCGGGTGGATGCGCCCGAGGCGGCGCCGGACCTGCGGTTTCGGGTGCGGGCCGCCGCGCCCGGGCGGTTCGTGATCCGCACCCACGCGGCCACGGACGCGGAAGGGCGGGCGCTGATGCGCCGGGCGCAGCGCAAGCAGGATTCGCTGTTTCTGCGGATCGCCGTCGGCACGGGGCGACCGACCCGGCGGGTGGTGTTCGTGCCGTGGAGCCGGCCGGAGAGCTGTCGGCAGACGCTGGGCAAATTCGCGCTCGACGGTTCGGAACAGACGGTGCGGGTCTGGCTGCCGAAGGGGGTGATCCTTGATGCGCTGGAGCTTTTCCCCTACCGCCCGCCGAGGGTTCCCGAAGCGGCGAAGCGGTATCGCCCTTCCCTCGTGCCGCCGCCGTCGCGACCGCGTTTGTGGGTGAACCGGGAATCGCTGCCCGAAATCCGCGCCCGGTTGACGCGGGGGGAGAACGCGCCGTTGTGGGCCAAGGTCCGCCGGCAGGCCGCGAAGCCGTTTCCGTTCGCGCCGGAGCCGGGACGGGAGATCGGTTACAACGCCGCGCTCGAACGCGCCGCCGTCGCCCGGGCGTTCGTGCATTTGATGACCGGCGAGGAGGCGCCGGGCCGCGAGGCGGTGGCCCTGATGCGCGATTATCTGGAGGCGGTCGAGTTCGGCAACCTGCTCGACATCACCCGCGAGATCGGGCGGGCCATCTATTCCGGGGCGCTGGTGTACGACTGGTGCCACGAGCTGCTGACGCCCGCCGAGCGCGCTTCGTTGCGGCGGAATTTCCTGCGGCTGGCCGGGGACATGGAGGTGGGCTGGCCGCCGTTCCGCCAGATGATCGTCATGGGCCACGGCAACGAGGCGCAGATCAACCGCGACCTGCTGAGCCTGGCCATCGCCGTATATGACGAGGACCCGCTGCCCTACCGCTATTGCGCGTATCGCGTGCTGGAGGAACTCGTGCCGATGCGCCGGTTCGAATACCAGTCGCCCCGGCACAATCAGGGGGTGGCCTACGGGCCCTACCGGTTCGGCTGGGATCTGCACGCGGCCTGGTTGTTGCGGCGCATGAGCGGGCGGCGCGTTTTCGACGACAACCTCGCCGGGGTTTATGCCGCGTGGATTCACCTGCGCCTGCCCAACGGGGAAACCTTCCGCGACGGCGACGGCTTTTCCGACGGGCGCCCCGTGAATTTCGGGCTCACGCCGCTGCTGGCCTACGCCTACGCGGCCGATCCGGTGATCAAATACGATTTTCTGCAACAGGGCGGTCTGGCGCGTTACCCGATCCCGGCCCTGCTGCTCAACGATCCCGACCTGAAACCGGCGCCGGGATTCGCCGGGCTGCCGCTGGCCTTCGACTTCGGGCCGATCCTGGGCGGGATGGTGTGCCGGACCGGCTGGCGGATGGGACCGGACAGCCCGGACGTGGCGGTGACGATGTTCGGAGGCGGTTACCAATTCGGCAACCATCACCACGCCGACCCGGGCAGCTTCCAGATTTACTATCGCGGCCTCCAGGTCGCCGACCTCGGGCAGTACCTCTTTTACGGCACGCCCTACGACTACAATTTCTGCAAGCGCTCGGTCGCCCACAGCATGATGCTGGTGCTCGATCCCGACGAAAAATTTCCGCCCGGCACGGTCAATGACGGCGGCGCGCGCTTCGTGCGCTCCACGCCCCGGACGCCCGGGGAGGCGCGGACGAAGGCGCTGTTCGCCAACGGGCGCGTTCTTTCCGCCGCGTTCGGGCCGTCGCGCCGGACGCCGACGTTCGGCTGTTTCGCGGTGGACCTCGCGTCGGCCTATTCCGGGAAAATCACCAACTACGTCCGCGCGTTCTGCTTCCTGAACCTCGAAAATCCGCGCGTCCCGGCGGCGCTCATCGTGCTGGACCGGCTCGAAACCGCGCGCCCCGGGTTCAAAAAATACTGGCAAATCAACACCATCCAACCGCCCCGGCCCACGCCGGAGGGGGTTACGCTATGGAATGAATCCGGCGGACGGACCGGCCGGGTCCACGTCAACCTGCTCCTGCCGCCCCCCGCCGACCGGACCCGGCAAATCCTGAGCGGGCGCGAGGCGAACAGTGTGGACGGTCACTACTTCGCGCCGCCCAAGCCCGATCGCCCCGAGGCGCACGGCCATCGCATCCGGTTCTCGCCGAAGCGCGCCCGGACCGACGACACCTTTCTGGCCGTCTTCACGATGTGCGACGGCGACACCCCGCCGCCGCCCGTCACGCTGGAAACGCGGCCCCGCGTTTACGTCGTTTCCCTGGCCGGGCGGACGGTGGCGCTGAGCCGGGACGGTCGTCCGCTGACCGGGCCGTTGACGGTCACGCTGCGGGGCGCCGGCGCGGACGCCCGCCCGCTTCTGCTGACCGGCTTGGCCGCCGGGCGATGGCGGATCGCGCGCCGGGACGGCGGCGGGGCTCGTTCCGTTTCCGTCGCCGCCGGACAAAACACAGCGCGCCTCACCCTGCCGCCGGGCGATTACACCATCCGGCGCTTGCCTGGCGGGGAGGCGAAGACTACCGTCCGCCCGGCAAACCGCGAAACGCATTCACGTCATGAAAACCGCTTACGAACTGGCCATGGAGCGTCTCAACCAGGACGCGCCGTTGAAGAAACTGACCGACGAGCAAAAGGCCCGGCTGGCCGGGATTGATTCGAAATACGCCGCCAAAATCGCGGAACGCGAGATTTTCCTCCAGGGCGAGCTGGCCAAGGCGCGGGCCGCCGGCGATTTCGAAGCCGTCGAGCAGCTCCAACAACAGCTCGCCAGCGAACGCCGTCGCCTCGAAACGGAACGCGACGAGAAGAAGGAGGCCGTGCGCAACGAGGAGTGAGCGTCCCGCCGTCCGGGCGGCTTTGCCCCGCTTCGGGATCGGTTCGGTCGGGATGCCGGAGGAGCGCGTCGGGAACGGGCGGCGAAACCGCGTCCCGGCAAGCCGGCGGGCGCGTTGCGGGGGACTTCGCGAAGCTTGATGTCACGCATGGGCCTTTCTCCAGAGAGGGCGGCGGTTCGCCGGGCGGCGATGGAGGCGCTGTTGGCGGAGCGCAACGCCCGCGGGTATTGGGAGGGGGAGCTTGCCACCAGCGCGCTGTCCACGGCCACGGCGGTGACGGCCCTGGCGGTGCTCGGCCGGGTCCGGGGGGAGACCCCGACCGCCCACCGGCGGCTCATCGCGGGCGGATTGCGGTGGCTGGCCACCCACGCCAACGCCGACGGAGGCTGGGGCGACACGGCGGAGAGTTTCAGCAATCTCAGCACCACCGCGCTGGGATGGGCGGCGCTGGGAATGGCGCCGGAAGACGGGGCGGAGTGGGCCCGTCCGCGGGCGGCGGCGGAGCGGTGGTTGCGCGACCGTTTGGGTGATTTGACCCCCGACCGGCTGACGTCCGCCCTCGTGGCGCGCTACGGAAAGGACAAAACCTTCGCGGTGCCGATTTTGCTGATGTGCGCGCTGGCGGGCCGGCTGGGCCCGACGACGGAGGCCTGGCGGCACGTGCCGCAGCTTCCCTTCGAGCTGGCCGCCCTGCCGGCGGGCGTGTTTGCCGCGCTGCGGCTGCCGGTGGTGAGCTACGCCCTGCCGGCGCTGATCGCCATCGGGCAGGCGCGGCATCACCGGCAGCCGACGCGCGGTCCGGCCCGGTGGATCCGGAACGCCACCCGGGCGCGCACGCTGGCCGTGCTGGCCCGCATTCAGCCGCCCCACGGCGGCTTCCTGGAAGCCACGCCCCTGACGAGCTTCGTGGCCATGGCCCTCGCGGAAGCCGGCCAGGCGGAGCATCCCGTGACCCGCCGGGCGGCGCGGTTCATCGAGGCCTCCGTGCGTCCGGACGGAAGCTGGCCCATTGACACCCACCTGGCCACGTGGGTGACCACGCTGGCCGTCAACGCCCTGGGGCCGGCGGGCCTGAAGGCGCTTTCCCCGGAGGAACGAACACGGTTGCGCGAATGGCTGGTCGGCCAGCAGTACCGCCAAAAGCATCCCTACACCAACGCCGCGCCCGGCGGGTGGGCATGGACCGATTTGCCGGGCGGGGTGCCGGACGCCGATGACACGGCGGGCGCGCTGCTGGCGTTGCGGGTCTTGGACGACGGACGGGCGGCGATCCGGCAGGCCGCGGAGCGGGGAATCCGCTGGTTGCTGGACCTCCAGAACCGGGACGGCGGCATCCCGACCTTTTGCCGGGGCTGGACCAATCTGCCGTTCGATCGCAGCGGGGCCGATCTTACGGCGCACGCGCTGCGGGCCTGGGCGGCGTGGCGGGAGCAGGCGCCGGGCCGCCTGGGGCGGCGGCTGGACGCCGCCCGCGCCCGGGCGGTGGGGTTTTTGCGGCGGGTCCAGCGCTCCGACGGCGCGTGGCTGCCGCTGTGGTTCGGCAATCAACACGTGCCCGACGAAACGAACGCCACCTACGGCACGGCCAAGGTGGTGCGGGCGCTGGCCGCTCCGTGGGTGGCCGCGGATTCCCGGGCGGCGGGCCTGCTCGCCGGCGGGGTGCGCTGGCTGGTGGCGGCCATGAATCCCGAGGGAAGCTGGGGCGGCGGCGAAAAAACTCCGGCGTCGGTGGAGGAAACGGCGCTGGCCGTGGAGGCGCTGGCGGCGCACCGGCGCCGGGCGCGGGATCTTCCCGGCCTGGCCCCGGCGCTGGCGCGAGGGGAGGCCTGGCTGGAGCGGGCGGTGGCCGGGGGCTCGTGGCGGCGTCCCGCTCCCATCGGATTTTACTTCGCCCGGCTGTGGTATTTCGAGCGGCTCTATCCTCTGATCGGCACGGCGGCGGCCTTTTCGGTCGGCGGAGAGGGAAACTGCTGATTTTTTATCGTTAATTGAAGATGTTTTTCAAATTGGAATTATCGTTATCAAAGAAATGTTGTTCGCCTGCGCCGACCGGATTCCTCCGTGCCGCAACGCCGGTTTCGCGCCGAACATGAAGGGGAAAATAGATGGTTTTTTTGGCATGAATACTGCTAATTCATCCGGTGGTTTGTCCCGCAGACGACAGCGTGGTGGTTTTTTGTCCTCGCGACAGGACCCGCGGGGCGGAACATGCCCCCGGAAGCGCCCGTGCTTGACTTGACGGGGGCAAATGCGTGACGATTTGACGTTTGAATAAGGGCGGTGAACATTGGACCGCCGATTGCAGAAGGCTGGCTAAGCGATGGCGGCGGACAAGCTCCAAATGCAGCGTCTTGAGCTGAAGTACCTCATCAGCGAGGATACCGCGCTGGGGGTGCGCGATTTCGTGCGCGCTTATCTGGCCATTGACGAGTTCGGCGCGAACAAGCCGAATTATTCCTACGCCATTCACAGCCTGTATCTCGACTCCGACGACCTGCGCACCTATTGGGAAACCATCAACGGGAACAAGAACCGTTACAAACTGCGCATCCGCTACTACGACGACCGCCCGGAGTCGCCGGTCTTTTTCGAGCTGAAGCGGCGGATGAACGACGCCATCCTCAAGCAGCGGGGGGCGGTGCGGCGTCCGGCGGTGGACGAATTGTTGCAGGGGCGGCTGCCGGGGCCGGAGGATCTGCTTTCCGCCAATCCCAAGCAACTGGTGGCCCTGCAGAATTTTTGCCGGCTGATGCTGGAGATTCAGGCCAAGCCCAAGGGGCACGTGGCCTATCTCCGGGAGGCGTGGGTGAGCACCCAGGACAACTCGGTGCGGGTCACCATGGATCGGGAGGTGCGCTTCGAGCCGCGGTACACGGCGGATCTGAGCTGCCACATGGACAATCCGGTGTATCCGTTTGCGCCGCAGGTCATTTTGGAGTTAAAGTTCACCGGGCGCTATCCCAACTGGTTTCGCGACCTGGTACAGGCGTTCAACCTCTTCCGCGTGGGCGCCGCCAAGTACGCGGACGGAGTCCTGATGGCCGGCATGGAACAGCAATCCTACGGGCAGCCGGTGCCCGCGGAGCCGACCCCGGCCCAGTTGCGGCGCCGGGAACAACGACGCGCGGTAACGTCCGTTTCTTGAAACAAATATGGAGTGGTTCTTTCGAGGTGATTACGCCCAGGCCCCGATCAGCGTGCCGTTGGTGCTGCTGAGCCTGTTCATCTCCTTCCTCTGCGGTCAAACGCTGGCGTGGGTGTACATGTGGACGCACAGCGGGCTTTCCTATTCCCGCACCTTCGTCAGCTCGCTGATCGTCATTCCCGTGCTGGTGGCGGCGGTGATGATCGTGCTTTCCAACAGTCTGGTGACGGCGTTCGGCATGATGGCGGTGTTTGCCATCGTGCGGTTTCGGAACATTCTGCGCGACACGCTGGACACCAGCTACATCCTGTCGAGCCTGGTGATCGGCATGGCCGCCGGCACCCAGCGCTATCCGGTGGCCATCCTGGTGACCCTGACGGTGGTGGGCATTCTGCTGTATCTCTGGTTCAGCGCCTTCGGCAGCCGGCACCGCTATGATTTGATTGTCAACCTGCACTGGGGGCGCCCGTTGGAGGAGATTGACCAGCTCCGCCAGTTGTTCTGGCGCTACGCGCGGCGGACTCATTGCGCCAGCCAGCGCTACAACGAGGCCCAGGGCGGCACCGATCTTTCCTACCGTCTGCTGATGCGGGATCCCAACCGCGTGGAAGAGATGCTGAGTTCGCTGCGGGCCACCGAGGGCATTTCCCGCGTCACCAGCCTGCAGGCGGAAGATGAATCCGAGCTGTAAGCGATGAAGGGCGTCAAACCCATTCCCACTCCGGCCCGGCTGCGTTGGCGCGAGTTTCGCATCCGCGTGGTGCCGTGGCTTGTCTATGCGTCGGTCCTGGCGGCTTCCGCCTGGATCTGGGTGCGGCACGTGGCTCCGCCGCAGCTGGTGGGCGAGGTGGAGATCGTCCGGACCCAGGTCAACAGCACCCGCGCCGGACGACTGGCCGATTTGCGGGTCGAACAATTTCAGGCGGTCCGGGCCGGCGAGGTGCTGGGGCGGGTCATCACCACCGATCCCGACGTCGTCAGCGGCACGCTGGAGGTCATCCGGGCCGAGTTGAATCTGCTGCGCGCCCAGGCCGACCCGTTGCTCACCCGCGAACGGGCGGGAGTGGATTTCGAGCGGTTGCGGCTGGCCTGGATGGAGCAACGGGTGGAGCTGGCCGCCAGCCGGGTGCGCCTGCAGTACGCCGAGTCGGAGGCCGACCGGGTCACCCGGTTGTATCACGACCAAACGGGCATCGTGGCGAAGAACGACTACGAACTCGCGCTGAACAACCGCGACACCTTGCGGAAGGAAGTCGCCGAGCGGGAAACCCTCGTGGCCGAGACCCGGGCCGCGATGAACAAGTTCCGCCTGGCCAACCTCCCGAAGAGCATCACCGCCACCAACGCGCCCGGGGCCGATCCCTTCCAAGCGTCGCTGGCCCTTCAGGAAAGCAAGCTGCGCCTTGCCGAGGCGCAGCTCCGGCCCCTCTCGTTGCGGGCCCCGGTGGACGGGGTGGTCAGCGCCATCTATCGGCGCAGCGGCGAAAACGTGGCGCCCGGCGATCCCATCCTGACCATCACCGCCCGGGAGAGCCGCCGGATTCTGGCGTTCGTCATCCCGCCCATCCACCGGGAACCCGTTGTGGGCATGTCCATGGAAGTGGTGAAACGCACCGAACGCCGGGAAACCGCCCTGGCGCAGGTGCTTCACGTGGGCAGTTTCATGGACGCGGTGCCCGTCAACCTTCTGGCGCCGGTCAACTCCCGCTCCATCGGACTGAACAACCGTCCGGACAGCGCGGCCTCCGGGACCGCGCAGATCGGCCTGCCGGTGGTGCTGAGCCTGCCGCCGGAGCTGGACCTGCGTCCCGGCGAACTGGTGGATTTGCGCTGGCTGCCCGGCGCGCCGTCGGGAACCTGAGTTTCCGAAAACGATTCGGCGCGGAACGCGGCGCCCCCCTCCTAACGCCGACTTCGGCCGTCCCGGCCGCAATGATGGCCGTGTGACCGTTTCCCCCGGCAAAGCGGTTGTCCTTCCTTCCGGCGCCGGCGGAAACCTCCGCTTCGTCCCCATGGCGGCCGCGAAGGGGGATTTTTTTGGATTTCCCTTGCTGCCTCGTTTTTTCCGATCGGTTCCGGCATTTGCAAACCGTTTCCCAGCCGGTAAAAGAAGCGGCGTGAAGACCGAGCCATCCGCCGCGTCCGGCATCTCCGCCAAGCCGCTCCGCGTGTTCCTCTACGCCACCGCCATGATTACCGGCGGGGCGATCATGATCGTCGAGATTCTCGGCGCCAAACTGCTGGCGCCGTATTTCGGCACGTCGCATTTCGTGTGGACGGCCCAGATCACGATCACGTTGCTGGCGTTGGCGGCGGGGTATGCCGTGGGCGGCTGGCGGGCGGACCGGTCGCAGCGGTTGCGTTGGATTTACGGGGCCATCCTCTTGGCGGCGGTCTGGCTGGGCTTGGTGACGTGGCAGCTCGAACGCATCGCCTTCGTCTGCCTGCGTGGGGAGCTGGCGCTGGGTTCGCTGGCCGCGTCGGCCCTTCTGTTTTTCGTGCCGCTGGCGGCGCTGGCGATGGTGGGACCGTTTTTCGTCCGGGTGCTGACCCGCGACCTGAAGGCCGTGGGCGGCAGCGTGGGGCGGCTGACCGCCTTGAGCACGCTGGGCAGCGTGCTGGGCTGTCTGCTCATCGGCTACGTCCTGATTCCCCGGCTGCCGAATTCGACGACCCTCTTTCTGACCTCCGTTTTGCTGGCGGCGGTGGGGACGGCCTATTTTGCCGTCTGGGAGCGACGGGCGTTGTTGGGAGCGGGCGGCGCGGCGTTGGCGGGTCTGCTGCCCGGACTGTGGGGGGCCACGCATCCGCCCCTGGCCATCCATCCGCCGGCCCGCGAGGTGTACCGGGCCAATTCCAGTTTCGGCCTGCTGCAGGTGGTGGATTTGAGCGAGGACTACCGGATTTACCTGAATGACCTGCTCGCCCAGAACACCATCAATCCCCGCACCGGCCAGAGCGAGTCACTCTTCACCCACCTGCTGTACGGCCTGGCGCGCGGTTATGCCCCGGCGGCGCGGGACGTGCTGGCCATCGGGCTGGGGGTGGGCATCGTGCCGATGCAGTTCGCCCGGGAAGGGGCGCGGGTGGACGTGGTGGAGATCAACCCCGCCGTGCTGCCGGTGGCGGAACGCTTCTTCGGCTTCGATCCGAACGCCGTCCACGTGATCCTCGGGGACGGACGGTTCGTGGCGGCCACCACGACGAACCGCTACGACGTGATCGTGTTGGACGCCTTTCTCGGCGAATCGCCGCCCTCCCACCTGATGACGCGCGAGGCGTTCACCGCCCTGCGCCGCTGCCTGCGACCGGACGGGGTGCTGGTGATGAACGCGTTCGGCGATTTCGCGCCGGGACGGGATTTTCTCATCGGCTCGCTGCGCAAAACTTTGCGGGCGGTGTTCCGCTCGGTGCGCCTGCACGCCAGCGGCAACGGCAACGTGTTTCTGGTCGCCTCGGATCGTCCGGAGCTGAAACTGACCGGCGCGCTCGACACCCGCCACATCCCGCCGCGTTTGCGGGGCCAGGCGCGCGCGGCGTGGGCGGGCGCGCCTCACCTGCGGCCCGAAGCGGGCATCGTGCTGACGGACGACTTCAATCCGGCGGACTTCCGGGATGCGCTGAACCGCGAACAGCTCCGCCGCCAGCTCGCCCTCAGCCTCGAACGTCTGTGAGCCCGTCCCCGCGCCAACGGGTCGTCGTCTTCAGCGACATCCACTACGCCGGCCCCACCGAACAGCGGCGGCGCGGCCACGAATCCCGCGCGGTGGCCAATCCCGTCGTGCGCACGCTCCTGCGCGCCTACCGCCGTTTCCTCTGGCTGAAGGATCCGCAGGGGCACGCGGGCATGCTGGATCGCTTCCTGGCTGCCGCGCCGGAGGCCGACTTGGCGGTGGGGGTGGGCGATTATTCCTGCGACACCGGCTTCGTGGGGCTGGCCGACGACGGCGCGCTGGAAAGCGCCCGGTTGTGCGCGGAAAAGTTGCGGGGGCGTTTCGGCGACCGGTTGGAACTGACCTGGGGCGACCACGAACTGGGCAAGCTGAGCCTCGCGGGCGGCGCGGGCGGAATGCGGCTCGCCAGTTGGCGGCGCGGCATCGAGGAGCTGGGGCTGAAACCGCTGTGGCAACGCGAGCTGGGGCGCCACGTCCTGCTCGGCGTGGTGTCCTCGCTGCTGGCCTGGCCGGTGTTCGAGCCGGAGGCGCTGCCGGAAGAACGGCCCGACTGGGAACGGCTCCGGCGCGAACATCTGGCCGCCATTGAAGCGATCTTTGACGCCCTCCGCCCGGAGCAGCGGGTCGTGCTCTTCTGCCACGATCCCACGGCGCTGCCGTTCCTCCACGAAACAGCGGCGGTGCGCGCGCGACTGGGGCAGATCGAAGCCACGATCATCGGCCACCTGCACACGAAGCTCGTCTGGTGGCAAAGCCGCCTGCTGGCCGGGATGCCGCGGATCACCTTCCTCGGCAACGCCGTCCGCCGGATGAGCAGCGCCCTGCATCGCGCCCGGTTGTGGCGGCCCTTTCGCGTGCGGCTCTGTCCCTCGCTCACCGGCTGCCAGCTTCTGAAGGACGGCGGTTTTCTCACCCTCGACCTCGATCCGCGGGCCGCCGCGCCGCCGCGAATCCGCTTTCATCCGCTTCCGTGGTCGGAGCGCTGATTCCTCCGAAGCCTGTCCGGCTGATGCCCGCGTTCGCCCTTGTGACTCGGGTCTGGTTTCAGCCGGTGGGGGGAATGTCTGATCAGTTTGCCGGAGTGGAACTCCGAGGAACGGAGGGAGCAAAGGCCCGCGGAAAATCCGAATTCCGAAACTCCCCGCGCCGAAGACGTAATCCTCCCCGGAGCCTGTCGGAAAACGCCGGGTTGGGGGAATCCGGCCTGCGGCAAGAAAACATTTTTGCGCCCTTCCTGCAGGCCGCATGTTCCCCCGCGGCGGAATGCCGCATTTTTTAGACAGGTCCTCTGCCCCGGGCAACGTCCGGGGAGCAAGTCACGTCCGGTTTTTCTCCCTCTTCGTGTTCTGCGTGCGCTTCGTGATCAATCGCGCGGGAAAAATTGAATACGGACCGGTTCCGCCCCTTCGCGGCGGGAAAAGCCAAGGGTGGATGAATCCCCCCGACATTGTTCCGCGCTGACGGATGTCGTGCCTTCGACGCGGAGAGTTTCGGATTCCCCGCGGCGCTTTCCCCCCCTCGTTCCCCCGGCGGCTATGGAGGGCGTGCTTTTTTTTCGGGATTCGGATTTTTCCCGACCCGGCGTTGGGGGAGCGCCGCGATCCGCGCCGGGGGGAATGGTTTTTGTGGAGGGTTCGCGTCGGAAAACGGGGCGACTTCTCTCTTGAGCATGGGGGGGGATGGGAGAGACTGGATGGCATCATGCGCAAGCCCGGTAATTCTGCTTCGGCCCGTCCTCCGGGCGGAGTGGGCGGACGGCACAGTCGCCGCCGTTTCCTGCAACGCGCCGCCGTGGCGGCCGGTCTGCCCCTGCTGGCGCCGGCGTCGGTGTTCGGCGCGAACGGCAAGATCGTGATGGGCTGCATCGGGGTGGGCGGCCAGGGCACCCGCGGCATGGCGGGCGGCATCTGGGCGCCGGAGGGCGGCTTCATCGCGCAGTCGCGCGTCCGGGTGGTGGCGGTGTGCGACGTGGACCGGCGCCATCGCGAGAACGCCCGCCGCATCGTCAACGAACGCTACGGCAACCAGGACTGCCGGGCCTATCGCGACTTTCGCGAGCTGCTGGCCCGGCCGGACATTGACGCGCTCCTGATCGCCACCGGCGACCGCTGGCATCCGCTGATCTCCATCGCCGCCGCCAAGGCCGGCAAGGACATGTATTGCGAGAAGCCGATTTCACTGACCATCAGCGAGCTGCTGGCCATGCGGGAAACGATGGACCGTTACGGCGCGATTTTCCAAATGGGCACCCAGCAGCGGTCCAGCCAGAGTTTCCGGTTCGCGTGCGAGCTGGTCCGCAACGGCTACCTGGGCGAGCTGAAGGAGGTGGTCGTGGCCGTGGGCGGCGGGCCGACATTCCGGGAATGCCCCTACCCGCCCGAACCGGTCCCCGAGTGGCTGGATTACGACCTCTGGCTGGGCCCGATTCCGTGGCGGCCGTACAGCGCGCGTTTCGTGGGCGGCTGGATGGGATATCGCGACTGCTCCGGCGGCGAGATGACCAACTGGGGCGCGCACCATTTCGACATCGCCCAATGGGGCATCGGCAGCGAGCTGTCCGGGCCGGTGGAAATCCTGCCGCCCGACGGACGCGACATCCGCCACCTCACCTACCGCTACCCGAACGGCGTCATCCTCACCCGCGATCCGCAGCGCATGCAGCGGGAATGCGGCCACGACAACGGCGTCATGTTCTTCGGCACCGAGGGCAAGCTGGCGGTCTGGCGCTACGACCTCCGGACCTGGCCGGAACGCCTCAAGCGCGTGCGGTTGAAACCCACCGACCTCCACCTGCACGAGGCGAACAACCACCACACCGATTTCCTGAATTCGGTGTACGACCGCTCCCTGCCGGGCAGCAACATCCACGTGGCCGTCCGTTCCCTCACCGTTTGCCATCTCGGCAACATCGCCTACGAACTCGGTCGGCCCATCCACTGGAACCCGGACACGGAATCCTTCGACCACGATCCCGAAGCTTCGCGGTTGTTGTTCCGCCCCATGCGCGCGCCCTGGCGCCTGTGAATCTTTTCCCCCTCGTTTTATGAAATTGGTTCAGTCTCTGTTTTCGTTCGCCCGTTTCGGCAATCCGCGTTCTCCGGAAAACGGCGGGGGAAATCCGAAACCCGAAACCCGAAATCCGAAAAGGCGTTGGCTCGCGCTCGCAGCTGCGTTGCTGCTGGGAGGCGGAACGCTTTCCGCGGCGGAAATTGACGCCCTGCTGCCGGCGGTGCGCGCGTATCATTTCGGCGCCGACCGCGCCCCCCTGGCGCAAATCGAGCAGCTCGTTCAGCAAAGCCTCGGACACCCGGAGCAAAAGGCCGCGCTCGCCGCCCGCTTGGCCACCGTGCTGAACGGCGACGCCGCCTATGACGCGAAGCAGTTTGTCTGCCGGCAGCTTGCCCGGATCGGCGGCGACGCGGAAATTCCGGCCCTGGCGGCGTTGCTCACCAGCGGCGACGAACCTCTCACCCACATGGCGGTGTACGCCCTCGGACGGAATCCCAGTCCGCGGGCCACCGCCGCCCTGCTGCGGGCCCTCCCGGAAACGCGGGGGCGCGCCCGGCTGAACCTCGTCACCGAGCTGGGCCGCCGCCGGGCCGGCGAGGCTGTTCCCGCCTTGGACCAGTTGGCCGATGATCCGGACCCGGCCACCCGGGCCGGCGCGCTGGCCGCGTTGGGACGGATCGGCACCCCGGAGGCCCGGCGCGTGCTGACCCGCCGGCTGGCCGCCGCGCCCCCGCCGGCTCCGACGCCGCTGGCCCGGGCGGCCCTGGCCGCCGCGGCCGCCATCCCGGACGGCAAAGTGCGCGGCGACGACCAAAAACTGCTCCAGTTGCTGAACGCCCCCCGTCAATCCGACCTCACCCGCGCCGCGATCCTGGGCATGCGCGTGCGTCGGGGCTGGGGGACTTGGGACGAGGCGATCACCGCGCTGGCCGACCCCGCCAAGGCGGTGCGTCATCAGGCCGGCCAACTGCTGCGCCTGCTGCCGCCGCCGGTGCTGGCACGGATCGCGCCGGAAACGGTCGCCCGCTGGCCGGTGGATTCCCGGCGCGCGCTGCTGGGTGCGTTGAGCGGACCGGCCCACGCGCCGCTCGCCCTCGCGCGGGTGAACGATCCGGACCCTTCCGTGCAAGCCGCCGCGCTCGCGGCCTTGGGCCGTCTGGGCGACGCGACGGTCGTGCCGACGCTCGTGCAAGCCGCCGCCACCCGGCGGGGAGCGGTCCGGGACGCCGCGCGACACAGTCTGGCCCGGCTCGTGGCCGACGGCGTGAACCGGTCGCTGGTGAACCTGCTGGGGACTTCGCGGGACGCCGCCGCCCAACGGGAAATCCTGCGCGCCCTGACCGCCCGCGACGCCACGGACAGCGCGCCGCAACTGTGCCGCCTGGTCCTCACAACCCCGCCGCCGGTTCGCGTCGCGGCCCTGCGCAGTTTGCGCGACCTGGCCACCCCGGACGACCTGCCCGCCCTGCTGGATTTGCTCGCGCAAGTGGACGACGCCCAGGCCGGCGAGGCCGAAACCGCCGTGGCCGCCGTGGTCCGGCGCGCCCCGGACGCCGCGTCCGCCACCCGGACCGTGCTGGACCGGCTCGCCGCGGCCCGCTCCCTTGCCCACCGGCAACGCCTGTTGCGGACGCTGGGCGGCGTGGGCGGTTCCGCCGTGTTGACGGCCCTGCGGGAGGCCCTGCGCGATGACGCGTCTGAAATCCGTCTGACCGCGCTCCGGGTGCTCAGCGAATGGCCCGACGCGCAACCGCTCGCGGACCTCCGCCGCGTCGCGCGGGAAGGCGCCACGCCCCGCGAACGGGCGCTCGCCCTCGGCGGCTGGGTGCGGATGATCGGCACGGACCCGCGCCTCACGCCCGCGCAACAGTTCGCCCAGCTCAAGGCGGCCTTTGCCGTCGCGCCCGACGCCGGCGCCCGGCGGCGGGTCATCGGCGCGCTCGGCAAGGTGGCGTCGCCGGAGGCGTTCGCCTTCGCGCGCGAACTCATGGCCCGGCCCGAGCTGCGGGCGGAGGCCCAGTCGGCCACGGTGCAACTGGCGCGGATGTTCGCGGGCGCGCTGCCGGCGAAGGCGCGTCCCGTTTTGGCGGCCATCGCCCAGGCGCCGGCCTCGGCGGAAATCGAGCGGCAGGCGCGGGCGGTGTTGCGGGCCATCGCCGGGTTCGACGGCTTCATCACCGCGTGGGAGGTTTCGCCGGCCTATGTCCAAGCCGGCGCGAATTGCGCGCGGTTGTTCGACGTGCCCTTCCCGCCCGAACCCGACGGCCCGGGCGGCGCGGTGGTCTGGCGGGTGCTGCCGCCCGCCGCGCAACCGAACAAGCCGTGGTTGATGGACATTTTGGCGGTGCATCCCGGCACGGCCCGGGTGGCCTACGCCCGCACCCGGGTCTGGTCGCCCGCGGCCCGGCAACTGACGCTCGAACTGGGCACCGACGACGGCGTGAAGCTGTGGGTCAACGGCGCGCTCGTCCTGGCCCACAACGTCACCCGCGGCTGCGCGCCCGGACAGGAAAAGCCCCAGGTGCGCCTTCGCCGGGGCTGGAACGAACTCCTGCTGAAGATCACCCAAAACATCATGGGCTGGGAATTCTGCGCCCGATTCGTCGCCCCCGACGGAGCCCCGCCCCGCGACCTCCGCTGCGCCCTGCCCGGCCAGGAGTGAGTCGTTTCCGTTCCGCCCGTGAGGAGCGAGACCGTCCGCCGGCGCGGAAATCCAGGGGAGCGAGGGCCGAGAAAAATCTGAATTCCGAAAAAGCTTCCTTCGTAACCGTCGAGGTGGCGAAACAGGAGCCCCTTCCTCCTCATAACGCAGGCTGGCAGCCTGCCGTAGCGAGACAACCGCTCCCTCCCATCGCGGCGGAGATCGGAGATAAGAAAATGGCAGTCCCCGAGGCCGGCCGAGAGCCCGTCGGAAACTTTTCATTCAAGTCCGGCACCTGACCGCCGATTCGCTCTTTGACGAGTTTGCGCACGGCTTGGCGCGGGACGTTGTCGAAGCATTCCTTGAGGTCCGCGTTTCCGGCATGCCGGCGATCGAACGCGGGGGGCTTTCGCCTTCACGCCGGGCGTCCTCACCGCCACGGCCGGATCGGAATCCGTGACTGCTCCGGCGGTTGGCGTCCCCGGAAAGCCGCGGTTCCCACCGGGTGGTGAAGGTGGCGTGAGTGGCGGTGAGTTCGAGGTAGAAGCTCTCGCGTCGGCGCGGCGGCACGTCCGGGGTGCGGGCGTGAACGAGCCGGAACTCGCCCGGCGCCTGGAAGGTGAGCCGCAGGACCCGATCGCCGAACCGGACCGGCAGCGAGATTTCGTCCCGGAACACCGCCGCGCGGGGCCCCTCCCAGAACGCGAACGGCGGCGCCGGGGGATGGGCGGTGAAGTCCGGGTCGGGCCGGAAGGCGGCGGGCAGCCCGGCCCGGCCTTGCAGGTGCAGCGTCAGCCCCAGCCGGGCCGGCGTGGCGTTGCTGATCGTCACCCGGTCCACCAACGCGTCGCCCTCGATCCGCAGCTCCCGCCGGGCGCGGGCTCCCGGGCGGTAGGCGTCTTGCGCGGCGATCACGACGGCTTCTCCGGCGTCGAACTTGATCAGCCGGCCCGGATGCCAGCGCGCCTGGCCCCGGCCGTTGATCAACGGCACGTTGTGGGCCGGCCCCCGGGTGAACCAGCCCCGGTGCAGCGGCGAACCGTAGCCCACCGTGCCCGGATCGTGCGTCACGTCGGTCCGGTGGAAAAAGGCCTCGAAGTTCAGCGCCTCGGCCTGCGCGTGGGAGCCGGTGAGCTGGCCGTAATGAAAGAACACCTGCCACGGTCCCCGCCGCAGGAGGGCCATGCGGCTGGACACGAGGTTGCGCCCGCGGACCGGCGGGAGCGCGGTCGTTTTCGGCGGCGCGCCGGGCGGGTCCAGCAACGTGGCCCACGAGCGGGTCCGGGCGGCCCGTTCCCGGCCCGGAGGCGTGGGAAACAGGCGGCGGACCGAGGCCAGATAGGCCGGATTGGGCGCGCGGCGCAGGCCTCCGCTCGCGTCGGCGGGATTGGGCAACTGGCCGGTGGGAAACCGCAGGGCGAGGGGCGCCAGCACCAGGTTTTGCAGGATGCACAATTCGGACTCCAATCCCTGAATCCGCCCGTGCAGCCACGCCTGCTCGAAGAAGGGTTGCAACGCCGCCACCACGTAGTCGTTGTAGCCCAGCGACTGCTCGAACCAGAGATAATCGCTCGTCACCCCCGCCGCGAGCTGCCGGCGGATGCCGAACGGCCCGTCCACCGCGCGCCGCCACAGGGCGTCGTCGGCGAAACAGAGGGCCGCCACCGCCTCGGCGGAGCGATGCCAGCAGGCGATGTTGTGGACGGTCTGGAAGGAGCGTTCGAGAATCCCGGTTTCCGGCCGGAAGAAATCGGTCCACCAGCGCTCCTTTCGCGCCGACGGGACGTGGTCGCCCAACAGCCGGACCGTTTCGGCGTAGGCGAGCAAGTTGACCGCCTCGTCCAGGCTTTGCCACATGAGGCGGGAGCGTTCGTGGCCCCAGTCGTCGCGGTGGTTCCATCGGGCGAAGTGCGTCGCGTAAAAATCGAGCTGACCGGCGGCCCAGTCGGCGTACCGCGTCTCGCCGGTCAGGCGGAACAACCGCGCCGCCTCCGCCATCTGGCGGGCGTGCCGGGTGCGGAAGCCGAACACCCAGGCGCCGTGCAGTTTCGGCGTGAGCCGCACCGGCTTGCCCGCGCGGGTGCGCAGGGTGAGTTCGCCCGGCTCGTCGGGCGTCCAGACCAGAAACGAGCCGTCCTCCGGGCTGACGAAATCGTGCCACCAGCCCGCCCGCCACTCGACGTGGTCCCGTCGGCGGGCCATCCAGTCGTCCACGGCGGCCCGGCGCGTTTTCAACCAGGCGCGCCAGGCGGGATCCTCCTGAACGCGCGCCCGCGCGCCCGCCCAATCCTCGCGCGGCCGCCGGTACGGCCGCCCCGCCGCGTCGAACTCCTTCAGCTCGGCGAACGCCCGGCAGGGATCCGGTTTCGGAAAAACCCCGCCTCGCGCCGCCTCGGCTCCGAAGGTCGCCATGCTTCCCGCCAGTCCGAGCCCGACGCTCCACCACCAATTGTGCCGCATGCCCGGATTCTGCCGTTTCGCCCGCTCCCCGGCCAGTCCGGCGCACGAATCCGCTCTGCCTGATTGCGCGGGCGGCGGGGGGCAAGACGGAGGGAAAAGTTCCCCGACGGCACTGCCGGCATGGACAAACGGACCGGGAAGGCCCATGCTGCTTGCCTTGCAAGCCATGATGACGCGCGCTGTAAAACCTCACAAAACGGCCCGGTGGGTTCAATATCTGTGGTTCACCGTCGGGATGCTCGGCGGCCTGGTCGGGGCGGGACCATCCGTCCGCGCCGCCGATGCGGGTTTGTTCGTGGACTTCCGTTACACGCCCGCGTGGTGGGCCACGTCCATCTGCCTGCCGGACGATCCGCAGAAGACGCTGGTTTCTCCGGACGGCCAACTGCTCTACGACTTTCCCGGCCCGCTCTTTCCCCACGCGAGCGGACGCGGCTTCCAGACGACCGTGGGCGTGGTGGTGACCGAGGCCGCGCGACCGGCGGGCCAGGAGCTGCTCGATCCGCGCATCCCGATTGTGTGCACCCGGCAAACGGCGCCCGGACTGGAAATCACGCAGGAGGCATTCGCCACCCTGCCGGACCCGACGCGTCCGAAGGCGGCGGTGGAGGCAAGTCGCGTGGATAACGGTGACGTGCTCCGCAACTGGGCGCAACCCATGGGACCGGTACAGCCCGGGCTGGCCCACATCGCCGTGCACATGGACGGCCCGATCGCATACGCGCTGCGGGTGAAGCCCGGAAGCCGTTACCGGGTGGTGCTCGGGTTGTGCGAGGGGTATCACGACAAACCCAGGGCGCGCGTGCTCGATCTGAAGGTCGAAGGCGCCCCGACGCGCACCGTGGATGCCGTGGCCGAGCTGGGCCGCAATCGCGCGGGCGCGTTTGTCTTCGACGCCGCGGACACCGACGACGACGGCCGCATCACCGTGCGCGTCGAGGCCAACCCGGCCGGTTGGGACGGGAACACCATCCTGAACGCGTTGTGGGTGTTTGCCCCGGACACCCGGGTGGAGCCGGCCCGCGTGCTCGCCGGAGAGGCGGACGGGGAGGCGCTCGCCGTGGTTTATCCGGCGCGGCAAAACAGCCTGCCGCGCATGGATGCGATTCTCGTGCGGATAAAAAACACGGGAACCACCACCCGCACGCTCGATCCGTTCGTGATCCTCAAAAGTGAACATCCCGTGGTCGTGGACCGGCCCGCCCGATCCGTCCGCATCCGCCACCAGGACACGCTCGCGGTTTCGCGCCCCATCGTGGGCGTCCGCCGGCCTTATCCGCAAAAGTGGCTCCTCCAGCTCGCGCCGGTCACGCTCGGGGCGGGGGAGGAAACCTGGCTTTCCCTCGGCTACGCCGTCCAGCGCCCCCTTGCCGCCCCGGAGGTCGAAGTGGAGCGGGTTCGGGAAGCCCGCGCCCGCGCGATCGCGTTTTGGCGGCAGGCGCCGCTGCCTTTCGACCGGGTCAAGGTGCCGGACCCGCAAATCCAGGCGCTGCTCGATTCCTCGATCCGCAACATCTGGCAGGCGCGCGACATCAAACAAGGCGTGCCGGTCTTTCAGGTGGGGCCCACCTGCTACCGCGGGCTTTGGGTCGTGGACGGGGCGTTCCTCCTCGAAGCGGCCACCCTGCTCGGCGCCGAGGACGAGGCGCGCAACGGCATTTTATATACGCTGGGCAAACAGAAGAAAAACGGCGCCTTCGAGGTGCTGGGCGAGACGTTCTACAAAGAAAACGGCATCGTGCTGTGGACCTGCGTGCGGCACGCGATGTTGACCCAGGACAAAGCCTGGCTGAAATCCATCTGGCCCCGGCTGGAAAAGACCGTTGCTTACATCAAGGAACTGCGCCGGCGCTCCCGCGGGAATGACACTCCGCTCGATGACGGTCTCATTCCACCCGGTTTTATTGACGGCGGTTTGGGCGGTCACGACCGGCCGGAATACAGCAACACGTACTGGAACCTCCTCGGTCTGAAAGCCGCCATCCAAGCGGCGCGCTGGCTGGGCAAGGACGCGCAGGCCGGGCAGTGGGAGGCGGAATATGAAGATTTCATGGCCACCTTCCGGCGCGCGGCCCGGCGTGACCGGCAAAAGGACGGCGAAGGCCATTCCTATCTGCCCACGCTCATGGGCGAAGCCGGCGCGCCGGACAAAACCCTGCCGCAGCGGGCGCAATGGGCGTTTTGCCACGCGGTCTATCCCGGCCAGATTTTTCCCGAAAACGACCCGCTCGTCTCGGGCAACCTGGCCATGCTCAAGGCCACTGAACAGGAGGACATGGTGGTCGGCACCGGCTGGGATCCCAGGGGCATCTGGAACTATTTCGCCTCGTTTTACGGCCATGCCTGGCTCTGGAACGGCGACGGCGCCAAGGCGGCGCGCTGTCTTTATGCCCTGGCCAACCACGCCTCGCCGCTGCTGGCCTGGCGCGAGGAGCAAAACACCCGCGACATGCCGTGGCATTTCGTCGGCGACATGCCGCACAACTGGGCCAGCGCGGAGTTCATCCGGCTCACGGTCCACCTGCTGGCGTTGGATCGCGACCGGGAGTTGCATCTGTTCGAAGGGCTGCCGCCCGCCTGGACCGGCCCCGGCATGGTCACCGAACTAAACGGCATCGCCACGCCGTTCGGTCCGTTGACGCTGCGCCTGCGAATCAATAAAGACGGCAGCGCCGCCGAGTTGAACCTCCAACCGTTGAACGACCCTTCCTGTGAAAAGATCGTGGTGCACCTGGCCGGCTGGGCGCCCGCCGCCGGACGGGAAACGATCGAGCTGGCTCCCGGCGAGGCGCATCGGCTGAACATCCGGCTGCGCTGATAAAGAATACCCCGGTTGCGCAGACGCGTCCTCATTTCGGAAAAAGACAAGGAAGGCGATCGTTTCCCGTCTTTTTATCCCGCGCTCCATGAAGAGGGAAATCGTCCGGCGTGAAACCCGCGAATCCACTGATTGACTTCATCCTGAAGGAATGGCTCCTGATGGCCTCGGGCGTCGGGCTGGTGTTGACCTCTCTCCATGAAGGACACCTGCCCGCCTACTCCGCACGCGAACTTGAGGTGCTTTTTATTTTATACGCGCTCTTCGTCGCCGTGAAGGGGCTGCAAACCGGCGGGCTGATTGCGCATCTGGCCATGCGGATCGAGCGCGGGGCGGCCGTGCCGTTCAAGCTGGTGGTGGCCACTTTTTTCCTTTCCACCTTCATCACCAATGACATCGCCCTCATTGTCATCGTGCCGCTCACCCTGGCGCTCAACGTGCCGCGCAAGGGGCTGCTCGTCATCCTGGAAGCCCTGGCCGCCAACGCGGGCTCGGCGTTGACGCCGTTCGGCAATCCACAGAACCTGTTTATCTATTGGTATTACCACCTCGATCCGGTCGTTTTCCTTCGCACGATGGCGCCTTTCGCGCTGGTTTTCCTGGTGCTGCTCGCCCTGGCGTCGCTGTGCCTCAAGAGCGGGAAACCCCCGGCGCCCGCTCAACCCCCGCCAGCGGTCGCCGCGGCTTCTTATATTCATGGATTGCTGTTGCTGCTGGTCCTGCTCTCCGTGTTGCGGGTGCTCCCGATGTGGACCGGGCTCGGCGTGTTTATTTACGCCCTGGGCTGGGACCGGAAGGCCCTGCGGGTGGATTATCCGCTGCTCATCAGTTTCTTCTTCTTTTTCGGTCTGGCGGAAAACATGAAAACCATTCTGGCGTCGGAAATCACCCATTCCGAACACCTGTTTCTCTTCTCCGCCCTGGCCAGCCAGGTCATGAGCAACGTCCCCGCCGCGTTGCTCTTCGCGAAATTCACCAGCAACTGGGAGGCGCTGCTTTGGGGCACGAACGCGGGCGGGTTCGGCAGTCTGGTCGGTTCCCTGGCCAATCTGATTGCCTACCGGCTCTACGTCACCCACGAGGGCACAAACGACACCGCCGCGTTCACCACCCGCTTTCTTGTCATGGGCTACGTGGCCTTTTTCATCGCGATCGGGTTGTATTTTCTGCTGCCCGGGCATTCATGACCCCGGCTTGTCGGTTGCGCCGATCCGCCGGACTTTCCTTTTTATCTGACGGCCGTTTTTCTCGGACGACTGGAAGCCGGCGACAGGGTTCACGCGCGCGCCCGCGTCCGGGGCTCGCGGGCCCCGGACATCTCCGCCGGGATGCGTTGCCCCCCGCTCCACCGCGAGTCACCCTCCTTCCCCGCCATCCGTCCGGCCCCGCGCCCCCGCGAACGGGTTGAGCCGGCGCGCCGTTGCGGTATTGACTCCCGCGAAATCCGCGGGCACGATCCAAGTTCCAAACAGTATGAGCACTTCCGAAAAAAAGTCCGGCCACGGTTGTTTTTTCTACGGCTGTCTCACCAGCATCATCCTCGTCATCCTGGTCGTCATCGGCGGCTATTTCGGGGTGAAATGGTGGATTCATCAGGAAATCATGGCGCTGACCGACAGCCAGCCCATGGCAATCCCCAAGGTGGAATGCACCTCCGCCGACCTTCAGGCCATGCAGAAGCGGGTGGAGACCTTCGCCAAGGCGGTGGACGCCGGAAAACCCGTCCCGCCGCTGGTCCTTGACGAGCGCGATTTGAACCTGCTGGCGGCCTCCGTGCCGGAATTGAAACCGCTGCGCGACCGGGTGTATCTCAGCATCCGCAGCAACGTCATTCGCGGCGCCATCAGCCTGCCCTTGGAGGCAATCCCGGTTGACTGGTTGAAAAAATTCAAGGGCCGGTATTTCAACGGCGCGGTGGAATTGAAGGCCTCCCTGAGCAACGGCTTTTTCAACGTGACCCTCCAATCGCTGGAACTGAAGGGAAAAAGCATTCCGGAAACCGTTCTCTCCCGGCTTCGCCAACAAAACCTGGCCAAGGATTTCTACAAAAGCCAGGAGGGCATGAAAACGCTCCAGAAACTGGAAAGCATCACCGTGAGTGAGGGGCATTTGGTGATCAAGCCCCGCGTTTCCGAATAAACAGAGCGTCCGCTTTTTTCGGTCGCCACCGGCAGCCGGAAGCATCCGCGGCGACCGGGGAAACCCCGGCGCCCGAACCATGACGCAGTCGCAAGGCTACAGCGCGGCGGAAGTGACGGGCTTGCGGGATTTTCGCCGCGCCGCGTTGCTCGAAGACACGCCGCCGTTCTGGCCGCCCCCGTTCGCGGGATGAAAAGCGCGGCGGCCACCTGCTGCCGCGCGACCGGGACGGACGCCTCCCCCCCGATGAAAGGCAACCATTTCAAGGGGCCCTTTCACGCGCCGCCCATGCAGTGGCGCTGCCGGCGGTCGCTGGAGGAAAGAACCGCCTCCAAAACACAAGAGCCTGTCGAAAAAGTGAGGCGTTCCGCCGCGTGGGGGCACGTGGCCCGCGGAAAGGGCGCCCAACACCCCCGGGTTGCGACCGGTTTCCCCCTCCCGACCCGGCGTTCTCCGACCGGCTCCAAGAACGCCCTTGGAAGGAAACCACCCGCGTTCGCGGATCGGGTGAGCTTCCCCCGTCCATCCCCCCAAATAATAAGCGCGGATCCGAAGATCCGCGCTGGCTAAAACACAATGTGCTGCCGTCTTGGACGGCAGCAATTAGGAGGCCATTACGACCGGCGACGCCGGCGCACCGCCACGAAGCCCAACATTCCCAGTCCCGCCAACAGCGCATAGGTCTGCGGCTCGGGAACATTCTCAACCTCGTAAGTGACGGTCACCGTCGGCGCGTTGCCGAAACTCGTATTGACATTTCCGCCCGCACCACCGGACGCGGTCCACGGAACCGTTTCCGTGATATCCACCGTGAAGGTGCCCGATCCGATGAACGGCGAAACGTTCGCGGCGTAGGTCGGCCCCTCCGCGTACGACAGCGCCGGTGACAGGGTTTCATGTCCCAACGGAGGGATGCTGCTCGTGCTGTCGCTCCACGTCGAGGTCGCCGCTGTCACCGACAAACCGCCGATGGAAGCCGCCGCCGTCACGGTGGGGCTCCACGAAAGCGTCACCGGAGGCATCGTATCCGTAATGCTGGGGTTGTTGACCGTGAATTCACCACTGATCGTTCCCGCCAGTGAAATCGCCACCGAGACCAACGTCCCCGGGCCATTGTACTGGTTGAAAGTCATCGTCCCTCCCTTCGGAGGAGTGGTCGTGATCGATTGGGTTTGAACGATCGCGGCATTTCCCGCCAGCGGCAACGCGGCTGCAGCCGTGAGTGCTACTAGTAGTTTCTTTTTCATACTGTTTTTGGTTTTGTGTTTTACCGTGTTCACTGTGAACCGAGGCCACTTCTACGCCAAATGCCCAAAGTCGTCAACTTTTTTTTGCGCTTTTTTGCGCGCGATTTGCCGCTCTTCAGGGCTGGGCGGGAAGCGGTTCCGCTTTTGCCCCGGGGCAAAAAGGCCGGTGGCCCCAAGGCGGGCCGGACTTCCCCGCGCCGTTGGTATTGCGGGTGGAAGCAAGTCGGAAAGCGGCGATGGGCCTCGAAACGCCGAGAGCCGGTCGGAAAATGCCGGGTTGGGGAACCCGGCCTGCCATCAAGGGGCGTTTTGCGCTGTTTCCGCGGACCGCGTGCTCCCACGCGGCGGGGCTCCCCGGTTTGGTCCGTGTTCGCAACGTTCTGTTTTTCAAGGGAATACGGCTGATGGGAGCAGAGAGGGGGGGAGGGGGGAGGGGAAACCGCGGGACTTCGGGCAGGGATGCTGCTAGGAAGGGGCGTTCAATGCGAAAGGGTTCCGGAGTGAAACATTTTCCGTTCCTCCCGCGCGCGGCCCGGCGGGCGGGATGGCTTTGCCGGGGGTGGGGGTGCGCGTGGGGAATGGCGGCGGTCGCGGGAACGACGTTGACCGTCTCGGTCCCGCCGCCCCAAGGGGAAGCGATCCCGCTCGTCCGGCACGATGACTCGTGGCGTTTCCTGCGGGGGCGCGCGGCGCCACAGGCGGACTGGCTGACCGCGCCCGACACGGCGCTCACGGCGGATTGGGAGGCGGCGGCCGGCGGTTTCGGTTACGGCGATCCGGGAATCGCCGGGGAAACCACGACCCTGGACGACATGCGCCACCACTACACCACGCTGGCGATCCGGCGGGAGTTTGAACTGTCGGAGCCCCTCGATCCGGCGTGGCGGCTCTGGTTGCGGGTGGATTTCGACGACGGGTTCGTGGCCTTTCTCGACGGGGTCGAGCTGGCGCGGGTCAACGTCGAGAGTCCCGCCGGTCAGCCGGCGGATCCGGAGGCCACGGCCAGCCATCATCACGAGGCCTCCTGTTGTGATGATCCCACCCATCCGGCCGGGCGTTTCGAGCTCGGGTCGGCCGCGAACCGGCTGCCGCCGGGCCGTCATGTGCTGGCCCTGCAAGGGGTGAACGAGTCGAAGGGAAGCAGCGATTTCCACCTCATCGCCGACCTGACCGCGGAGCCGCCCGCGACGGTGACGGTGGGGCCGCTGCTGACCCTCAGTCGGATTCCGACGGTGACGCTCGTGGGGACCAACACCCATCCGGACGCGGTGGCCGTTTTCGTCAACGGCGCGGAAGCGGATTTCACTCCGGGCGAAGCGCGGTGGACCCGCGAACAATCCCTGACGCCGGGCTTCAACCGGATTGTCGTCGAAAGCCGCGACGCGAACGGCCTGGCCCTGGACGCGGCGCATGTGGACGTGGTGTACGCCGGGCGCGAAACCGTCGTGAGCGGCCCGCTCGAAGCGGACACCACCTGGACGCCCGCGTTGGGCGTGGTGCGGATCAACGAACCGCTGCGGCTGGCGGCGGGCCGGAAACTCACGCTCGAACCCGGCACGGTGGCGTTGTTCGGACCGGCGGGTTCCCTGGTGGCGGAAAACGCCCGCGTGGAGGCGGCAGGCGTCGCCGGGCATCCGGTCCTTCTTTTGCCGGCGGCGGGCGGCGGCTCGTGGGAAGGCGTGCGGGTGAGCGGGACCGAAGGTTCCCTGACGCTCCGCCATACCGAGCTGGTGGCGGCGCCGGTCGAGATCCACGACGGCGCGACGGGCCTTTTCGCGGACAGCATCCTGCGTGATTTGCCGCACACCACCACTCCGATCGTCAGCAGCGACCACGCCGCCTCCGTGACCCTCCGGCGCTGCTGCCTGGCGCGTTATCACGAAATCAACCTGCAATACACCCCCACCCTCATCGAAGACTGCCTGATGCAGGAATACGGTGATTCCAGCAGTGACGGCATTGACCTCGATCACGCGCCCGCCGGGTCGCTCATCCGGCGTTGCACCCTGCGGCACGGGCGGGAGGAGAACAGCGACGCCATTGACCTCGGCGACGGTTCGCGGGGGGTGACCATCGCGGATTGCTGGCTCTACGATTTCAGCGACAAGGGGGTGTCCATTGGCGAACACTCGCTGGGCATCGTGGTCACGAACTGCCTGATTCACGACACCGGCATCGGGGTGGAAATCAAGGACCACAGCACGGCGGGCCTGTACCAGAACACCATCGCGGATTGCGACCTCGGTTTGCGGCTGCGCATCAAATACGAGGACGAAGGCGGTCACCTGACCAACGCGCTGCACAACATCCTCTGGGGATTCGACGAAACGATCCGGCGCTTGGACGATTCGACCGTGGTCATCACCCACTCCGACCTCGAAGGCGGCTGGCCGGGCGAGGGCAACCTGGCGGCGGACCCGCGCTTCAGGGACGCCGCCCGGGGGGATTACCGGCTCGCGCCGGATTCGCCCTTGAGGACGGCGGGCCTCGACGGCCGGCCGCTGGGCGCCCGCCTCCCGGTGGGGGCGGCGTTGGCGCCCACGTTTCCCCGGCTTGCCGCGAGCGCCGGGCCGGACGGGTTGCGCCTGCGTTTCGCCGCCGATCCGGATCGCGCTTACCGTCTCGAAAGCGCCGACACCCTCGGCGGCGCGTGGCGGCTGCGGGAACGGTTCCCCGCCCTGCCGTGGCCCCGAACGGTGGAATGGCGCGCCGCTTTCCCCGCCCACCCGCGCTTTTTCCGGCTCGTCACGGAAGCGGTCCGGTAAAACGGCGGCTTGGCCCCGGCCGCCCGGAGCGTTCGTTCAGCGCGACCGCCCGAACAGCAGGACCAGCGCGGCGCCGACTCCCAAAACGCCCAGCGCCCCCGCCAGCATGACGAGCAGCTTCGTTTTCGCGCGCGCCCCCGGCGCGGCGCCGGCCCCGGGGGGCGCGACGGGGGCGGCGGGGGCAACGGCATTGGGGGACGCGGGCGCGGCGGCCGCCGGGGCGGGGGATTTTTCCTCCCGGGGGCGCGAAGGCTCGGGGGGCACCGCCGGGGCGGTTTCCTCCGGCGAGGTTGTTTCCGCCGGGGAATCATTCAAATCCATCTCCCGGTAACCCAGCGCTTCGAGGCCGCCTCCCGCGTCAAACCGCACCCGGCGGGCGGCGGCCTCCCGCGTGGGACCGCGCGAGATGATGCGTTCCACCTCGATCTTGACCAGCGGACTTTCCGCGTCGAACCCCAGGGCGGCCACCACCCGCCGCTGCCAGTCCGCGTCCCAGCGTCCCGGCATCATCGGTCCCCGCATCCAGGAGCGGTCCAGATCGCATTCGCAGTCCTGCCCCAAAATGGTGAGGACTTCCAACAAGGCGGTTTCGGTCAGGTCCGGCCCCCGCAAGGGCGGACCACAGCGGCGGCAGCGGCCGTAAATCACCACCGCCTCCGGCTCGGTCCGGTTCGTGAGCGTCAGGTCGAGACTGGCCAGGGCCAGGGCGTCTCCCGGCGATTCCCCCCGCAAGGGGAGGGTCCACACCAGGGGCGGGCGTTTCACCGGCTTGGGCAGCCGGGGCAGGCGGTCGGCGAACCGTTCCAGAGCGCCCTGCGCGGCGGCGCGCGCCCGCCGGTTGCCCGCCGCGTCCGTCCCTTCCAGGAGCAGCACCACGGCGAAGTGCTCCGGCAGCGCGTCCAACAACCGCCGGCGCAGGGGCGAGACAACGATCCCCTCCGCGAAATCCCACAGCGCGGCGGGATCAACCCGGCGCGGAAAAGGCGGCGAGGGAAGCGCGCGCCCGTCCGGCGTCAGCAAAAAGGCGGCGGGCGCGGCGCCCGGCGGCGTCAAGGGGGCGGGCGGGCGCGCGGCGTCCGCGAACTCCAGGGTCACGTTCGCGTCCAGCCAGGCGTCCGCCGTGGCGGCCCGCAACCGGCTTGCCAGCTCCGGCGGCGTGGCGGCGTTGGTCAACACCACCAGCCGGTAGGGCGCGGGCGCGAAATCCACGAACCCCGCGTCGCGCACGTTGTACTTGCACGCCCGGACCCCGCCCGTCAAAAGCGCCCCGGCCAGCATTCCCCGCCAGAGCCGCCGGCGGATCGTTGATCGTTGCCGCATGCGAGCAGGATACCCTCCTTCCGTCCCGCTGGCGACCGGCGGAACGCGAAACCGCCCGCCTCTCCTCCGCGGAAGTTTCACGCCCCGGGAGGGGATTTCCGGGGTTCCGGAGCGACGGGAAACGCCTTCGGACGCGCGAACAAAGTGCTTGCCCGGGCCCCTTGGCGGGCTTAGGGTGCGGAAACAAGCAAGCGACCATGCGTCAACCGGGTTCCAGCAGCCTTCAGCAAGACCGCCCCACGGAGCGGGGATTCAGCCTGCTCGAGCTGGTGGTGGTGGTGGGCATCATCGGCGTGGTGACGGCCCTCCTGCTGCCGGCCATGGCCCGTTCCAAGGAGCGGGCGCGGGAACTGGTGTGCCTGCGCAATCAGCAGCAACTGCACCTGGCATGGACCTTTTACACGGATGACAACAACGGCTGGCTCCCGGGCGTGGAGGGCGGCTCCTTCGCCGGCCCCGGCAAATGGATCTCCGGCTGGCTGGACCTGAGCAGCAGCCCGGACAACACCAACACGCTCTACCTGACCGACGCCCGTTACTCGCAGATGGGCCCTTACCTGAAATCCGCCGCCCCCTACCGCTGCCCCTCGGACCGGAGCATGGCGTGGATGGAGGACGGCCTCCACCCCCGGGTGCGCAGCGTCTCGATGAACTGCTGGCTGAACTACGTGGGCGACACCCCCATCGGCCAGGACGAGTTTCGCCTGTTTCGCAAGCTGGACGACATCCGCGAGCCGTCCCAGTTGTGGGTGCTGATTGACGAGCGGCCGGACAGCATCAACGACGGGCTGTTCCTCACGAATCTCAAGTCGCGCGGCAAGCTGGCCAAACTGGTGGACTACCCCGCCGGCTGGCACAACCGGGGCGCCGGGGTGTTGTTTGCCGACGGCCACGGCGAGATCAAGCGGTGGGTGGATGATCGCACCATCCCCGAGCTGAAACCCGCCCAGTTGCTGCGGCTTGACCAGCCCTCGCCGGACAACCCGGACGTGGAATGGCTCCAACGCCATTCCAGCGACGCGAAGGTGTACGCGCAGAAATCCTGGTAAGCCGGGTCCGCTCCCCCGTCACGCCTGCTCCCGCAACGCGGCCAGCACCTCGGCCGCGTGCTCCTTCACCTTGACCTTCGGCCAGATGCGCCGGATGCGCCCGTCCGGCCCGATCAAAAAGGTGACGCGATACGTCCCCACCGAGGTGCGCCCCATGAAGCGCTTCTCCCCCTCCACGCCGTACGCGCGGACCACCTCGTGCTCCGGATCGGCCACGAGCCGAAAAGGCAGCTCGTATTTGCGGGCGAAATTGGCGTGGCGCCGGACACTGTCGGTGCTCACCCCCAGCACCACCGCGCCGGCCGCCTCGAGCTCCGCCCAGTGGTCCCGAAAACCGCACGCCTCGGTGGTGCAGCCGGGGGTGTTGTCGCGCGGGTAGAAGTACAACACCACCGGCCGCCCGCGAAAATCGGACAAGGACACCTCCGTGCCGTCCTGCGTGGCGGCCGTGAAATCCGGGGCGGGATCGCCCTCCTGCAACTTGAGTTCCAACTTCGCTGCCATCTCGATTGCGGCCGCCGGGTTGCGGGCGGCGGCGTCACCCTGCCAGCAAACCGCCGAAACGCAAGCCGTCGTCGCGCGGAACCGGCCTTCCCCTCCCGCCGTTTCTCCGGATGCCGGGCGGCCCCGGCGGATTTCGGCGCGTCCGGGGAGGGCAAATTTTTTTCATTTTTTCAAGGGGTGACCCGCTGTTTGTCCCACCCCTGCCGCCATGCTGGGGGCGCGTTGAGAGACCAAGGACAACGAAAGGCACAACGATGAAGATGCAACAACTCGAACTTGCGTTTGACCTGAAACCCGAGCCGGTCGCCCCCCGGCGGCGGAACACGCCCCGCTCCCTGGCCCGGTGGTGGTTTGACCGCATTCACCGCACCGTGGCGGACGCCGTCAACCGGCGCCGGGAACAGGCGGAACAGCAGCAGCGGGAACAACTGGCCCGCCTCACCCGCGAGCGCCACGCCCGGGGACTGGCCACCCGCCCGCCCCTCGCCCTGGCCCGCTGAGCCCCGAGCCACGCGCCGCCATGAGGCGGACGGCGCCGCGGAAACGACGCCTTTTCCGTCCTCCCTCTTCCGGACCCCGGACCTTCGGATTTCGGATTTTCCTGAAAGGCCGGCGGAAAAGCGGTTCCCCCGCCGCGTGGAGGCGCGCGACCTTCCGGAAGGGCGCGAAACACCCCTTGGCGGTGGGCCGGGTTCCCCCCCCCCGGCATTTTCCGCCGGGCTCTTACAGCGCCCAACCCGGCCGGTACACCGGATGCAGATACCGTCCGGCGTCGGGGCAGTTGGTGACCTTCAACCGGTCGCTGTCCCACTCGATCCGTTGGTTGAGGCGGTAGGCCACGTTGCCCAGCAACACCGCTTCCGCCAGCGCGCCGGAGTAGTCGAAATTGCAGGTCGTGGTCCCGCCGTGGCGGATGGCCTCGACCCACTCGCGATGGTGGCCGACGGAGTCGGGGATGAACGGCGGGGGCGGGGTGAAATCGGCGAACTGTTTTTCGGGCAGGAGCTGCCGCCGTCCGTAATCGGCCAGCAGGTTGCCGCGTTCCCCGACGAAGTACACGCCGCTGCGGAAGTATTTCTTCTGCTCGGCGGTGAGCAGGTCCGGCTTGCGCCCGCCGTGATACCAGAACAGCGTGACCGGCGGCAGCGGACGGCCGTCCCGCTGCCGGGCGGGATATTCGTAGCGCAGGATGAGCCACGGCGGCGTGGAATCCGGATGCACCGGCGGGCCGTCCACCACTTCAACGGTGCGCGGCGCGCGCAGGTGAAGCGCCCAGTGGGGCAGGTCCATGAAGTGGCAGCCGAAATCGCCCAACGCGCCGCTGCCGAAATCCCACCAGTTCCGCCACGTCTTGGGCGCGTATTCGGGACTGTAGGGATGCCACGGCACGGGACCGAGCCACTGTTCCCAGTCGAGGTGGGGCGGCACGGGCGGCCGGGCGGCGGGCGCGTCCTTGCCGCCGTAGGAGGCGTTGACCCAGACGTGGACCTCGCGAACGGGACCGATGGCGCCGGTCTGGACCAGCTCGACCACGCGGCGGTAGTTCGAGCCGGCGTGAATCTGGGTGCCGAGCTGGGTTTTTAGTCCGTGCTGCTTCGCCAGTTGGCGCACCACGCGGCATTCCCCCACGGTGCGGGCAAGCGGTTTCTCGCAATACACGTGCCGCCCGGAACGCAGCGCGGCGGCGGTGGCCACGGCGTGGCAATGATCCGGCGTGCTGACCACCACGGCGTCGAGCTTCTCGCGTTCCAGCATGCGCCGGAAGTCGTGGTAGGTCCGGGCCCGGGGGTGGCGTTTGTGGGCCGCGCCGAGGTAGTTCGCGTCCACGTCGCACAACGCGGCGACCTCGACCAAATCCTTGAGGTTGGCGGTTGCGCCGAGGTTGGCGGCGGCCCGGTTGGCGACCCCCACGTAACCGAGCGCCAGCCGCTCATTGGGCGAACCGGCGAAAAGCCGCAGCCCCGGCGCCATCACCGCGCCCAGGGCCAGACCACTGCTCCGCCGCAAAAAACACCGTCGGGAAAACCGATTACTCATGGCGCAAAGTCAACGAACCCCCGGTACCCCTGTCCAGAGAAAAACCGTCGGTTGGGGAAAGCCGGGCAGATTGCGATCTTTCTGAGGAAGGGAAACAAATCCGAACGGGCCGCCAGTCATCGCTTTTATTCGGAGCTTATCCATAAATAATTGTTCACGAACAAGTTCTGAAAGGAACGATTGGCCGATGAGAAATCCGCGCCCCCGGCAGGCTGGAAGCCTGCGCGGCGGCAAGGGGGGGCTTGCCCGGCTGGGGCGGCCGCGCGCGTTCCGTTTGTCGTGCTCAAAAGAAAAGCGCCGCCCGTTCCCGTGAAGGAGGGGCGGCGCGGCAAAATTCCCCGGTTCTCAACGGCCCTCGAACATGCCGGAGGGGAGGCCGTGTTCCCATGATCTGGGCGCGTTCCACGGACGCTCGGAGCGGTTTTCCACGTCGTCCGTCGAGGCGCACCCGGCCAGCAACGCGCCGAGCGTCACCAGCAACAACATTCCGATCCAGCGTCGCATGGGAATGATTCGCGGAGGCCGCCCCCTTTCCGGGGGGATCAATACATCGCGAGATCGCCCACCTGCACGTCGGCCTGCTTCCATTCCGGCAGGACGTTGGCGATGCAGCGGTTGTCCTCGACGCGGGTGATGCGGATCTTGCCCACCAGTTTGCCGTCGCGGCTCACGAGCATTTCGCCGCGCGGCAGGGCGCCCTGCTTGCCGCCCACGTCGAGCACCACGAAATCCCATTTCGGATCCACGGCGATGACCCTGCCCTTCAGGCCGGGCATCTCGACCGGCGGGAGGGTTTCGCCCTCATACACCATGAGGCGCTCCTTCAACTGGTTGATCTTGTGGAGCATGACCGCGTTTTCCTCCTGCAGGGCGGTGAGGGCGGCGTTGGCCTTGATGAGCAGCTTCAGGCGGCTGCGCACTTCGTCCACGGGAATGTCGAGCGCTTTCCACGCCGCCAAATCACGCTGGGCGGCGGTCAACTGGGTGCGGGTTTTGTTGAGTTCCAGCTCCGCGCGATCGGCCCGCTGCTGCTGCTGCTGCTTGCTCTTGGTCATCTCGGCCAGTTGCCGGGTGGTCTGCTCGAGCGACTTCTGCGTCTGCTCCGCCAAATCCTTGGCGCTCACGAGGTCCGCCCGGGTTTGCTCCAGATCCTGTTGGGTTTGAACAAGCTGGGCCTCGGTGTTTTGCAGGTTGGTCTCCAAGTCGGTGATCTTCTGGGCCACCTGCAGATGACTGACCAGCAGGCTGCCGATGCTGGCCAGGATCGCGACGATCAAACTGATTCTCAGTAGCATGATTCTGTCTCTCGGTTTGCGGACCGCCAGAAGCTAATGAGACCCGCCGGGGGATGTCAACGCTGCTTTTGGTTATTCTGCGCGCTTTTCCCCGGCTTCCGCCATCGCCCCCGGGAAACGCCCGCGCTGTTTCCGCGCTCGTTCCTATTCTCTGCCGGTGTCACGCCCCCCGGGGGATGCGCTGGCCAAGAAAGCCGCCGGGGCGCTAAACTTCGCGGCATGAAGCGATTTTTCTCCCCCGGGGCGCGCGCGGGATGGCTGCTGACGCTGGCCGCGGCCGGACTGGCGGCGGATTCCCCGCGCGGCGCGTCCACGCGGCCCAACATCATTTTCATTCTCTGTGACGATCTGGGATTCGGGGACATCGGGCCCACGTTCCAAAACCGCCGGGCCGCGCGGCAGGACCGCGCCGTGCCGGTGCTGGCCACGCCGCACCTGAACGCCTTCGCCGCCGAGGGCCTGGTGCTCCGCAACCATTACTGCGCCGCCCCGGTGTGCGCCCCCTCGCGGGCGTCATTGCTGCTGGGCGTCACCCAGGGGCACGCCAACGTCCGGGACAATCAGTTCGACAAGGCGCTGGCGAACAACCACACCCTCGGCACCGTCTTGCGGGCCGCCGGCTACGCCACCGCCGCCTTCGGCAAATGGGGCCTCCAGGGGCGCGCGGACGGCCAGCCCAACCGGCCGGGCGAGAAGGATCGCGAGACCAGGGCGGGCGATCCCGTCCATTGGCCGGCGTATCCGACCAAGCGGGGCTTCGACTACTACTTCGGCTACGTCCGCCACCGGGACGGCCATTTCCACTACCCCAAGGAGGACCACGTCCAGGTGTGGGAACAGGAGCGCGAAATCTCCGCCGGCCTGGACCGCTGCTTCACGCCGGACCTGTTCACGGCGCGCGCCAAGAAATGGATCGTGGACCACCGGACCGCCCGCCCCGCCCAGCCGTTCTTCATCTACCTCGCCTACGACACCCCCCACGCGAAACTGGAATATCCCCCCTGCGCCTTTCCCGAAGGGGGCGGCCTTCACGGGGGGCTGCAATGGCTGGGCCGGCCCGGGCGGATGATCAACACCGCCACCGGCACGGTGGACGGCTGGTGCGACCCCGCCGTGGCCCACGCCACGTGGGACGACGATCACAATCCCCTCACCCCGGAGGCGCCCTGGCCGGAGGTGCAGAAACGCTACGCCACCCTCGTGCGACGCATGGACCGGGCGGTGGGCGATCTCATGCAACTCCTCAAGGACCTCCACATTGACGGACAAACCCTCGTGATCTTCACCTCGGACAACGGCCCGTCCCGCGAATCCTACCTCAAGGGGCGGCCCTACAACCCGACCTTCTTCGACGGCTTCGGCCCGTTCGACGGCATCAAGCGGGACGCCCTCGAAGGCGGCGTGCGGGAGCCCACTTTGGCGCGCTGGCCCGGCCACATTCCCCCCGGGCGCGTCAGCCGCGTGCCCGGCGGCATGTGGGACTGGCTGGCCACTTTCGCCGACGTGGCCGGATTGCCCGCCCCGGCGGCCTCCGACGGCGTCTCCCTGCTGCCCACCCTGACCGGCGCGGGCTCGCAACGGCCCGGCATCATCTACGTCGAGTACTTCGTGCGCGGGCGCACGCCCGATTACGCGCAATTTTTCCCCGCTCATCGCGGCCGGGCGCGGAAGCAGATGCAGATGATCCAGGTCGGCGGCTACACCGGCCTGCGCTACCAGGTGAAATCCGCCGCGGACGACTTCGAGATCTACGACGTGGAACGCGACCCCCTCCAGGCGCACAACCTGGCCGGCGAGCCGGGCATGGCGGCCATCCAGGCGCGGATGAAGGCCCGCGTGCTGCAGGTGCGCCGGCCCAACGCCTCGGCCCCCCGCCCGTACGATGAGGCGCCCGTGCCCCCGGTGGCGCCCCCGCCGGCCCGGCCCGGCCGGCTGCGGTGCGCGGTGTTTCGCGGCGCGTGGCCGTGGGTGCCGGACTTCCGCGCGCTCGAACCCGCGCGCACGGAACTCGTCACCGCCATCACGGCGACGCCGCTCCCCGCCGACGCTCCCGGGGGCGCGGCGTTCACCGGCTTTTTCCACGCTCCCCGCACGGGGGACTACACCTTCGCCGTCACCAGCAACGGCGGCGCGGAACTGTTCCTCCACGACGCGCGGGTGATTGACGACGACTTCCGGCACACCGGCGCGGAGGTCTCCGGGACCATCCGGCTGGCGGCGGGCTGGCATCCGTTCCGGCTCTACACCCGGCACGTCCGGGGCGCGCGCCGGCTGGAATGCCTCGTCGCGGGCCCCGACCTGAAACGCCAGCCCCTGCCCGCCGCGCTCCTTGCCGCCGGGGAATAGCCGGACGCGGCGCGCGCCCCTCAGGGCCCGCCGGAAAAGTGGAGCGTTCCGCCGCGTGGGGGGGCGCGCGGCCGACAGAAAGGGCGCAAATTTCCGTGGCCAACCGGCGTTAAACCGGCTAACGTCCCGCCATGCTGATTTGGATTTGCGCAGTCTTGATCTTCGGCATTCTGGGGGTGTCGAGCTATTACAAAGGCGCGGTGCGCTCGCTGGTTTCGTTGCTGGGGCTGTTGGTGGCCGTGTTCGCGGCGCTGCCCTTGGGGCCGTATTTGCGGCCCCTGGTGCCCAAGATGGGCCTGGTCCACCCGGTCTGGTCCTACGTCATCCCGCCGGTGATGGTGTTCCTGATCGTGGTGTTGATATTCGGCGGCGTCAGCTTCCTGGTGCATCACAAGGTGTACATGCACTACAAGTACGCCACCGATGATTACGCCCGCCTGCGCTGGGAGCGGCTCAACCGCAAGCTCGGCCTCTGCGTGGGCATTCTCGCGGGCAGCATCTACATGTTGCTGGTGGGGCTGGGCATCTACATTTTCGGCTATCCGGCGGTGCAGTTCACCAATGACAGCAGTCCCAAGGGACAGCAGATCCTCAGCGACGCCCGGGTGCAACTCACCCAGGTGGGGCTGGATCGGAGCGTCTCGGCGCTGGATCCCATGCCCACCAGCTACTACCTCGTCACGGATCTGGCGGGCTTGGTGTACAACAATCCCTCGGTGCTCGAACGGCTGGCCAACTACCCCCTCTTCCTCCAGTTCGGGGAGATGCCCGAGTTTCAGGACATCGCCACCGACACCGACATCATGGGCATTCTCCAAACCCAGGGTCCCGTCATGCAGCTCATCAACAACCCCAAGCTGCTGGGCCTGCTGGAAAACGCCACCGTGATGAACGTGCTGCGGCAGGTGGATTCCAAGGACCTCTACCAGTACCTCGTCACCGGCAAATCCGCCAAATACGCCGGCGAAAAAATCCTGGGCCGCTGGCGGTTGCTGCCGTCGGACACCTACATCACGGCGCGCCGGGCCAATCCCGACATGTCGCCCAAGGAGATGCGCGCCATCAAGACCTTCATCGCCGTCTTCCTCCCGGGCATGACCTTCATGGCCACCCCGGAAAAGAAGGTGTATCTCAAGCTGCACTTCAAGCCCCAGGCGCAGGCCCTCATCAAGCAGGTCCAGGACGCCCGCAAAGCCGCCCAGCAGGCCGCCGACATGGCGGATCCCTACGGGGCTTACGGCATGGGAGCGGACGAAGCCGCGCGTTACGGACTGGGCGCCGCGCCTCAACCGCGGAACCAGAAAAAGCAGCAGGCCAAGGGCGGTTTGCCGGACCTGCCCGGCGTGCCGGATTTGAACATCGCCGGCTCCGGCACGTGGGAAAAACACGGCATCCGCTACACCATCCGCTACAAGGACACCAAGGGCCGCGACCGCCGGGGCACCGTGGAGGTGGACAACGAGATTTTGCGGCTGACGCTCGACAACATGACCCTCGTTTTCCTGCGCACGATGCTGCAAGCGCAGTAGTTCCGGCTTCCCTGCCTCTTCAAACCGGGGAGACGAAGTTCGTACTCCCCGGTTTTTTTTTCGTCGTTCTGAAGGAATTCTCCACGAGGGAGGCATGCGCTCGGTTTCAGATTACGGGCGATCATTGGCTCCAGGAACGTCTGCGTGTGATCCCCGGCGAGCGGACCCCGCCGCGTGAGGGCACGCGGCCTGCGGGAGGGGGTCCCCCATGCCCCTTGGCCGCAAGCCGCGTTCCCCAACCCGGCGTTTTCCGACCGGCTCCAGGGGAAAGAGGACCGTGGTTGCGCTTTGCCCGGGTTTCCGGCGAAACAAGGCAAACAAAATTTCCGCCAAACAGTTTTTGTGATTGGCATGAGAAATTGGCCCTGCCGCGCCACGTCCCGCCAATGACCATCCTGGAGGAGCGATTCGCGTCACAGATCTCGGCCTTGGAGCGCTACCGCGACCACCGCGGCGCAGCCCTCCGCTTCGTCCCCCGCGTCCCCTTCTCCGGGTGAGTTAATCGCTCCGCGCCGCCGCCCGGACACGCAAGGGGATTGACATTGGCGGCGCGCTGGCGTATGGGCAGCCGCATGAAAGCCTCAACGCATGGCAAAGCGGTGGCGGCGATCTCACTGGTTGTCCTTTTATCTGCCGGATGCTCTTCCGTGCCGAAGAGTTACCATGATCCGGAGCATGTCGGTTATCAGGAGGTCGATCACCAATTTCAAGTCTGGCTGGCGGACAATTTTCAACTGCCGCCCCGGGGCGTGCTGCTGATTGCCACGCCGGAAACCACGGTGGTGGGCCCGAAAAACCCCGCCCTTCTCGAGGAACGCGGTCGCATTCTGCAGGATTATCTGGCCCAGGCGCTGAACGCCCGGTTGCTGCGGCCCAAGTCCCTCGTGGACCGGAATCAACCCGGCCTGCCCCGGGCGGATTACCGGCTGGAAACCACGATCGTGGATTATTCGGAGGGCGATCGCGCCACCAGCCTCTCCATCATTCCCGGTTCCTTCGGCGCCGGGCATCCGTGGATCCTGGTGCGCGGCAAGCTGGTGGATTTGCGCAGCGGCCGGCCCCTCTTCCGGTTTGTGGCCAAACGGGGATTTGAAGGACGCGAAGCGGGCGCTTCCTGGACCGGCCATGAGGATCCGCTGAAGGCCCAGATCAAGGACCTGGCCCTGGATTGCGCGGATTTGGTGGAGCGGGCCCGCGACGGACGCTCGCTCCTCTCGAAATAGCCTCCGTCCCACCTTCTCCGCCGGTTGCCCTTCCTTCCCGCGGGGGGAACCGGCGGGGAAGCCAACGCGCGAGCGTGACGGCGTTTCTCCGGGGCGCCCCCCCCGCCCCGGCGGAAAGAGGGGCGATTCACTTCCCCCGGCGAAAGCGCCGCGCGCCCGCGCGTTTTCCGACCGGCGCTCAGGCGGACCGCATCCAGACGAGCTGCTGGTCAATGTTGTGACTCAGCCGGTAATGCTTCACGTGGTCGGCGAGCGGCGGGCCGAGGATTTCCAGCTTCGCCAAATCCGCGCATCCCAGGCCCGCATTGGCGCAGTAGTTCAGGTAGCCCACCTTCGCGAAATCAATCCCCATCAGCGCCAGCCCCACCCGGTCGGCCGCCAGCCAGTCGGTGCTGACCACGCCCACGCGATGGTCCACCGGCGAGC
>CAZRPT010000224.1:0-2159 GCA_964601985.1 uncultured Verrucomicrobiota bacterium
CCCGACGGCAGCGAGGGCTCCTGCGCCGCCTGCCACAGCCGCCACTCCTTCTCCGCCGCCCAGGCCCGCACCCCGGCCACCTGCGGCAAATGCCACATGGGGCCGGACCACCCGCAGATCGAAATCTTCAACGAGTCGAAACACGGCATCGCCTACTACGCCCACCTCGACGAAATGAACCTCGCCAGCGAGAAATGGGTGGTGGGCGAGGACTACTCGGCGGCGCCGACCTGCGCCACCTGCCACATGAGCGCCACCAAGAATCAGGAGGTCACGCACGACGTGGGGTTGCGGATTTCGTGGAACAACCGCCCGGCCGTCTCGGTGCGGCCCGAGGTCTCCGACGCGAAACTGGGCCTGCCGGGCAAGGACATTTCCTGGCAGACGCGGCGAACCAACATGGTGGACGTCTGCCTTAGCTGTCACAATCAGGATTACGTCAACGCCTTCTACACCCAGTATGACGGGCTGATTGACCTCTATCACGAGAAGTTCGCCCAGCCGGGCCTGGCGCTCTACCAGGCGGCGGCGCCGTTGCTGAAGCCGGCGAAGTTCTCGAACCCGATTGACTTCACGTGGTTTGAAATCTGGCACCACGAAGGCCGGCGGGCGCGGCACGGGGCCTCGATGATGGGGCCGGATTACACCCACTGGCACGGCACCTACGAGGTGGCCAAGCATTTCTACACGAAATTCGTTCCGGAGATCGAGGAACTCATCGAACAGAACCGGGACTCCTCCGATCCGGCGAAAAAGGCGGCGGTGGCCAGGCTGACCAAGCTGCTCGAGGAAACCCTCAACCACCGGAACCACGCCTGGTACCTCAACAAGATCAGCCCCGAGGAAAAGGCGCTGCGCGAGAAGAACCGCCAGGAATTCCTGAAACGCTACGCGAAATAGGCGTGGCACAGGGTTTTCTGGCGTCACAAAAACACAATGGTTGCCCGGCTCCCGCCCAGGGAGCCGGGCTTTTGGTTTCAGCAAGCCGCACGGCGGCGGGCACTTTCGGCTTGAGCCGGGCGTTTTCGCCGTTCATTTTCCCCTCATCCATTTCGTCCCGGCGCCTGTGATGATCCGGCAGTAAAAATCCTCTTTCCGTCCCTGCCGCTCGGGCGGGCACGCCTGATTCGTTTGGACGGGATCGGGTTTGGGGATGGCGCCGGTTCGCCGGCGCCGGTTCTCTTGGTGGTGGGTTTCCGCCTCCTTGCGTCGGCGGCTGCGGGGGTGGCTCGGGGAAAAGCGGCAGGGGACTGCCGCGCTCCAAAAGGCGGGGATTGACACCGGGATGTTCCGGTGGCGAGGCTCGCCCCATGCACAAGACCATTGCTGCGTCGGGAACGACCTCACGTCGGGATTTTTTGCGGAAAAGCGGACAACTCGCCGCCGTTTCAGCCTTGGCGGGCACGACGTTGCCGGCGGTGCACGCCGCCAGTGACGACACCATCCGTGTGGCCCTGATCGGCTGCGGCGGACGCGGCACCGGCGCGGCGGGACAGGCCTTGTCCACCCGGCAGGGGCCGGTCCAGCTTGTGGCCATGGCGGACGTGTTCGAGGACCGGCTGTCGTCCAGCTACTCAAACCTGAGGCGGCGGCATCGGGACCGGGTGCAGGTGCCCTCGGAGCGGAAGTTCATCGGGTTCGACGCCTACCGGAAGGCCATGGATTGCCTGCGCCCGGGCGACGTGGTCATTTTCACGACCCCGCCGGCGTTTCGCTGGGTGCATTTTACCTACGCCATTCAGAAGGGGCTGAACGTGTTCATGGAGAAGCCGGTGACGGTGGACGCGCCCACCACCCGGCGGATGCTTAAGCTGGCCAAGGCGGCCCAGGCCAAAAACCTCAAGGTGGGCGTGGGGCTGATGGTGCGGCACTGCCGGGGACGGCGGGAACTGCACGCGCGGATTCAGGACGGCCAGATCGGCGACCTGATGCTGCTGCGGGCCTGTCGGCTGGGCGGGCGCGCCGCCACCGCCACCATGCCGCCTCCGGGCCAGAGCGAATTGCTGCATCAGGTGCGCCGGTTCCACAGCTTCCTGTGGGCCAGCGGCGGGTTGTTCAGCGATTACAACATCCACCAGATCGACGAGTGCTGCTGGATGAAAAATGCCTGGCCGGTCCGCGCGCACGCGCTGGGCGGCCGGCATTATCGCGGCAATTCC
>CAZRPT010000225.1:0-3613 GCA_964601985.1 uncultured Verrucomicrobiota bacterium
TTCGGCGATCACGGCGGTCAGCTCGCCGAGCAGCTCCGTCCGCCGCCCGGCTTCCACGGTCTGGTTGGTTTGTACTTTCAGCAATGGCATCGCCCCAGTCTGCCCCCTCGCCCGGCGGCTGGCAACGATGACGCCCCGGCCATTCCTTGAGCGCCTGTCTGAAATCCTTCGCGTGGAGACACGCGACCCGCAGAAAGGGGGCAAAGGTTCCCCGGCGGCCGGCCGGGGTTCCCAACCCGGCGATTTCAAGCAGGCTCCGCGCGCGGCCGTTTCCACTGTTTCGCGCGCGCCCCGAGAAGCCGGGCGTCACGCCGAAGGGGCCGGCGCGGAGAGGTCGGGAGCGAAACGGCGGAGGTATTTGAGGGCGACTTGAAAATCCTTGGGCAGGGGCGCCTCGATGCGCAACGGCTCGCCGCGAACGGGATGTTCGATCTCGATGGCGGCGCAATGCACCGCCGGCCGGTTGATCAGCGGTTTTTCCGGGGTGTCTTTTTTGAACCGGTAGCCGGGTTTCAGTTCGGACAACAACAGCGGCGCGCCGCCGTAGTCGGGATCCGAAACCACCGGCAGGCGATGGTAGCGGAGGTGCAGCCGGATTTGGTGCAGCCGCTCGGTGGTGGGACGGCATTCCCACAAGGCGTGCCGGGCAAACCGCTCGCGCACGGCAAACCGGGTGAAGGACTTGCGCCCGTGCCGGGGATCAATCCGCATGAGGTGGGGCTGCCGGGGCCGGGGCGCCATGCGGACTTGGACTTGAAACGCGGACTCGACGGCCGCCCCGTGGGCCAGGGCCAGCAAGCACCGCCGGGGCCGTTCGTCGTAAAGCTGGTTGCCCAGGGCGGTCAGCGCTTCGCGCGAGCGGGCCAGCAGCAGCACGCCGCTGGTTTCGGTTTCCCACCGGTGCGCCTGCCGCAAAAAATCCAGTCCGCGCTCCCGCGTCCAGGGTTTTTGCGCGTGAATGGCCTGATGGAGCAACCCCATGAGGCTGGGCGTTTCCGGATCCTCCGGATCGGGCAACAGGCGCAGCCCGGCGGGCTTGTCGAGCGCCAGCAGGTGCTCGTCCTCGTACAAGACGGGCACCTGCCAGAACTCCCGCGTGGCGGGCGAGGAAAGTTTGAGGGGGGCGGGCACCGCGGAAAGGGAAACGCGCCGCCGGTCTAGGGCGATTGCGCCGGTTGACCGGCGCCGGACTCCCGGGCCGTGTCATCGGGGAATTGCAGCCGGCTGAGCCGCACCTGGTGATTCAGCCAGTCCTGAAACGCGGAGTAGCGCTCGGAACGCTGAAGGTCCGCCAGGGCGGTGGGCAGCGCGTCCTTGAGCTCCTGTTCGCCGACCGGTTCGCGCTGGCGCAGATACAGGATAAAGCCGCCGTCGCGCATGGATTGAAAATCGCTGACGTCGCGCGGTTTCATGTCGCGGGTCACCTGCTTCACCTGGCTGAGCGGAATCTGCGGCGGCCAGTTGGGCAGGTTGCGGCTGGCGGCGGAAAACTTGGGCAGGCTGATGGGCGGGTATCCCTTTTGGATGGCGGCCTGCGTGAAATCCGCGCCCTGCGCCACCGCCGTCTTCAGCTCCGCCGCCAGCTTCCGGCCCGCCGTCTCCGCCAGCTTGCGGGCTTCCGCGCGCCGGTAATCCGCCGTCACCCGCGCCTTCACCTCCTCCAGCGACGGAATGCGGCTGGGCTGGCGGTCCTTGATGGCGATGATGTCCACCACGCCGTCGCCGACCAGGGGGGTCGAGATCGGGTTGTCCGCGCTGAGCTTGAAGGCGATTTGCGCCAGGTGGCGGGTGGCCCGGGGCAGCACGTTGAAGGAGGTTTCCGAAAACAGCGGGGTGCTCTTGACCACCATCTGCTTGGCCGAGGCCAGATTGACGAGATTCTCCGCCTTGACCGGCTCCATCTCCAGCAGCTCGGTGCCGAACTTCGCCGCCTCGCGCCGGGCGATCTTCAGCGCCTCGGCGTCCCGCACCTCGTTGCGAATCTTGAGCTTGGCCGCGTCGGGCGGCATGACCTGGCCGTTGGTGTCGAGAAAGGCGTTCGCGCCGCGCTCCTGGTAAAGCGCGTCAATCCGGGCGGTCAGATTGGTGATCTTCTCCAGCGCCTGCTCGGCCTGCGCCACGTAATTGGAGGCCGGAAACCGCAGATAATACACGCTGATCCGCTCCGGCGTGCGGTAGCTGCTCTGACGGTTGGTGTAAAAGCGCGCCAACGCCTCGGGGGTGATCTGGACCCGGGCCAGAAAATTGCTGGCCATCACCGTCACGGCATCCGCCAGGAGGCGCTCGTTCTCCTGCCGGTACAAGCGGGCGGCGGCCCGCGGCGTGACCAGCGCGCCCTCCGTTCCCACCACCTGCATCATGTGCGTGATGCCGATCTGGTGCCGGATGAAATCGTTGAAATTCTCCTCCGTGACATATTGTCCCAAGACGCGGAACTGTTTCACCTGTTGCAGCAAGCGGGCGTAAACGGCCTTCGCCGAACCGGGTTGCTTCGGATCGCTGAACATCCGTTGAATCCAGTCCGCCACGGCCTCGTCATCCACCACGATGTCGAGCTTCTCGAGCTGCTTCAGAAGCACCAGCCGGCGGCGCGCCTCCTGCTGCTCGTCAAAACCGTACCGCCGCGCCGTGGTCGCGTCCGGAAAGGCGTGAAACCGGAGGAAAAACGCCAGCACCGCTTCGATGTCCGCCTGCCGGTAATCCTGAATGGGGATGGGTTGACCGTCCATCATGCCATACGTCTTGGGCATGCGGCTCCCCCCCCCGAACCGTACGCTGGGAGTGAAAAAAATGACAAAGCTGACGATGGTGGCGAGGATGATGATGCCCCACAACCAAGTCTGGTGCTTGCGAATGGTTCCAATCATAAGCTCAAAAGAGCGTGCAAGCTAACCGGCCCGGCTTCCACGGGTCAACCGCAAAACCGCTTCCCCCTCTTGGCCGGCAGGGTGAGAACCTGTTTGAAGAACGGGACATTCCGCCGCGTGCGAACGCGGGGGGGTCGCGCCGATCTCACCCTTTCAGGGGGGGGAGGAAAACAGGTTTGAACTGTTTCCCCGGTGTGGCCCGGAGCAGCCGAGCGTCACGCCTTCACGCGGGGAATTTCAGATTCCGATCTTCGGATTTCCCCCGTTCCGTTTTGTCATCCCCGCGGGCATCCGGGTGGCCGCCCGCGTCTCGCGGGTCGGGTCGGGCGTCCCGCCCGGCTCCCGACGCGCGGGAACAGGGTTCTTTGGTCCGACCATGCGTTCTGCGTGGTCCCGGTTGCTCCGACGCGCGTGATGCCATTGAAACAGCCGCGGGGGGGGATCAAACGCCTCGCAGCGTACCACGCTGTGATACGGCAGGCTGCCAGCCTGCGTTGCGGGGGGAGGAGGCGTGACGCCGTGGAAGCGGCCGCGAGTGAAGGGCGACGAAGCCTCCCCGCCAGAAACGGGCGCCACCCGGGCGGAGAACCGAGGGCCGGTCATGTCTTCCCGGCCGGGATTCGAAGAAACAAGCGTCCCACTCCCCGTCGCGGCCAAAGGTTGCTGGCGGGAAGGTCGCTTTGGTAAGCTCTCCCCGCCATGCGGATTTTATCGGGCATCCAGCCTTCGGGCTCGCTTCACCTGGG
>CAZRPT010000226.1:0-11728 GCA_964601985.1 uncultured Verrucomicrobiota bacterium
GCGGGTCGGCTTCGGCGTCCCGCCGAAGCCTCCCCCGCGTCCCGCGTTCGCGGCTGCTTCAGCAACGTCACGCGCGTGGGAACGCCCGGGGCCACGAAGCACGCGCGGTCGGAACAAAGAACCCTTTTCCTCCGCCTCGGGGAGCCGGGCGGGACGCCCGGCTCGACCCGCGGGACGCGGGTGCTACCCAGGGGAAATCCGAAACTTCCCGCGCTAAAGGCGCAACATTCATCAGCCCCGGGCAACGCCCGGGGAAACGAGGCGCGCCCTTTGCAGGCCGGGGCCCCTGACCCGGTGTTTTCCGGCAGACGCTCAGGGGGATTTCATCTGATACCGCCAGCCGCGCGCGGCGATTTCGCGGCGCGTTCCGTCCAGTTCCACCGTCACCGGCCGGTCGTTGAAGTTTTCGATCACCCAACTCCCGTCGGCGAACAGATACAGCCCCACCCGGTTCGGCGCGCGGAAGGCGTGCCCCCACGGCTTCAGCAGGGGGGCGCGCAGCGGATTCAACGCGGCGGCGTCGAGTTCGAGCAGCGATTTCGGACTGCCGTTCACGGCCAGCACGTGAACGTGGGGACGGTCCAAGTCGAGCCGTCCCCGCAAGCGTTGCGCCAGGCCGTCGGTGAGGAGCACCGGCTTGCCGGCCGCGAGAAAGCGTCGCAGCCGGGGCACGAATTGCGCGTCCTTCAGCGCGTGGACGGAAAAGAACGCGGCCCGGGCCGGGGCCGGGAATTCATGGCACGGCACGAGCGGCAGACCGAGCATGCCCACGAAATCGAACACCCGCGCTTCCTGGCCCGGAGAACTGTTGGGCGGTTTGTAGGCCGCCAGGCCGATCGGCTCGCGTTTCCGCACCTCGTCCGCCACTTGCAGCAGCTCGGGGAGGTGGCGTCGCAGCGCGGCCACGTCCGCCGGGCCGGTGTCGCGATGCAGCCCGCCGTAGCAGAACAGCAGGGATTCGCGCGCGCCGGCCAGGACGGTTTGGCGCGCCTGTTCGAGATAGGTGGCCTCGGTGGTGCCGAGCCAGTCGAACCAGCCGCCGCCGCACTTCGCGCCGCCGATGCCGCCCAGCCAGCGCATGATGAAGCAGGCGCCGTACTGCACGGTGCCGCCCCAGCGGGGATCGTGGTAATCCCGCGTCTCCGTGCCCACCCAGATGCGGTCGAAGATCGCCGTCTCGCGAACCACGTCATAACCGCGCTCATGAAAGCGGTCGTACCACTGCGGGTATTTGATGATCAGCCGGCAGCGCGGGTTGACCCCTTTGGCCGCGCCGATCACGCAGTCCCGCGACAGACGCAACATCAGCTCGCCCCGGTAGGCCTCCCACGTGTCGCCGTCCACCGGATACTCCCGCCCGCCAACGCGCACCCGGCGCGCCCGGCGCGCCCGGTCGCAGGCCTCGCACCGGCAGTCCGTGAACCAGAAATCGTCAATCATGATCTCGTCGAACAGGCCGGCCGTGAACGCGAAGATTTTCCGGAGCTGCTCCTGGGTGCCCGTGTCGGTGTAACAGGAAATGATGTTCCAACCGGTCGAGCGTTTGCCGACGAGGGTGGTGGTCACGCACCCCGAAACCGCGAACCCCGCCGCCCGAAACCGGTCGCGCGCGCGAACCAGGGTTTCGCGGGGCGCCTGGTAATGGCCGCGGAACGTCTCGATGTACACTTTCGTGATGCCGGTCTGGCGGCACCAGTCAAGGGCCTCGGCGAGGCCTTCGTCCGTGCCCAGGTACCGGTTCACGTCCTGCGCCGTGAACAGCGTCGAGTAACGATGCGTGGCGGCGTGTTGCCGGGCCAGGGTCCATAGATTTGTGCTCGCCGCCAGGGGGCTGGCAATGGTCATGGCCAGAAGCAGCGGGATCATTCGGAGCGGAAGGGGTTTCATAAGGTGGATGAACGTGGTGGCGTCCAGGAAATTTTCGGGTCAATGCTGCGCAGGTGAAGGTCATGCTGCGGAAAGGCGATCTCGATTCCCGCCTCTTTGAATCGCCGGTCAATCTCGGTGTGCAGCTCGGTGATGACGCGAAGCCGGTTGTCCAAATCCGGCAGATAGCAACGCAAGGTGAGGTTCAAGGTGCTGTCGCCGAAGGCCTCGAAATTGGCGGCGGGCGCGGGCTCGTCCAGAACCAGCGGATGATTACGCGCGACTTCCAGGAGGATTTCGCGGGCTTGTTCCGTGTCGCTGCCGTAAGCCACTCCCACCCGGACAATGAACCGGGTGATGGAGTTGCTGAGGGTCCAGTTGATGATGGAACCGGTGACGAATTCCTTGTTGGGCACAATGAAATCCTGCCGGTCCCAGTTGGTGATGGTGGTCGCGCGCATGCGGATGCTGGTGACGGTGCCGGTGATCTCGCCGATGGTGACGACGTCCCCCATGCGAATGGGCCGTTCGAACAGCAGGATGATGCCGCAGACGAAATTCGCGACGACCTCCTGCAAACCGAAGCCGAGCCCGACGCTGAGCGCCGCGACGATCCAGCCCAGTTGGGACCAGTCAATCTGCAGGATCTGAAACTCGACCACCGCTGTCACCGCGCTGACGAGGTACTGACCGATGGTGGCCACCGCGTAACGGGTGCCGGGATCCAGGCCGGTATTCCGCAAGCCCGCCAAATCAAGCAGACCGGGAAGATTGCGCACCACGGTGACCGCGACGCCGAGAACCAGCGCCGCTTGGGCAAAGGCCAGCAGGTGCAGACCGGTTTCCTCCGATTGCCCACTTCCGCTCGCGGGCAGCGCCCGCAACCAAAGCAGCCAGATGCCCACCACCACGCCCAAGCCGATCAAGGACCGCAACAGCCGCCGGGTTTGCCGGCCCACCACGGCCAGGTCGAGTTCGAGGGCTTCTTCATCGGCGGAGATGACTTCATCGGACGTTTCCTCCGGTTGGTTCGCGGCTTCGCGCTTGGCCCGGCGCCTTTCCAACGCCTCCTTGAGCGCCAACCGTCGTTCCTTGATCATGAACCAGCGCAGCAACAGGCCGTACATCACCACCCCCGCGGCCAGCAACCCGAGCGAACGCAGGAATTCCCGGCACAAGGCCAGGGCGGCCAGGGCGTATCCCGAGACGGAAATCACCAGGAGCAGGAGGGGAATCAACAGCAGCAGGGGAAACCACAACCAGCGGGTTTTCGCCAGCAGGCTTTGGGGATGCCGCTGGATCAGCCCGGCCCCCAGACCCTCCGAGGGACGAAACAGGTGCGCCAGAATCAGCGTGGTCCACAGGCAGGAAAAGGCAAAAGAAAGACGGCCCAAACTGTCAAAGTGGCGCCCGTTTTGGGTGGTATAGATAATCAACAGAGCGGGCACATGAACCACGGATAATTTCAGCAGCGTCGAGCGCAGCCGGTTTGTCGCCGATTCCTCCCAGCCGAAGTGGGTGACGCCCAGTCCTCCGGGGCGGGCAATTTCCCGGAGGGGCAAAACCCAAGCCAGAAACAAAGCGCTCCAGCCCAAACCGTGCCCCAACCCTCGCAGCCAGTCGGAACCCTGGGGATCCTGCAGAAATTCCCAACCGAGGAAACCGAGGATCACCGGCAAAGGAGCGGCCAGCAACAAGGTGGCCCCCAGGGCACGCCCCGTGTGGGAATAGCGATCCGTGGCAATGCGGCGGATTTTGCTGCTGCTTTCCCGCAAGGTTTTTTTGAGGCGCGGCCGCAGGATTTGCAAAGCCGCCACCACGCCGACCAGCAACAAGGTCAGTCCGGGATGACGGGTTGGGATGGCGGTCAGCGCCCGTCCGCCCTCCCGCCACCGCTCTCCTCCCCACATCCATTTCACGGCCGCCGGCAGGTCTTTGAAGGAATCAACACCCAGCGGCGGCGAGCTCTGGTGCCAAAACAGGCTGTTGGCAAGAAAGTCGCGGATTTCGCGGACCAGGTCGTGATAGGCACGCTCGTCGGCGTCGAGTTGCGTCAGATTCTGAATCAGCGTCCGATAGTTTTTGCGGAGATCCTCCAGCAGCTCGGTCCTCAAGGCGCGCAGCTCGGCGAGGTGGGGATCCTCTGTTCTGTCGGCGGCATTCGGACCCGCATTGGGATCGAGCGTTTCCTCGATCTGAAAAGCGGCAAGCCGGATGTCGCGCAATGTTTTCTCATGCGTCTTGATCGAGTAGAGAATGGATTGCGGATTGGGAAGCCGGCGAAGCTGTTCCAGCACCACCTGGGCAAGACTGTCCGCGAATCCGGTGATCTTCATTTCCTGCCGGATTCGCCGGTAGTTTTGCGCCAGCATTCCCAGCCTGCTCCGCACCGTTTCCTGCTCGGCGCTGGTTTTCCGAATCAAGCGGGCCGAGGCCAGGAGTTGATCGGAAAGGGTGCGCAGCTCTTCGATCAGCGGGGCCGCCGCCCCGGTGGGGGACTTCGTTTGCGCAATCAGGCGATCAACCCGGCTGGCAAGTTGCCGGGCCTGGCTCGTCAGGGCGGCTTGCAAATCGCTTTCGAGCCCCGCCAGCGTGGTTCGACTGCGGTTGCACTGGCGGGCCAGCAGGTTGCGCTGCGCTTGCAGGAGATTTTCCCGCACGGTCTGGCTCAACTGCTCTTGTTGCAGCATCTCGATCTCGCTTGCGAGCGCCTGGCGTTGGGCTTCCAGCAGGGTCCGCTCCGCGAGGCGGCCCGGCGAGGCCTCCTTCGCCGGCTTGCTGGCGGCCAGTTTCGCGGTGATCGCGGTCAGCTCGGCGCGGGCTTGGGGCAGGCGGGTGGCGATCTGGGCGGGCCGGCTCGTCACCCGGCTCAGTTCGCTCTCGGTTTGGGCCAGCCGCTGCTCCAAGGCGGCCAACGCGGCCCGGCGGGATTCCACCTTCTTGCGCAGTTCATCGAGGTCGGGCGGCCATTCCTCCTCGGAAGGCTGCTCGGGGGGAGGCAGCGTGTTGAGCTGGCGTTCGAGTTCGGCGGTTTGGAGCGGCGCGGTTTGTATCGCCTGGCGAAATTCGGCGGCCTTTTTCCGGTTGGCCTCCGCCTCCTCGAGCTTTTTGAGGGCTTCCTCATATTCCGCCTTCAAGGTGCTTTTGATCGCGGCTTCCAGATTGGAAGCGGCCAACTCCGCCATGCGTTTTTGCACCTGCTCGATCCGCAGTTCCGGTTTCGCTGGGGCATTTTCCGTGGCGGTTTCCGGCGCGGCCGCCCCACCGGTTGCCGCCTGTCCCCGGAGCGGAACACCCAAGCCCGCCCACCCACCGATTCCGATCAGCAGCAGCGCGATCCAACGCCGTCTGAGGAGTCTCATGCGCGCGAGGCTGGCAAATTCTTCGGGCCGAAACAAGCCGCCAAGGGCGCAGCGGAGGTCCGCGCGTCGCGGTTTCGGGGGTTCATTTCGGATAGGCCATGACTTCGACCAAATGACGGCCGGTGTTGGCGGAATTGTGGGTCAGGGTCACGCGCAGGTAACGCGCGCGGCGCGGAGGAAACGAGCAGGAATACCCCCGAGCGGTGGACGGCTCGCGGTTGTCGCGCCGGTCCGCGACCAGGTCCCACGTCCGGCCGTCCGTGGAGGTCTCGACGGTGAACCCGTAGGAGCGTTGGTCGCCGTAGTAGCCCACGACGACCACGCGTCCCACCAGGGTGGACGGGCCCAAATCCACCTGCCACCAAGCCGGATGGCCGCCGGTCACGTCCATGGCCCAGCAACGGTCGGGGTGGTTCACGAACCCGTCGTTGGCCAGCGAGGCGGGGTGGCCGGGCAGGGCCGTCGAGCAGGTCGCCGGCTTGCCGGTGGTGAGGCTGGGCGCCTCGGGACGAAACGCCTCTTTATATCTGGCCCACAGGCGGCGCGCCACGGCCACGCTGTCTCCGTCCGGCTCGGCGGGATAGGCATTCGTGGCGGCGACCCACTCGTTCATCCACGAGGTCAACTCGCGCGAGAAACGCGCTTCATCCAGCGGCCGGTTGGCTTCCAGCGCCGTGGTGGCGGCCGCCCAAAACCGCCGCCAGCGGGAGTAATAATAATCGCCCACCATGCCCGACCACGTTTTGCGGGCGTAATCATAAAGCACGGGGGTCGTGCCCCAGAGGGTGAGGATCCGCCGGGCGTTCCACTCCAGGCGCGCGGCCTCCTCCGGCGTGGCGCCCCAGCGACGGGCGTCCGCCAGATTGCGTCCCAACAGAAACTCGCTCCGGGTGGCCAGCAATTCGTCCAGATCCTTGAGCAGTTGCAGGAACTTCGTCGCGGCCGCGCGAAAGGCCGGAAGGTCCCGCCGTTCATAGGCCCGCGCCGCCCGTTGCTGGAGGGTGGCGGCGTGATTCGCGAGCACCTGCCGTCCCACGTTGACCAGGTCGAAGCGGAAGGCGTCCACCGCGCCCAGTTCATCCGCCGCTTCGATGAGGGCCGCCCAGGCCCGCGCCAGTTGCGCGGTGTCGTAAGGAACCCCGCCCACCGGCTTCATGGTGGGCGGATATTCAAACGCGGCCCGGGTGCGATGCGGCGCGTCATACACCGTGCGACCGAGCAACGCCCAGGCGCGCCGGGCCGCGGGATGGGGGCGGCCATAGCGATAGCCGGCGTAGCGCTGAATCCAGCGGGCCGGCTCCACGCCCTCCTCCCGCCAGGCCATCTCGAACAGCAGGTCATGCACGACGGGATTATATCCGAGCCCTTCATTGACCAGGCCGAGTCCGGACAGCTTTCCCCGTTCGGGGCTGCGGCGGGCGGCCGGCAATTCCCGCGCAATGACCGGCAGGGCGCCGCCGAGGAAGACGGTGTTGCCGTAGTTCTGAATGTTGCACCACAGCCAGGGCTTGCCGCAAAACGCCCGGGTGCGGCGCCATTGGGGGCGGTCTTCACACGCCAGATCCAGGCACAACAATTGATCGTCCCGGACCGACCCCAGAAAGGCCGCGATGCGCGGCGGGGTCCAGTACTTCCGCTGGAAGGAAAAAATCCAGCCCTGCAACACCCAGACGGCGTCCGGATCCCGCCGGCTCATGCCCCGGTAAATGGCCTCGCCCATGTGCCTCAGATAATCCGGGTCGCCGCGGGGCGGCGTCATTTCGATGAAGGTGTCCGCGGCATAGAGATGGCTGGTTCCGAAACGCTTGTTTTGTTCCTCCAGGTACAGATCCGCCACTTTTTGAAAGAGCGGATCCAGCGGATCCAGCAGGCAGGTGGTCCATTCGATCCAGCGAATGGAATGGAGTCGCGCCCCGGGATATTTTTCCCTGAACGCGGCCGGCACGTGGCCGGTGAACCCCTGCTGCACGGGCGTCATGCCGAACGCCCGTTCGCGGTCCAGAATGCGGCGTCCCAGTTCCTCGTGCCGTTGAATCCAGTGGGACGACAAGGGACCGCCCCAGCCATCCAGACAGCCCATCCAGCCAAAGGGCAGATAAGGCGGCCCGGCCAAAAAGGCCTTCACCGCGGCGTCGTCCAGCCCGAGCCGCCGGCACACCGCCCGCCAGACCGCCTCCTGCCCGGTCACCGCCAGTGGAGCGTTGACGCCGTTGAGCGCCAGGTAATCAATCAAGCGCTCCCACCGCGGCCAGTCGTACCAGGGCAGCGAGTAGCCGAAACAGCAGTAGTTGAGAAAATAGCGATACTTGGCCCAGCTCGTGCGGCGGATTTTTTCGGGCGGCGCGGGAAGTTTTTCCGGCAGACGCAGGTTGTTGCCGCGCAACGAAACGCTGCACCGGCAGTATTCCTTCAAATACCAGTTCAGTCCCGCGGCCAGGGACACCCCGTTGTTGCCCCGGATGACGACGCGGGAATCCGCCGCCTCGATCTCGAAAACGTCGCGGCCTTGCGCGGCCGAAATCGGTTCGAACCGGAACGCCTCCGCGCGGTCGCCCAGCAGCCGCCGGGCCAGTCCCTCCACCGCCCGGATTCCGTCCGCCGCGGCCCCGTCCGCCCGGATGTTTCCGGCCGTTCCCAGCAGCAGCCCGACGACTCCCAGCGCGACGCACCGCGAAATCCCCCGGCGGCCGACCCTGCCGGAACGGGAAACGAGCCGTCGTTCGTTCGCCCCGCGCGAAAAAAACGGGGCCGCGCTCTGCCCTTCCTTCCGGCGTGAGGCCGCGGTCGAATCGCGCGGAGAGGGGATTGGTTTGCCCATGGCCGGAGTTTGCGAATCCCGAGGCACCCCGTCAAGCGACCCCGCCCGCTTCACCCGCCCGGTTTTCCGACGCGGACTTCTGGACGGCATTCGCCCCGCTTGACGCCGGAACGGCAACTGGTTAGGGTCGGCGGCGTTGCAACGCTTGCAGGGGCAGGGTCGGAGTACGGCGGCTGCCCGGTTGCAGGAAATCCGCCGGGGTTGCCGGCGAGGCAATGGGTCACTTTCCAAAATCCGGATCAAGCCGTGGATCTTAAAGATATCAAGGTCATTATCGACCTGATGAAAAAGAATTCCCTCTCCGAGTTCGAGCTGGAGAAGGAGGGGTTCAAAATCAAATTGAAGCGGGGTGGCGCCGAGGTGAGCGGTCGGGGCATGTCGGAGGAGTTCCAACAGGCCGCGGCGCTTCTGGCGCAATCGAGCGGCGCGCTGCCCGCCCCGACGGTGAGCGCCTCGCCCCCTCCGGCGCCGGCCCCGAAAGCGGAGGAGGAGGACGCCATCAAGTCCCCCATGATCGGCACCTTTTACCGGGCGCCGGCGCCGGACGCCTCGCCCTACGTCGAAGTGGGCGAGGAGGTCAACGCCGAGACGGTGGTGTGCATCATCGAGGCCATGAAGGTGATGAACGAGATCAAGGCCGAGACCCGCGGGGTGATCACCGAGGTGCTGGTCGAGAACGGCAAACCGGTCGAGTTCGGGCAGCCGTTGTTCAAGATTCGTCCCCTCTGAAACCGCGTTTTTTCCGCCCCCCGGCCGGGCGCGTTGCCCCGCCGTCAATTGAGCGAAACGGATGTTCGAGAAGATTCTGATTGCCAACCGCGGTGAGATTGCGGTCCGCATCATTCGCACCTGCAAGGAGATGGGCATCAAGACGGTGGCCGTGTACTCCGAGGCGGACGCGAACTCCATGCACGTGCAACTGGCCGACGAGGCCATCTGCATCGGCCCGCCCCCCAGCTCCGAGAGCTACCTGCGGGCGGACCGGTTGATCAGCGCCGCCGAGATCACCGACGTGGACGCCATCCATCCCGGATTCGGGTTCCTGTCGGAAAACGCCCAGTTCGCCGACATCTGCGAGAGCTGCAACATCAAGTTCATCGGCCCCAGCTCGAAGGCCATGCAGGCGCTGGCCGACAAGGCGGTGAGCCGCGCGCTGGCCAAGAAGGCGGGCGTGCCCATCCCGCCCGGCTCGGAAGGGGCCGTCAAGGACGAGGCCGAGGCGGTGGCCATCGCCAAAAAGATCGGCTACCCCGTGCTCATCAAGGCGGTGGCCGGCGGGGGCGGCCGCGGCATGCGGGTGGCCCACAACGACATCTCGCTCAAAAAGGGCTTCCACATGGCCCAGTCCGAGGCGGAAAAGGCCTTCGGCAATCCGGGGGTGTACGTCGAGAAATTCTTCGAGAACCCGCATCACATCGAGTTCCAGATCCTGGGTGACGGGCGCGGCAACATCATTCATCTGGGCGAACGCGACTGCTCGATCCAGCGCCGGCACCAAAAACTCGTCGAGGAAACCCCCTCGCCGTTGCTGGAGCAGCGCTTCAAGGATCTGCGCAAAAAGATGGGCAAGGCGGCCGTCCGGATCGCCCACGCCGCCGAATACACCAACGCCGGCACGGTCGAATTCATCGTGGACGACAACGGGAAGTTCTACTTTCTGGAGGTGAACAAGCGCATCCAGGTGGAGCACCCGGTCACCGAGGAGGTCACCGGCATGGACCTGATCCGGATGCAAATCCTGATCGCCGCCGGCGAGTGTCCCAAGCTCTCCCAGAGCGGCGTGAAGTTCGCCGGGCATTCGATCGAATGCCGCATCAACGCCGAGGATCCCTACGACAATTTCCGCCCCTCGCCGGGGCGCATCGAGGTGTACTACCCGCCCGGCGGCCGGGGGGTGCGGGTGGAAAGCCACCTCTACGCCGGCTACGTCATCCCGTCGGCCTACGACTCGATGATCGGCAAGCTCATCGTCCGGGGCCGCGACCGCACCGCCGCCCTCAACCGGATGAGCCGGGCCTTGAGCGAGATCATGATCACCGGCGTGAAAACCACCATCCCGTTCCTCCAGACCATCTTGCAGGACCCGGACTTCCGCCGGGGCGTGTACAGCACCGGGTTCATCGAGCAACTCCAGCAACGCGGCAACCCGTGATCCCTCCCACGCCCATGCCCCGTTCCGGTTCGGTCGCCGATTATCCCCGTCATTACTGCGGTCTCTTCGGCGTGTTCGACCACGCCGAAGCCGCCCAGCTCACCTACTACGGCCTCTACGCCCTCCAGCATCGCGGCCAGGAAAGCGCGGGCATCGTCACCTGCGACGAGCGGCGGCAATTTCACGTGCACCGGGGCATGGGACTGGTGCCGCAGGTCTTTTCGACCGAGGTGCTGGAACGGTTGCCCGGCAACATGGCCATCGGCCACACCCGTTACTCGACCACCGGCTCCAGCCACCTGCGCAACGCCCAGCCGCTGGCGGTGGATTGCGCCCGCGGCCAGGTGGCCATCGCCCACAACGGCAACCTCACCAACGCCGCCCAGCTCCGCCACGAACTCGAACAGCGCGGCTCGATCTTTCAAACCACGGTGGACAGCGAGATCATCATCCACCTCCTCACCCAGCCCGGCCGGGACGGCGACCACGACCTGATCCGGAGCCTGCGCCGCATCGAGGGCGCGTACGCGCTGGTCCTCATGACCACCCACGAGCTGATCGGCGTGCGCGACCCCCACGGCTTCCGGCCCCTCTCCATCGGCCGCCTCGACGACGGCTGGGTGCTGGCCAGCGAGACCTGCGCCTTCGACCTGCTCCACGCCGACTTCGTGCGCGACGTCGAGCCCGGCGAGGTGGTCATCATTGACCGGAACGGCCTGCGCAGCATTCAGCTTTTTCCCGAGCACCCCCGCCGCGCGTTCTGCATCTTCGAGTACGTCTATTTCGCCCGGCCGGACAGCGTCATTTCCGGGCGCAACGTCCACCAGGTCCGCGTGGCGATGGGCCGCCAACTGGCCCGCGAACACCCGCGCGAGGCGGACATCGTGGTGCCGGTGCCCGACAGCGGCAACTGCGCCGCGCTGGGCTACTCGCTCGAATCCGGCATCCCGTTCGAGATGGCCTTCGTCCGCAACCACTACGTCGGACGCTCCTTCCTCCAGCCCACCCAGTTGATCCGCGACTTCAACGTCCGCGTGAAACTCAACCTCATCGGCGACCTCGTCCGGGGCAAGCGGGTGGTCATCGTGGACGACTCGATCGTGCGCGGCACCACCTGCCGCACCCGGGTCAACAGCCTCAAGGAAGCCGGCGCCAAGGAGGTGCACGTGATGGTGAGCTGTCCGCCCCACATGCACCCCTGCGTGTACGGCATTGATTTTCCCCAGCGCAAATACCTCATGGCGGCCAACTACACCGTCGAGGAAATCTGCCGCTACCTGAAGGCCGACTCACTGGCCTACCTCTCGCAGGAAGGCATGGTCGAGGCCACCGGTCTGGCGCCCGATTCCTTCTGCATGGCCTGCTACGACGGGCACTACCCGGTCCCCTACGACGAGACGCTGCACAAGCACATCATGGAGGCCCGCCGCACCCAGGAACGCACCCTGGGCGAAACCCTCATCCAGGAAGACCAGCAGCAGCGGTTGTTCTGACCGGCCGCGCCGGCGGGGCGGTGTCCGTTCGCGTTTT
>CAZRPT010000227.1:0-10598 GCA_964601985.1 uncultured Verrucomicrobiota bacterium
TGAGGGGAGGGGATTCACCAATCTGGCCCGCGTGGAGATTCCCTCCCGGGGTTGGTCGTTGGACGATCTGGTGGTGCGCCCCACCTACGCCGGCCTGCGCCTGGTACGTTGGGGCAGCGCGTTCAACCTGCCGCCGGCGCCCACCAACGCCGTCGCCATCGCCGGCGGTGGTCCTCACTTCGGGCGCATCCTGGCGTTGCGACCGGACGGCACGGTGCGGAGTTGGGGCATGCTTTTCCAAGGGCAAAAGACACCACCGGACCTGAACGGAGTGGTGACCATGGCTGCGGGCACGTGGCACAGCGTGGCGCTGTTGGCCGACGGCGCTCTCACCGCTTGGGGGCCCCTCCAAACGCCGACCGAGGTGCTCACTCCGCCGCCGGGGCTGAGCAACATCATCGCCTTGGCGGCGGGGAAGGATTTCACGCTGGCCCTCCGGGCGGATCACACCGTGGTGCAGTGGCCGACCAATGAAGTGCCCGCCGGGCTGCGTGACGTGGTGGCCGTGGCGGCGCGTCATCGGCATAGTCTGGCGTTGCGGTCGGACGGCACGGTGGTGGCCTGGGGCGACGACACACCCGAGTGGGCCAGCGTGTCTGCTGGGCCCACCCCGCCCCGCCCGCTCGAAGTGCCTGCCGGGCTGACCGGGGTGGTGGCCGTGGCCGCCGGCCACCTCCACAGCCTGGCCCTGCTGGCCAGCGGCCGCGTGGTGGCGTGGGGGAACAACCTGTATGGGCAGATCGAGGCGCCGCCGGACCTGACGAACGCCGTGGCGATTGCCGCCGGTTGGGATACCAGCTTTGCGCTGCGCCGGGACGGGACGGTGGTGGCGTGGGGCAACAACTGGTCCGGGCAGACGAATGTGCCGCCGAGCTTGACGAACGTCGTGGCGATTGCCGCCCAGGTGGCGTTGGTGGGCGAGGGGCCGCCGCAGTTGGTGGCGCCGGTGTCTTGCCCGAAGTGGAGTGGCGGGCAGTTCAGCCTCACGGTTCAGGCGGAGAGCGGTCATGTTTATCGGCTGGAATACCGGGACTCGCTCACGGAGGGCGAGTGGACCCCGCTGCCGCTGGTGGCCGGCCGGCCCGGTGATTTGGAACTGACGGACTCTACGGCCACAGACACGACGCGGTTTTATCGAGTGCGCCGATGGTAACCGGGCTCCGGCCCGGAACCAGGGCGCCCCACTTGAAAAAAGTGACTTTGAAAAACAGTAAGAAGATCCGTATTATGTTTGGAACACATATTCTACGAGCATTCAGAGGATGCCGGTGCGCCTCTCTCGTCTTGGAATAAAGTGACAGGTTCAAAGTCCCGGAGTCACACACACTGAAATGAACTTTTCCGAGGGAGCCGGCATCAATTGGGACGTCTGGAAAGCAGGAACATTGTGAGGACTACAGGAGAGAAGCCATGAGACGGAACCTATTTCTCGTCGCAGCCGTTCTGGGATCGGCGATCGTGGGATTGTGGTGGCGAGGGCACAGGGATCCATGCCCTGCGACTGCCCCGGCGAACCCGACGCGGTCTGACCCGTACCAGCCCGCGGAGTCGCGCCGGCCCGGCGCTCCTTTGCGTCTGGCCACGGACGGAGACCCGGCACGCACGAATGCAACCCCGTCCGACACGGCATCGGCGCGTCCGCAACCGCCCCGGTTGAGCCCGGCGGAAATCTCCACCCTGATGGCTGCCTACCGGGCGGAGCGGGATCCCCGCCGAAAACACGCCTTGGGACGACGACTGGCAGAAGGGGGCGATGCGCGCGTGCTGAAGCTGTTTACCGACGAACTCTTTGCGGACTATGGCGGTAGGGTGTTTCCCCAGGAGGAAGGGCGCCGGAGGTGCAGCATTCCCAACCTGCTGGGTCTGCTTGGGCGGAGGGCGCCGGAGGCGCGCAAAATACTGCTCCAAGGTGTGGATCCCGTCTTTTGGCGGGCCCACATGACTTGGTCTTTGGAAGGAGATTCGGCAGTGGATCTGTTGGTTAGGGGTTGTATCACAGGGGTGGCCTCTTGTCGCGATGAATCCACCTGGGCGGCGTTGCTGGCATTTCGGGATCAACAGAGCGTGTCTTACCTGTTTCACTTCTCCGGTTCGTTCGTGGACGCCGCATGTGACCGATACTGGATTGGAAAAAAGGGCTTCGACTACGCGCAAACACGCTCCTTGCAACAGCGGCTTGCTGATCTTCGCGTGTGGTACAAGACGCCGGAGGGCAGGACGTGGAAAGAGTGGAAGGATCGGGTGCGTGATCAATGGCTGGCGACCGCACCGGAGAAGCCCGCTTCAAGGAAGTGACTCATCCATGGGGATATTGCGACGGTCTTCACAATCATGGGCGATGCCGTTGTGAACAAAGGCGTATTCGGCCGGTTGCATATCGCCGGTCGGACGGAGACCGGAGTGCTCGACGACCTCTGTGACGTTCAAAGACGGAAGTGACAAGGCCGTGGAATTGTTTACCGGTTATATCCCATACTGCCGCGCCTGCGTTCAGGACGGAATCTGTGATGATGCCATGCTGAAGTTTTCCGTGCCGCAAGCTCCGGGGAAAAGGAGCGTGGTGCCGGGTGTGGGGAAACCCTGAAGGGAATACTTTCGCGGCATGGGAGACAACAATGGAGTGCTGGGTTCAAAGTGACAATCCGGCGGAGTCTTCCGGTGCCGTAGATTTCCGGAGAATGGGCTTTGGCGGGACGCCGAAGCCGGAGGGGCGTAAGGATTCATTTGGGGGAAGGCGCTCGTCCTGACGAACCTGCCCGAGGCCCGGGCGGGACGCCCGGACCGACCCGCGAGACGCGCGCGCCAAAAAAACGCCCGGAACGCGGCGTTCCGGGCGGACGGAATGAAAGAAGGAAAAGGGCGCTATCGCAGGGCGCGCGGCAGGACGCCGCGGCCGGCATAGACCGCGTTGTCGCCCAACTGCTGCTCGATGCGCAGGAGCTGGTTGTACTTCGCCAGGCGGTCGCTGCGGCTGAGCGAGCCGGTCTTGATCTGGCCGGCGTTGGTGGCCACGGCGATGTCGGCGATGGTGGCGTCCTCGGTCTCGCCGGAGCGATGGCTGATGACGGCGGTGTAGCGGTTCGCCTGGGCCAGTTGCACGGCGTCGAGCGTCTCGGTGAGCGAGCCGATCTGGTTCACCTTGACGAGGATCGAGTTCGCCACGTTGGTATCAATGCCCTTTTGGAGGAACTTCACGTTCGTGACGAAGACGTCGTCGCCCACGAGCTGGACGGTGTCGCCGAGTTTCTGGGTGAGGAGTTCCCAGTTCTTCCAGTCGTTCTCGGCGCAGCCGTCTTCAATGCTGGCGATGGGATATTTGGCGCACAGCTTGGCGTAGAGCTCGATCAACTCCTCGCCGGTGACGGTTTCACCGCTGCTCTTCTTGAAGGTGTAGGTGCCCTTCTTGGCGCGGCCCTTGCCGCCGGTGTTGTAGAACTCGGAGCTGGCCACGTCGAGCGCGAGGTAGATTTCCTTGCCCGCCTTGTAACCGGCCTTCTTCACCGCCGTGAGGATCGCCTCGATGGCCTCTTCCACGCTGCCAAGCGCCGGGGCGAATCCGCCTTCGTCGCCGACCGAGGTGTTGAGGCCCTTCTGCTTCAACACGGCCTTGAGGGCGTGGAAGACCTCGACGATGGCCCGCAGTCCTTCGCTGAAGGTGGGCAGGCCGGCGGGCATGATCATGAACTCCTGGAAATCAATCGGCGCGTCCGAGTGGGCGCCGCCGTTGATGACGTTGGCCATGGGGACGGGCAGGACCTTGGCGTTGACGCCGCCGAGGTACTGGTAAAGGGGCATGCCCAGCAATTCCGCCGCGGCCTTGGCGGTGGCCAGCGAGACGGCGAGGATGGCGTTGGCGCCGAGCTTGGATTTCGTGGCGGTGCCGTCCAGGTCCAGCATGGCGCGGTCCACGCTGAGCTGGTCCAGCGAATCCATGCCCACGAGACGGGGCAGGATTTTGTCGGTGATGTTTTTCACCGCCGTCTGCACGCCCTTGCCGCCGTAGCGCTTGGACTTGGTGTCGCGCAGTTCGAGGGCCTCGTTGACGCCGGTGCTGGCGCCGGAGGGCACGGCGGCCCGGCCCATAATGCCGCCTTCGAGGATGACGTCGGCTTCCACGGTGGGGTTGCCGCGGGAATCCAGCACTTCGCGGGCGATGATGTCTTGAATGGTGCTCATGGTCTTGCTCTTGGTCTCAATTTCGAGATTGCAAAAGGGCAGCTTAAGGCCCTGGCCCGCCGCGTCAAGGCGAACGGGAAAGGCGGAAGACGCCGCCCGCCCCCGGCGTGGGGGCAGGCGGCCTGCGGGAGGGGCGCCAAACACCCCCGGGCTGCTGGCCGGGTTCCCCAACCCGGCATCGTCCGCCCGGCTCTTAAACTTTCCGCCTTTCCCATGCGGGCTTCTCCTGATCCGGGGAGGGACTTTCGGGGTGATGGGAGTTTGTCGGCGAAAAAGTGCATTCGAGCATATCATCCACGTGAGCGCTCAGTTCCGAAGTCACGTTGTGTCCGTAAGTGACCAAGTAAACACGAAGCCCCTCCCGGCGGGCCAGTTTGAAGGCGGGCACCAGATCGGAATCGCCCGCCACCACCACGATGGTGTCCACGATTCGCCGAAAGGCCAACGTGGCGATGTCCAGTCCGATGCGCAAATCCACGCCCTTTTGTGAAATGTCCGGGACCAAGTCCCTGGCCTGGATTCTTTTTTCCCCGCCACTTTGGGCGACGAGTCGCCGAAAAGCGGCGTCCCCCACTTTCCATCCCCGGACCAGGGTTTCCCCCTTCCGCAAAGCAAAATTGGGCCGCTGTTCCAGCGCCGAGTGAAGTTGTTGATTGTGCTTCGCCAACCGGGTCGTGCCCAAATCAACCGGATGTTGATCCAAGGGGTTTGTCAATTTCCGTTGAGCGGGAGGCGCGTCGTAATAATAAATGCGCAGAAGTTCCCGAGGTTTCAATCTCGGGTGTTCAACAATTACGCGGGCCGCGTGCTCGATGGCGGTCGCGTCCGGGTAAGTCCCGAGGTGTCTTTGGAGCTTCTTGAACAAGAAACCCCCGTCGAGCAGGATGGCATAGCGCCCCGGCATAAGGAGTATCGCGCCAACCGGCGTCCTTTTCCGGATTTGAAACGAAAGGAGCCCGTGCCTCCGGTGGCGGCTCGAGACCGCGCTTGGATCAACGACCGGAGGACTTGGGCTTTACTATCATCGGGCAAAACAGTGCCCGTTTTCGCCCGTCGGATCAAGCCGAACTTTCCGCCGGAGCGAAGCGGATGTGTCGGTTTCGTTGCCTCTCACTGGCTGCGGCCGAAGCGTTTTTCCAGCTCGCGATAGCTGAATTCGATGAGGGTGGGGCGGCCGTGCGGGCAGGTGTAGGGCATGGCGCAGCGGCGCAGGTCGCGGATCAGCTCCTCCAGCTCGGGGCCTTGAAGGGGGTCGTTCGCCTTCACCGCGTGGCGGCAGACGGTCTTGGCGATCACCTCCTCGCCCAGCCGGAGCGGGTTCACGCCCGGTCCCGCCGCGCGCAGGTCGTCCAAAAGCTGGAGCACGAATTGTCGCGGCTCCACGCCGCGCACGAAGGGCGGCAGGCCGTCGAGCAGGAAGGTGCGTTCGCCGAACTCGCTCAGGCCCACGCCCAGGCGGGAGAGCGTGGCGAGCTGGGCCCGGAGAAAATCCGCGTCGCGGGCGGACAGCTCGACCGTTTCCGGCAGCAGCAACCGCTGGCAGGGGGCCGGCCCCTGTTCCAGCCGGCGCAGCATCTGCTCGAACAAGACCCGCTCGTGCGCGGCGTGCTGGTCGAGCAGCACGAGGCCCCGGTCCGATTCCAGCACCACGTAGAGCCGGCCCACCACGCCGACCAGCCGCAACGGCACGTCCAGCAGGGGCGGCGCTTCCGCCGGCACGGCGGCCGGGGGACCGGCCTCGGGAAGGACGCGTTCCGTTGGCGCGGCGGCGGCGCTTTCCGGGGCGGCTTCCGGAGCGGCGGGCCGTTCTTCCGAGGCGGATGGAGGCGGCGCGGGGACCGGCGCCGGTTGCTTTGCGGGCGGGACCGGGGAGGGACGCGACGGGGCAGCGTCGGACGGGCGCAGGCGCTGGAGGGGGGCGTCGTCCAAGTCGAGCGAAAGCGGCTCGGCGACGGGCGGTTCCGTTGGCGCGGGGGGCGGCGCTTTTTTCGCCGGAGGCGCGGTCGGAGCGGCGGGACCGGGCGCTCCGCTGGTCGGCGTCTTGCCGGGGGCGATCTCCAGCAGGGCGCGCCGCACCGCGCGGGTCACCAACGCCCGCACGTCGCGTTCGAGGCGGAACTTCACCTCGCGTTTGGCGGGGTGGATGTTGACGTCCACCAGCAGGGGGTGGATTTCCAGAAAGAGGCAGCAGACCGGGAAACGGCCCTTCATGAGGGCGGTGTGGTAGCCTTCGAGGAGGGCGTGGTTCAGGGCGCGGTTTTCCACCGGACGGCGGTTGACGAAGAGGTGCTGATCCTGCCGGGTGGCGCGCGACACCCCGGGCGCGCCGATGAAGCCCCACACGCGGAAGGCCGAGGTCTCGGGGGCGGGGTCCGCCGCCTCGCCGGGCGGCGACGCGAACCGGGCCGGCAGCCGCAACGGGGCGGCGAAGTCCACCGGCAGGAGCTTGAGTTCGCTCCCGTGGAGGGCGCGCAGCCGCTCCCGCAACGCGGCCAGCCGGGCGGCGGCGTCTTCCGTCGCGGCGGGCAGGGGCGGCAGTTGCCACACGGTGCGCCGGTTGTGGGTGAAGGTGAAGCCCACCTGGGGCGCGGACAACGCGGCCAGGGTCAGGTAATGATGGATGTGCGACCGCTCCGTCTCCTCGCTGCGGAGGAATTTCCGGCGGGCGGGGAGGTTGTAAAAAATCTGTCGCACCTCGACGCTGGTGCCCGGCGGACCGCTGGCGGCGCGCACGTCCACGATCTTGCCCCCGTGGATGATCACCTGGGTGGCCTCGGGGGCGTCGCTGTCGCGCTCGCGGGTGGTCAGGGTCAGCCGGCTCACGCTGGCGATGCTGGGCAGGGCCTCGCCGCGGAAGCCCATCGTGGCGATGGCGTGCAAATCCTCCGCCTGGCGGATCTTGCTGGTGGCGTGCCGCTCGAAGGCCAGCAGGGCGTCGTCCCGGCTCATGCCCGCGCCGTCGTCGGTCACCCGGATCAGGCTCCGTCCGCCGGCCTGCACCTCCACCTGGATCCGGCCCGCCCCGGCGTCGAGGGCGTTTTCCACCAACTCCTTCACCACGCTGGCGGGTCGTTCGATGACCTCGCCGGCGGCGATCTGGTTGGCGACCTGTTCGGACAGCAGGCGGATGCGGTTCACCCGGGCACGATACGCCGGAACGCCCCCGCGGCTGAAGCGGGAAGTCTTTCCGGCGCCGGGCGGGACGAAGGGAAGGAGGCGCCAAGTTTCGGATTGATTTATGGCCGTTTTCGCGTCGTACTAGGGGGCATACGACCCGTCCTGAACCCGGCGCGGAAGCGGGATTTGCGTAAGGACGGCCCGACGCTGCCCGCCCGCCCGCGCGGGACGCGGCGGAAACACGGCACGGAATCTGATGCGTATGAAACTTGGCTTGCTCGTTACTTTGGCGACCTTCAGCGGCGGAATCACCGGGAGCTTCGCGGCGTCCGCTCCGGCAGCCGCCGCGCCGGTGAAGGTTCCTGACATCGTCGTGGCCCGCCAGGCCTCCGGGTTGGAGCAGTTCGCCGCCCGGGAAATCCGCCGGTATCTCTATCTGCGCGCCGGCGGACTGGCGACCCTGCGCGCCGCCGATCACGTGGACCGCGGCGCTTCGGACGACTTGATCGTGGTGCTTCGCCATGACCGCCCGCTGGCCAAGGAGCTGGTGACCGCGCCGGCGGCGCGGCTGTCGTTGCTCACCCTGGGCGGGGAGGATTACTGGCTCAAGACGCTCCAAGTGGGCGATCGCCGGGTCTGGCTGGTGACGGGCGGCAGCGACGTGGCCACCCTCTACGCCGCCTACGGCCTGGCGGAGCGGATGGGCGTGCGGTTCTTCCTCCACGGGGACGTGATTCCGGACGAGCGGCTCGCGCTGCCGCTGCCGGTGCTGGACGAGCGGCACATGCCGCTGTTCGCCCTGCGCGGCATTCAGCCGTTTCACGATTTCCCCGAGGGGCCCGACTGGTGGAACCGGGACGACTACCTCGCCGTGATGGCCCAGTTGCCCAAGCTGCGTCTGAACTTTTTCGGCCTGCACACCTATCCCGAGGGCCACCCCAACGCCGAGCCCACCGTCTGGATCGGACGCGCCGGGGAGGCGGATTCCTGGGGCCGGGTGCGCGCCAGCTACCCCGCCAGCTACCAGAACACCCTCCGCGGCAGCTCGGGCTACGCGCCGCGCAAGACCCGCGATTACCATTTCGGCGCCGGCCAGCTCTTCGCGCGGGACGCCTACGGCAACGACGTGATGGAGGGGTTCTGTCCCTGGCCCACGACCGACGAGGCGGCCAACGAGGTGTTCAATCGCGCCGCCGCCGTGCTCAGCGACGCCTTTGCCTACGCCCACGAGCTGGGCGTCAAGACCTGCGTGGGCACCGAAACGCCGCTCACCATCCCCGCCCGGGTGCGGGAGCGGCTCAAGGCCGCCGGCCAGGATCCGGCGGCGGGCGAAACGGTCCGGCGGCTCTATGAAGGCATCTTCCAACGCATCGCCCGGGCTTATCCGGTGGATTACTACTGGCTCTGGACGCCGGAGTCCTGGACGTGGAAGGGGACCACCCGCGAGCAGGTGTGGGCCACCCTGGCGGACATCGGCCTGGCCGCCACCGCGCTGCGCCGCAGCGAGGTCCCCTTCCAACTGGCCACCTGCGGCTGGGTGTTGGGACCGGAGGGGGATCGCGCCAAGCTCGGACGCGCCCTGCCGCCGGGAGTGGCCGTCAGCTGCATCAACCGGCAGGTGGGCATGGAGCCGGTGGACCCGGCCTTTCGCGAGGTGACCGGCCGCGGCAAATGGGCCATCCCCTGGCTCGAGGACGATCCCGCCCTGACCGCGCCCCAGCTCTGGGTGGGCCGCATGCGCCGGGACGCCGCCGATGCCCGCCTCTACGGCTGCACCGGCCTCATGGGCATCCATTGGCGCACCCGCGCCGTGGCGCCGAACGTGGCCGCCCTGGCGGACGCCGCCTGGGATCAAAGCTCCTGGAACGAGCAGCCGCTGCTGCCCCGGCGTGAATCGCCCAAGGCCGGCCCCCAAGGCGGGCGCTACGCCCGCTTCCCGGACCATGAAATCGCCGGCACCGACGAGGATCCCGTTTACCGCACCGTCCGATATCAGGTGTCCGCCTACCACCTGCCGGTGGCCAACGGATCCTGCCGCGTCACCCTCAAGTTTTGCGAGCCGCACTACCAGAAGGCCGGCCAACGGGTGTTCGGCGTGCGCGTGCAGGGGCGGACCGTCATCGAACGGCTGGACATCGTGGCCCGGGCCGGGCGCGATCACGCCCTCGATTTCACCTTCGACAACCTGCCCGTCACCAACGGCTGGGTGACCATCGAGTTTGCGCCGATCGTGGAGTTTCCCTCGATCGCGGGCCTGATCGTGGCGCCCGCCGGCGGCCGGCCGTGGAAGATCAACTGCGGCGGCGAGGCGTGGCGGGATTACCTCCCCGACTGGCCCGAAGCGCCGGTGGCCGAGGAACGGTTCGTGGCGGCGGGCGACTTTTACCTCGACTGGGCCGCCCACGCCTTCGGGAGCGACGTCGCGCCGCGGGTGGCCGCCCTCCTGACCGCCCAAGACTGCCGCCTCCCGCGTCCCGCCGAATGGGTGCACGGCCCCGGCGGCATCCGGCCGGACACCCGCCCCTGGGAGGTCGTGCGCCACGACTACGACTTTGTGGAACGGCTGGAAACGCTGGCCGACCAAGTGCGCGGCGCGGGAAATCGCGCCCGGTACGCCTACTGGCTCAACACGTTCCAGTACCTGCGCGCCATGGCCCGGCTCCGTTGCGAGTGGGCGGAATTCAACACCGCCCTCCGGCGCGCCCGCGCGGCCGACGATCCCGCCACGCGACAAACCCTGGCCCGGGAGCGGGTCCTGCCCTTGCGCGTGGCCCTCGTGAAACAGCTTGGCAGGGTGTACCGCCACCTTCTCGCCACCGTCTCCACTCCCGGCGAACTGGGCACCCTGGCCAACTGGGAACAGCACATCCTGCCCGGCCTGATCGAGCAACCCGGCGCCGAGCTGGCGAAACTGCTGGGAGACAAGCTGCCGCCCGCGGCGCGGCCGGCCTCCTTCTACCGGGGGCCTTCGCGGCTCATCGTGCCCACCGCCCGCGCCAGTTACTCCCCCGGCGAGCCCCTCACCCTGACCGTGCTGCTGCTTTCCGAACAGATGCCGCGGGGCGGCCGGCTCTACTGGCGCAAACTGGGCCGGGGCGGCTTCCAAAGCCTGCCCCTGGAGCACGTGACCCGCGGCGTGTACCGCGTCCGGTTCCCGCTGCTCGCCACCGCCGGCGGCGATCTCGAGTACTACGTGCGGATGACCGATTTCCGGGGCGAGAAACTCCGCTGGCCCGCCACCGCCCCCCGGATCAATCACACCCTCGTCTGCATGCCGCGTCCCGGCCGGTAGGGCCCGCCCCGCC
>CAZRPT010000228.1:0-8238 GCA_964601985.1 uncultured Verrucomicrobiota bacterium
ACGACTGGTACGGCGCGGGCGGCATCTTCCGCCCCGTCAGCCTTTCCACCGTCGCCTTCGCCCCCGAGGGCGAGTGGTTGAAATAGGCGAAGAAGGCCGCCGCCCGGAGAGGGGGCGCGCCGCCGCAAGTTTTCCTCCGGACCTCGCCCGCTTCGGGGGGCGGGATTGCCCCGGCCATCCGGCGCTTTCCCCCTTCGCCGGGGCGGGGTAGAGTCGGCCCATGAGCGCGGCGCCTGAAACCGCATTGCCGGATGCCCGGGGACGGTTCGGTCCTTACGGGGGCCGGTTCGTGCCCGAGACGTTGATGCACCCCCTGCAGGAGCTGGAGCGGGAGTATTTCCGCGCCCGGCAGGATCCCGAATTCCAGCGGGAACTGGAGTACTACCTGCGCGAGTTTTGCGGCCGGCCCACGCCGCTTTACTTCGCCGAGCGCCTCACCCGCGAGCTGGGCGGCGCGCGCATCTATCTCAAACGCGAGGACCTCCTCCACACCGGCGCCCACAAGATCAACAACGCCATGGGCCAGATCCTCCTCGCCCGGCGCATGGGCAAGACGCGGATCATCGCCGAGACCGGCGCCGGCCAGCACGGGGTGGCCACCGCCACCGTGGCGGCGATGTTCGGGCTCGAATGCGTGATTTACATGGGCGCGGTGGATTGCGCCCGGCAGGCCCTGAACGTGTACCGGATGCAGTTGCTCGGCGCGCGGGTCGTGCCGGTGGAGGCCGGGCAGAAAACCCTCAAGGAAGCGGTCAACGAGGCCATGCGGGACTGGGTCACCAACGTCCGCTCGACTCATTACATCCTCGGCACCGCCTACGGGGCCCATCCCTACCCGGTGATGGTGCGCAATTTTCAGCGGGTGATCGGCGACGAGGCGCGCCGGCAGATCCTCGAACAGGAGGAGCGCCTGCCGAACCTGCTCATCGCCTGCGTGGGCGGCGGCTCGAACGCCATCGGGCTGTTTTATCCGTTCCTCGCCGACGAAGGCGTGCGGCTGCTGGGGGTCGAGGCCGGCGGGGAGGGCATCCAGCCCGGACGGCACGCCGCGCGGTTTCAGGGCGGTTCGCTGGGCGTGCTGCAAGGCACCCGGTCGTACGTGTTGCAGGACGAAAACGGCCAGATTCTGGGCACCCACAGCGTGTCGGCGGGGCTGGACTACGCCGCCGTGGGACCCGAGCACGTCTGGCTGCGGGACCGGGGCCGGGCGGAGTATTCCTACGCCACCGACGAGCAGGCCCTGCGCGCCTTCCGGGAGCTGGCCCGGCTCGAAGGCATCATTCCCGCGCTGGAAAGCGCCCACGCCATCGCCGCCGTGATCGAGCGCGCCCCGCGCATGTCGGCGGACGAGCTGATCATCGTCAATCTCTCCGGGCGGGGCGACAAGGACATGGAACAGGCCGCGGCCAAGCTCGGTCTGCGGGCGCCCTGAGAAACGCGCCCCCCCCCCGCGAAGGCGTTTCGCGTGAGGGCGCGGGCTTTTCTTCAGCGGTTCGGCGGAGGGCGCCGGGGAGAAGGGAGATTTTCGCCGTGTCGGCCTGAAAATTGCTATGTGAACCGCACGGCCCGCCGGCCCGTGACCGGGCGCGGCGGCGCGATGTTTTTGAACATGATGACGAAAAAAGGGTGGCAACACGCCCGGTGGGCGGCGGGAATGCTCGTCGCGGGGTGGGGGCTGGCTTGGGCGCCTCTTCACGGCGCCGTGGTGATCAACGAAATCCACTACGATCCGGACGTCAAAACCGAGTGGGTCGAGTTCGTGGAGCTGTACAACTCCGATCCCGAACCGGTGGACCTGTCCGGGTGGCAGCTTGCCAAGGCCGTGGAATTCACCTTCCCGGCGGGCACGGAGATCGCCCCCGGCGGCTACCTGGTCGCGGCCCGGGACCCGGACGCCGTGCGGGCGAAATTCGGCGTCACCGCGCTCGGCCCGTGGGTGGGCCGGCTGGACAACCAGGGCGAGACGCTCGTGCTGCGCGACGCGGCGGGCCAAAAGGTGGACGAGGTGGATTACCGGCTGGGCTTTCCCTGGCCCATCGTGGGCGATCCGCCCGGCTACTCGATCGAGCTGATCAACCCCGCCCTCGACAACGGTCTCGGCGGCAACTGGCGGCCCTCGGTGGTGGGCAGCGTGGCGCCTACGCAGGACCTGCTGATCCGTCGGGGTACGGAATGGCGCTATCACAAGGGGCTCACACCACCGTCCGATCCCGCCACCGCCTGGCGCGACCGGACCTTCGACGACGCCGACTGGGCCGCCGGCAAGCTGCCCATCGGATACGGGGAGAACTTCATGGTGACCTCGCTCGCCGACATGCGCGGCAACTACACCAGCGTCTTTCTGCGCAAGACCTTCACGGTGGACGATCCCGCCGCGGTGGGCAGCCTGCTGCTCCGCCTCATGTACGACGACGGGTGCAAGGTCTGGATCAACGGCGTGCACGTGCTGGACCAGAACATCGCCAGCGGCGAAGTGCCCTACACCGGCACCGCCAACCACGCGATCGAGAACAAGGATTACCTGGAGTTCCCGCTGAACAACCCCACCTACCTGCGGGCCGGCGAAAACGTCATCGCCATCCAGGGACACAACGCCTCGATCAGCGGCAGCAGTGATTTCTTCCTCGACGTGGAACTGCTCGCCACCACCGGCCCCTCCGGGCACGGTCCCACGCCGGGCGGGCGCAACGTGGTCTTCGCGGCCAACGCCCCGCCCGCCATCCGCCAGGTGGCCCACCACCCGAAACAGCCCGCCGCCGGCGAGCCGGTCGTGGTCACCGCCCGGATCACCGATCCCGACGGCGTGAAGTCGGTGTTTCTGGATTATCAAGTGGTGAAGCCGGGGCATTATATCGAGCTGACCGACAAGGAATACGAAACCCGGTGGACCCGCGTGACCATGAACGACGCGGGCCAGAACGGCGACGAAGTGGCCGGCGACGACGTGTTCTCGGTCACCCTGCCGGCGGAGCTGCAACAGCATCGCCGCCTGATCCGCTACCGCATTTACGCCAGCGACGGCGCGGGCCTCGAAATCCGCGCCCCGGGTTATGACGATCCCCAGCCCAACTTCGCGTGGTTTGTGTACAACGGCGTGCCCGCGTGGCACGGCGCGGTTGACCCGGCCTCGGCGGGCGACCGGGGCATCCCGTTCACCGTTCCCGCCGGGGAGATGAACCGGCTGCCGGTGTATCACCTGATCGCCAAGCGGCAGGCGGTCGAGGACGCCACCTGGTTCAGCCGCTACCGCGGCGATCTCTATAAATGGAGCGGCACGCTGGTTTATGACGGCGTGGTGTACGACCACATCCATTACCGCGCCCGGGGCGGCGTGTGGCGTTATTCCATGTGCAAGAACATGTGGAAGTTCGATTTCAATCGCGGCCACGATTTCCAGCCCCGGGACGACTGGGGCCGGAAGTTGAAGACCCGTTGGACCAAGCTCAACCTGGGCGCCTCGATTCAGCAGGGCAGTTTCGGACATCGCGGCGAGCAGGGCATGTTCGAGTCGGTGGGCTTTCGTCTGTTCAACCTGGCGGGCGTGCCGGCCATGCATACCGCCTACGTCCAGTTCCGCGTGATTGACGACGCCGCGGAGGCCGTGCCCGACGACCAGTACGAAGGCGACTTCTGGGGGGTGTATCTGGCCACCGAACAGCCCAACGGCCGCTTCCTGGACGAGCACGGTCTGCCGGACGGCAATTTCTATAAAATGGAGGGCGGCAGCGGCACGTTGAACAATCTCGGTTTCTTCGGCCCGGACAATAAATCCGACCTGAACCGCTTTCTCAATGATTACAACACGCGCGATGAAGACTGGTGGTACGCGCACGTGGATGTGCCCGCCTATTTGAGCTATCAAGCCATCGTGCAGGGCATTCATCACTATGACATCTGCCACAACAAAAACTATTTTTATTACTTCAACCCCTTCGACGGCCGGGTGACGGTGGTGCCGTGGGACTTGGACCTGACCTGGGCGGAAAACATGTACGACGCCGGCTGCGGCGGGGTGGACAACATCAAAAAACGCATGCTGGCCAACCCCGCCACGCAACCCCGTTTGTTCACCGACTGGCGCAACCGGGTGCGCGAGGTGCGCGACCTGCTCTGGAACGAGGACGAGGGCTGGCGGGTCATTGACGAGATGGCGGGACGACTGCGGGGCCCCGCCGCCACCTTCACCCTGCTCGACGCCGACCGCGCCCAGTGGGATTACAATCCCAAGATGGTGGACCCGCGGTACACCGATCATCCCGACTCCAAGGCGGGGCACGGGCGCTTTTATCAATGGCCGCGCGAACCCGGCGTGAGCAAGGACTTCGCCGGTTGCGTGCGGCTCATGAAGAATTACGTGGTGTTCCGCGCCAGCAATTCTTCCGCCCGCGCCCGGCCGTTGGACGCCATCGCCCGGGATCCCGACATCCCGCCCACGCCCGAGATTACTTATACGGGGCCGGAGGAATTTCCCGTGAACCAGCTTTCCTTCAAGGCCTCGGCCTATCAGGGGCACGACCGCTTCGGCGCCATCCGTTGGCGGGTGGGCGAGATCACCCGGCCCCGGCAGGGAAGCTGGGCCTATAAAGCGCCGTGGAAATATGAAATCGAAGCGGTGTGGGAACTTCGCGTTCCCCGTCAAAAAACCACCGTCACCGTCCCCGCGGGCGCGCTCAAGGTGGGGCATGTGTACCGGGCGCGGGTGCAGTATGTGGATTATTCCGGCCGGGCCAGCCACTGGTCCGCGCCGGTGGAATTCGTGGCCGGCCAGGCGGACAACACCGTCACGCTCCGGCAAAACCTCGTTCTCAGCGAGCTGATGTACCAGGCGCCGGGCGGGAGCGACTTCGACTTCCTCGAATTCTACAACCGCGATCCCGACGAGCCCCTCTCCCTGGGCGGGGTGACGTTCACCGACGGAATCGAGTTCACCTTCCCGCCGGGCGCGCTTCTGCCGCCGAACGGACGGCTCCTGCTGGTCAGGGCCGATCCCGCCGATGATTTCGCCGCCTTCCGGGCGCATTACGGTCTGGGCGCGGACGCGCGGATCTTCGGCCCCTATGACGGCAAGCTCAGCAACGGCGGCGAGCGGTTGACGCTGAAGAGCGCCCGCGGCGGCTCGGTGATCTTTTCCTTCACCTACCGGGACGGACGCGGCTGGCCGCTCACGGCGGACGGCGCGGGCCATTCGCTGGTGTGGCGGGGGCCGACCGACGCCCCGCTGGCGGACGGGATGCTGAACTACGGCGGCAACTGGCGCGCCAGCGCGCGCATCGGCGGTTCGCCCGGCGCGCCGGAGCCGGAACCGTCCGTGCGCCTGCTTATCAACGAGGTCGTCGCCCACACCGATTTGAGCGGCGAGTTCGACTCGAACGACTGGATCGAGCTGTTCAACCCCGCCGGGACGAATTTGACCCTGGGGCCGGGCTGGTTCCTCAGCGACAGCCTCGACGACCTGCGCAAATGGGAGATTCCCGCCGACACGGTCGTGCCCGCGCGCGGTTTCGTGGTGTTCGACGAGCTGACCGGCTTCCACAACCCCACCAACCAGGGCTTCGGCCTGAGCAAGGACGGCGAGCAGGTGCTGCTCTCCTTCCTGCCCGGCGACACCGGCGATGCCGTGGTGGACGCGGTGCGGTTCCCGGCCCAGGAAAACGACTGGTCGTGGGGCCGCGTGGAGCCGGACCTCGCGTGGTGGGCGCCGCTCACGCCGCGCACCCCCGGCGCGCCCAACGCGCCGTTGCCCGCCGCGCCGCGTTTCACCGAGATCATGTACCACCCGCGCCTGAGCGGATCGCCGCCGGCCGAAAATCCGGCGCATGAGTTCGTGGAACTCAGCGCGCCCGCCCGGGCGGTTCCCTGCTGGAACACGAACGGCGTCTGGCGCATCAGCGGCGACATCGGGTTCGAGTTCCCGCCGGAGTTCACCCTTCCGGCCCAAGCCCGCCTGCTGGTGGTGAACTTCGATCCCGACGACGACGCGGCCCGCGCGGAGTTCGTGGCGGCGTACGGCTTGAAAGAGGCGGACCTGCTCCTGCTGGGGCCGTTCCAAGGACGCCTTTCCAACGGCGGCGGCCGCCTGACCCTCGAAAAACCGCAGGCCTCGGACGATCCCGACCGCGCCGTGGCGTGGGTGACCGTGGATGAAGTCATCTTCGCCGACGCCCCGCCGTGGCCCACCGGCGCCGACGGCGACGGGCGCAGTCTGGCCCGCGCCCGCCTGGACCGGCCGGGCAACGACCCCGCCAACTGGAGCGCCGAACTGCCCACGCCGGGCGAATACGACGCCGGGGTGTCGCTGGACGCCGACCAGGACGGTCTGCCGGACGATTGGGAACGGGCGCACGAGCTCAACCCGAACGATCCGAACGACGCCGACGGGGACAGCGATCACGACGGCCTGACGAATCGGGAGGAATACCACGCCGGCACCGATCCCCAATCCGCCGCCAGCACGTTGCGGATCACGACGGTGACCGTGGCCGCCTCGGAACCCCGCCAGGTGAAGCTCACCTTCGACGCCATCGCCGGGAAGGATTACTCCGTCTTCCGGACCACGGCGCTGGGGTCCGGCGTCTGGGAAAAAGTGGCCGATGTGCCCGCCGTCCGTTGCAATTGCGAACAGGAAGTGGTGGACGAAGCCCCGCCGGAAACCGGTCCCGGCTTCTACCGCCTCGTCACTCCCGCCCAGCCGTGAGTTCGCCCGTCCGCGCTGCCGGCTTGAATTGCGCGGGCGGGGCGGGCAGCATGCCGCCATGCAATCGGTTTTTTCCGGTCCGGTTTACGTGGTGCGCGACAACATCGACACCGATCAGATCATTCCGGCGCAGTATTTGAATCTCATTCCGACCATCCCGGAGGAATACGAGAAGCTCGGCTCCTACGCGCTGTGCGGGCTGCCCGACGACCAGTACCCGCAACGCTTCGTGGCGGAGGGCCAACTGGACAGTGAGTATCCGATCATCGTCGCGGGGAAGAATTTCGGCTGCGGCAGCTCGCGCGAGCACGCGCCGATCGCCCTCGGGTCGGCGGGCTGCCGGGTGGTGCTGGCGGAGAGTTTCGCCCGCATCTTTTTCCGGAACAGCATCGCCACCGGGGAGCTGTATCCGTGCGAGCTGACGGAGCGGTTGTGCGATTCGCTGAAGACCGGCGACGTGGTGCGGGTGGATCTGGACGCCGCCACGGTGACGGTGGAGAGCAGCGGCGAGACGCACCCGTTCAAGCCGCTGGGCGAGGTGCGCCCGGTGGTGGACGCGGGCGGGTTGTTCAACTACGCCCGGCGGACCGGCATGATTTCTTCCCCCTCTGCGTCCTGAGCGCGATCCGGCGCGGGCGGCCATGCTGGAATTTCATCCCATCACCTCCTTCGACCTCCCGGAGCTGGCGCCCTATCGCACCATGCGCCGGCATTACGCCCATCGGGCGCGGCGGATTTTCGTGGCCGAAGGGGTGAAGATCGTCCGGCTCCTGCTGGAAAGCGATCTGGGGGTGGAGTCGGTGGTGCTTTCGGATCAATGGCTGGCTGAGTTCCGGCGGCTGCTGGAGGCCCGGCCCGAGCGGCGGTTGCCGGTGTATCTGGCCGGGAAAAAGGTGGTCGAGCAGCTCACCGGGTTTTCGATGTTCCAAGGGGTGCTGGCGGTGGGCCGGATGCCGCCCGAGCCGAGCTTGGCGGAGCTGCTGGCGCAACCGCGTCCGCGTCTGTTCGTGGCGGTGGACGGCCTGGCCAACGCGGAAAACATCGGGGCGGTGGTGCGCTGTTGCGGGGCGTTTGGCGCGCAGGGCCTGCTGGTGGGCGAGAACGCCAGCAGCCCGTTCCTGCGGCGGTCGGTGCGCAGCGGGATGGGCATCGTGTTCCGGCTGCCGGTGATCGAGTCGAAATCGCTCGTGGAAACGCTGCGCGCCACGCGGGCCGGCGGGGTGCGGGTGATCGCCGCTCATCCGCGTCCGGACTCGACGCCGCTTTCCCGGGCGGATCTGGCGTCGGACTGCTGCCTGGTGTTCGGCAGCGAGGGGGACGGCCTGCGCGAGGAGGTCCTGGCCGAGTGCGACGAGACGGTGGGCATTCCCATGCCGGAGCACGTGGACTCGTTGAACGTCAGTCACGCGGCGGCGGTGTTTCTCTACGAAGCCTGCCGTCAACGCGGTCGCTGCTGAACCGCGAATGGCGCGGCAAACGGGACCCGCGTTGGCCGCGAAAATCGAACGCGGAGCCCAAGGGCCGAAAGCGTTCGTCGCCCGCCC
>CAZRPT010000229.1:0-6144 GCA_964601985.1 uncultured Verrucomicrobiota bacterium
CTCGATTTGGTGGCGCCGGACCTTCACGCCGCCGTCAACGCCCTCGGCGAAATCACCGGCCAGACCACCACCGAAGACCTGCTCGACGCCATCTTCTCCCGCTTCTGCATCGGAAAATGACCCCGGCCCGCGCGCGCGGAAATCCGAATTCCGAAATTCGAAATTCGAAAAAAGCATCCTTCGCAGCCGCCGATGGGAAGGGGTGGGAGCGGGGCGACCGCGGAAAGCGGTCGCGGAGACCGAGGGGCGGAGCGCCCCTCGGCGCAAGCGGGGCGCGGGCTTCCAGTCTGCCGGGGCGCAGCATGGCACGCTGCGAGACCTCCGATTTTCTGCGGGAGAATAGCCGGCCTGCAGGAACCCCCCGCGTTCGTCTTGGTGATTCAGGTTTTCCCTGCCCCGACGGGTGGGATTTTGCGTTCCGCGTCGAGGTTGTTGCTGATGGCATGAGAGCCACTCCTTCGCGTGATTTTTCCGCGGAGCCTGCCGGGAAAAACAAATCCCCCAAGCCGGGAAATCCCCACGCGGCGCACGGCTCGGTTTTGGTGCAAGGAGACCCTTCGCCACCTTGTGGCGGCGGCGTTTTCCAATCCGGAGCGTCGTTTGAAACTTCGACTACAGTTCGCGGAGGCGCAGGTTGCGGAACTCGAAAGAGCGGTTTTCCGCCTGGATGCCCAGATGTCCGCGGGGGGAATCAATCTGATCGTATTCCCAGATTCGTCGCCCGTTGACCTCGAGCATGGCTTTTGCGCCCTGGACGGTGAGCCGGAATTTCGCCCACTGTCCGACTGCCACGGGCGGCGCGGAGGTCCGGTCCTTGGCCTGATAGCCCTTCACCAGGCCGCCGAACATGTTGTACCGCAGGTTCACCTGCCAGCCGCCGTTGGGCCACGGTTTGCCGTCGAGTCCGGCCCGGAAATAGATGCCGCTGTCATACTTCTCGACCAGCGGGCGGCATTCGAACTCGAAAACAAAGTCCTGAAACGACCGCTCCGTGCCGAGCCACCCCATGCCCCGGACCAAGTGAATCACGCCGTCCCGGGCCTCGAAGGTGACGTCGTTCCACGCGCGCCAGCCGGCGAGGTCGCGTCCGTTGAACAGGGACTGCCAGCCGGCATCCGGCGCGGCCATCGCCAGCGCGATGACCGTCAACCCCAAACCCGCGCCGTATCCCCAGATGTGCTTTTTCATGACCCGCCCAGCATGACGCCGAACCCGTTTCTCAAGCAAGCGCGGGCGGGCCTCCCCCAAAAACGCGGCGCCCGGATCAGCGCTTTTTTTCCGCGCCCGGCCGGGTGGCCGGGGCGAAATCTTTTTGGTATCGGGATCGCCGTTCCAGCACGGCCCGGACGTATTCCCGGGTGGAGGGAAAGCCGATGCGTTTCAGGAAGGCCTGGCTGTTGGTGCGGGCCGGCCCTTTCAACCAGCGGAGCACGTTGCCCCGGCCGGCATTGTACTCCGCCAGCGCGAAGACGCGGGGATCATCCGTTTGCGGGTAATGTCGCAGGCACCAGCGCAAATACCATGTTCCCGCGAGGATGTTGGTGCGGGGATGAAAGAGTTGCTCCCGGCGCAGGCGAATCCCCTCCGCGCCGGCCCAGTCCAGGGCGGCGGGTTCGGTGAGCTGCATCAGGCCGATTTCTCCCGCGTCTCCCACCACCGAAGGGCGGAAACGACTTTCCCGCCAGATGACCGCCTTGATCAGCGCCGGGTCCATTCCGTAACGCGCCGCGGCAAACCGGATGTCGGCGTCGTAGGTCCCGCCTCTCCGGACCCACCACCACCCGCCGACGGCCATTCCCGCCAGAACCGCCAGCGCCAGCGGCCACCACCGAAACAGTCTGCGCATGGCCGCCCGTTCTACGGACTCGCGTTCGCCGGGGAAAGCCCGAAAAACGACGGGGCGCCCGCTTTGGCTTTCGCAGGCAGATGCTGCCCGGGGGTTGCCCGGACGGGCGGGAACGGGCATGCTGGGCGGGGAGCGAACAACGATGAGCACGCAGAAAGCGGACGGCATGAATTACGCCCCGAAGGGGCAGGCGAAGGCGGTGTGCGGACCGGGCGAGTTCCGGTTCGGCGTCATCGGGCTGGATCACGGCCACATCTACGGCCAGTGCAACGGGCTGATCGAGGCCGGCGGCGAACTGGTGGCGGTGTTCGATCCCGACCCGGAAAAGGTGGCGAAGTTTCGCGCCACCTACCCGACGGCGAAAGCGGCCCGCTGCGAGGCGGAAATCCTGGAGGACCCCGCCCTTCGGCTGGTGGCCAGCGCCGCCATCCCGCGCGATCGCGGACCGTTGGGCATCCGGGTGATGCGGCACGGAAAGGATTACTTCGCCGACAAGCCCCCCTTCACCACGTTGGAGCAACTGGCCGACGCCCGGCGCGCGGTGGCGGAGACGGGCCGCATCTTCGCGGTGTATTACGCCGAGCGGCTGCACGTGGAGGCGGCGGTGTACGCGGAGCAGCTCATCCAGGACGGCGCCATCGGGCGGGTGGTGCAGGTGCTCGGGCTGGGGCCGCATCGCCTGAACGCGCCCGGCCGACCGGACTGGTTCTGGGACCCGGCCTGTTACGGCGGCATCCTGGTGGACATCGGCAGCCACCAGATCGAGCAGTTCCTCCACTACGTCGGCGCGCGCGACGCCCGGGTGCTGCACAGCGCGGTGGGCAATTACCACTGCCCGGACCACCCGGACTTCCAGGATTTCGGCGACGCCAATCTGGTGGCCGACAACGGCGCGACGTTCTACTTCCGGGTGGACTGGTTCACGCCCGACGGCCTCGGCGCGTGGGGCGACGGACGCACGATCATCCTGGGCACCGACGGCACCATCGAGCTGCGGAAGTACCTGGACCTGGCGCGCGATTCGGAGGGCGACCACGTCTATCTCGCCGACCACCGGGGCGAACATCATTTCGCCGTCCACGGCAAGGTGGGGTTCCCCTACTTCGGGCGGCTCATCCGCGACTGCCTGGACCGCACCGAAACCGCCATGCCGCAGGCGCACACCTTCCGCGCCATCGAACTCGCCCTGCAAGCGCAGGCCGCCGCCGAAAAAGTGGCCTGACCGCGCCCGCCCCCCCGCTTTTCCCATGAACGAAGTCATCCGCCGTTTCCAGCAACACTTCGGCGCGGAGCCGGCGTGCACCGTGCGCGCGCCGGGCCGGGTCGAGCTGTTGGGCAACCACACCGACTACAACCTGGGCCTCGTCATGGCCCTGGCCGTGGACAAGGAGATCACCCTCGCCGCCGCGCCCCGCGACGACGACCGGGTGGAGCTGATCTCCACCGCCTTTCCGGAGCCGGCACGGTTCGCGCTGGACGACATCGCGCCGGACCCGCGGGTCGCGTGGGCCAACTACACCAAGGGCCTGCTGCTCCAGTTGCGCGAACGCGGCGCGCGGTTCGGCGGCTTCAACGCGGCCATCCACAGCACCATCCCGCTCGGCGCGGGGTTGAGCAGCTCCGCCGCCCTGCTGGTGGCCAGCGCCCTGGCCGTGCGCAAGCTGTATCCCTACACCCTGGCCGCCGACGGCACGGCCCGCCCGGCCTCCGCGCCTCCACCCCCGCTCACCAACCCCGAACGCATGGCCCTGGCCAAGGCATGTCAGGCCGCGGAAAACCAGTTCGTGGGTGTGAACTGCGGCCTGCTCGACCACATCTCCTCCCTGTTCGGCCGGGCGCATCAGGTGGTGCGGATTGACTGCCGCGACCTGACGGTGGACTGGGTGCCGCTGCCCGCGCATCTGGCGGTGGTGGTCTGCCATTCCGGCGTCCGGCACGCCCTCGTGGGCGGCGAATACAATGAGCTGCGCCGCCTGTGCGAATCCGCCGCCCAAAAACTCGGCGTGCCCGCCCTGCGGTCGGTGGACCCCGCCGGTCTCGAAGCCGGCCGGGACCGGCTCACTCCGCGCGAATACGAATGCGCCTCCCACATCGTCGGCGAAAACGACCGCGTCCAGCGGGGCGCCGGGGCGTTGATCGCGAACGACCTGAAAACCTTCGGCGCACTCCTCTACGCCAGCCACGCCAGTTCCCGGGACCGGTTCAAGAACAGTTGTCCCGAGCTGGACACCCTCGTCGAGCTGGCGCGCGCCCACCCGGCCTGCGTGGGCGCCCGGCTGACCGGCGGCGGATTCGGCGGCGCCACGCTCAACCTCGTCGAGGCGGCCCAGGCAGCCGATTTCCAGGCCCACATGGCCGCCGGCTACCAGGAACGCGCCGGCAAGCCCCTCGAATCGTGGGTCTGCGACGTGGTGGACGGGGCGGAGTAAAACAGCCCCCCGCCGGCGAAAACGCCCCTCCTCCGGCTCGAATGCCGCGGCGTGATTCAAAACACTTGTTGCCGAAAGGAGCAAAACGAACGCTTCACCTCCCGCTTTCAGGAGCATTTTTGAATGGCGCCCCTTTGTTACGAACCAGATGTTTGAGCCGGTGGAATTTCTTGAGCGGGCTTTTGAGCGCGAGAGCCTGTCTGGAAAGTGACACACCTCATTGCGCGAAGGCGGGCGGCCCGCGGGAAGGGCGCAACATGCCCCGCGCGGCAGGCCGGGTTTTCCTCCCCGGCGACCAAACTATATCAGTGATTGCCTGGTCAGACAAAGATGCTTCAAGACAAGGCGAATCTTGCGAGAGAAGCCCGGCCAGCAGTTCTCCACCGCGACTCCTTGCGACGCCTGGCAAACATCATCTTAAACATGGCGCCGCGGAAAGCTTGTATTTACAGGCTTCGCGGAGGATGTTTCCTCCTCAATTTCTTTCTTTTTATCTTTTTCTTTTTTAGAATGCGGTGGTCGAGGTTGAAGGGGAGGTGGGCTCATCAGCTTGCCCAGCCCCGTGAATATCGAACCAATTAAATCAAAAGGAATTGAGGCGGGGGAAGGAGTAATCCTGCTTGCTTCAGAAAAAGTGCTCCCAACTATGTTAAAAGGGGCTGAAACAGGTGATTTGGAATAGGAAACAAGCAGCGGCATTGGGTAGCCGAGATCTCCATCTTTTCCTATTCTGCAATCAAACCCCATATAACCAAAAACCATAGGGGCGGCCAGTTTCTCCCTGAAAAAAATCGAATCATCAGAAGCCCCGATTTTTTCAATGCTCACATTTCCGTAACTGGTTTTTTTCAGCAGCTTGTCCACCTCTGCGCTCACGTCAATTTTATTTGTGCTTTCGTTGCGCACATAAACATACAACTCTTGAGCCAAGTAAACCCGGCAAACCACGCGAACATAAGTTTTGCTTTTTGAAAAAGGGAAATATATCCTTGTTGATTTAGGCGTGTAATGTCGTAAAAAATCAATTGCTCCAACCTTCCTGTTGGTGCTCCAGTTTTTAAGATCCCGGTATGCGCTTATAATGTCAACACCATATGTTCGCGCATTCCTGATTGACACCGTAACACGAACCGATTTTGCTCTCAGAGCCATCAGGCCTATTTGAGTGCTTTGAATAGGCATGCCCACCGTTGCTTTTGCTTTTGAATCGGAAATGAATGTGTATGTTGGAAATGCAACTTTTGGGAGTTTCTCCCAGCCGTTCGTAGCCACTGCCCACTCGTACGGCAAAGCTGCGCTTTTCTCCGCGTGCAAAAAACTGTTGGAATAAAAACTTGCGTAACCTTGAAAGTTCAGGCGGCCAATATGACGGTCCAAAGGATAGTAGCCAGACGCCTCGTAAAACAAAGGTTCTATTTCGATCGGTTTGGTGACAAAAAAGAGATCTCCGGGCTGCAAGTCTTGTGTAAGTGGATAGACCGGGATAACTTGACTTGCCCTGATAACCTGATACCAGGTTCGCGCTGAGTGTTCCAGCTGTTTTTGTGTGGGTGAGTGACATCCGCAAAGCAAAAACAACCCAATTGCAATTATTTCAGCTTTGCGTGCTTCATTGAACACGGTTTGCTCGCTTTTCACTGGGAAAATTGATGGTGTTTGGTTTGCGGTAGTGTAATTTTGATCAAACCCGAAATGTCAAGCAAAAATTTGAAACTTGCCGGCGGCTTTGTCTGCTGAGAATAAGCGGATCGAAAACCTTCGGCGCACTCCTCTACGCCAGCCACGCCAGCTCCCGGGACCGGTTCAAGAACAGTTGTCCCGAGCTGGACACCCTCGTCGAGCTGGCGCGCGCCCACCCGGCCTGCGTGG
>CAZRPT010000230.1:0-2162 GCA_964601985.1 uncultured Verrucomicrobiota bacterium
ACCTCCACGTGCGTGGGCTCGGTGGGTTCCAGTTTCCATCCCCCCTGCGTCCAGCAGCGGTCCGGTGTGTGCACAAACAGCCCGATGTCCCGCGCGCTCTCGGTGTACCGCTTGGCGGAAAACACCCGGATCACCAGACCGTTGGTCTGGTTCGTGTAAGCGCCGCTAAACAAGGCGTCCGCCACCAAGGCCGATTCTTCCGCCTTCGTTACCGTTTCCGCGCCAAAATCCCATCCGGGTAGCTCCTTGCGGGGGGTCAACCAGACCGACTCCACCTCCGCCTCGGAACGGGTGAACCAAAAAGTGGGGAACACCCACAACAGCAACAGACCCGCCACCAACAGGCCGCTGGCGGCCAAAGCGCCCCGCCCGATGGGATGCTTGTCGGCTTTTTCTGGATTCCTTTTTTCCATTACGTCAATCCGTTTCCGTCGCCCCTGCTGCGCCCGCGAGCAATTCCCTCGCCCGGCGCAAGATCGTCTCCTTGGGCCGCACGCCGATCTGCACCAGCGGTTGACCAGCATAGATGGCCCACGGCTTCAGATCTCGATGCACCACGGCCCCCGCCGAAACCACCGCTCCTTCACCGATGGACACTCCCGGCAGCACAATCACGCCGGTGAACAACACCGCGTGGGCGCCAATGCGCACCCGGTCGCGCCGGACCGCGCGCAACGTCGCCGGCACGGTCGGGTTGGTCAACCCGCTTCCGTCCGCCAAATCACTGCCGGTGATCAACCGCACCCCGGCGGCCACGCTGGCAAAATCGCCGATCTCGCACCGGCCGCCCCCGGAAATCGAGGCCCCAAAGGCCAGATGCACGTGTCGTCCGATCTCGACCCCTTCCCCGGCGAACACCCGCACCCCTTCGTCAATCTGGCTGCGATCCCCGAGCACAATCCGTTCCGCCCCCACCAGCCGCGCCCCCGCATACACCTTCACCCCCGCGCCGCAATGCCGCAGCCGCGCCCGCAGGAGGTCCTCGGGAACCTGCTCGCCGGGACTGAACACCGCCACCCAGCCGTCGTTATGCCGTGCTTCCACCATCCACCACCAATTCCGTGCCCGTGACAAAACGCGCCTCGTCCGACAACAAAAATCGCACCGCGCCCACCACGTCGCCCACCTGTCCCAAACGTCCCAACGCCGCCCGCCGGGCCAGCCGTTCCCGTTGTCGCGCATCCAGGGACGCGCTCATGTCCGTCTCCAAAAATCCCGGCAACACGCAGTTCGAACGGATGTTTTTCCGCCCGTATTCCCGGGCCAGTCCGCGCGAAAACGCCACCAAGGCCCCTTTCGTGGCTCCGTACACCGACAACCCACTGAACCCCGTGCGCGCCGCGACCGACGCAATGAACACCAGACTGCCCCCTCGCTTCAACATCCCTTTTACCACCTGACGCGCCAGCAACATCGTCGCGATCAAATTCACCTCCACCGTCCGCCGGATCGCCTCCTCGTTCAACAACGTCAGCAGCCCCTCCGTCCCGATCGCCGCGTTCGCCACGAACCCGTCCACCCCCTCCAGCAACCGGGCCTGCCGGGTCAATGCTTCCACGGCACCCGCCTCAGCCAGATCCAGCGCAAAATGCTCCAACCGCCCCCCTGCCTTTTCTTGGAGCCGTTCCAACGCCGGACTCGTCCGACGAGAGACCGTGCACACCCGCCAGCCGTCCGCCAGCAACCGTTCGCAAAGCCCCAGTCCCAGTCCGCGGGAACCGCCGGTGATCAAAACGCGTTTCATTGATCTCAAAATCTGGGCGCCGATCTCACCGAGCAACGCCAGCCACTTCGCGAACCCGGATTCCCTCATCCGGCGGCGTTGGCCAGTTTTGACGTTGTGGCTTGTCCCTCACTCCAGCGCCCGTTTCGCGTTGTGTCCCAGCCCCACTTCCTCCCGCGGCCAAGCGGGTTGGAGCCATTCTCCCGCTTGACTTCCCTTCACCGAGTGGGACAATCCCACCATCATGAAACTGGTGGTGGATCAAAAACGCCGTGTGGTTTTGCCCAAACCCGCTCAACCCGGGGACGTGTTCGAAGTGGTCGAGTCGGGCACAAGGATTGTTCTGACCAAACTCATCCGCCCCACCTCACACCGTCCGCCCGTTGCGCCCCGCCCGGCGGATTTCCGCCTCCTGGCCGATGTGGACCTTGACGAACCG
>CAZRPT010000231.1:0-4581 GCA_964601985.1 uncultured Verrucomicrobiota bacterium
GCGGCCAGTTCTTCCTCCAGCTCGACGATTTGCCGAAGCTGGGTGAGAAACCAGCGGTCAATCTTGGTCAGGTCGTAAAGTTCCTCGACGCTCCAGCCGGCCCGCAGGGCGTGTCGGAGGTAGAAGATGCGGGAGGTGCCGGGCACCGTGAGCCGCCGCTTGATGAGGTCGCGCGGTATCTCGCCCCGGTCGTCGTAGAGGTCCGCCCCTTCGCGCATGGCCTGGCCGTCCCCGCCGAGGCCGAACCGCCCGATCTCCAGCGAGCGCAGGCATTTTTGCAGGCTTTCCTTGAAGGTCCGCCCGATGGCCATCGCCTCGCCCACGCTCTTCATCTGGGTGGTCAGGGTGGGGTCGGCCTGGGGGAATTTTTCGAAGGCAAACCGGGGAATCTTGGTCACCACGTAGTCAATCGTCGGCTCGAAGCTCGCCGGGGTTTCGCGGGTGATGTCGTTGGGCAGCTCGTCGAGGGTGTAGCCCACGGCGAGTTTGGCGGCGATCTTGGCGATGGGGAAGCCGGTGGCCTTCGACGCCAGCGCCGAGCTGCGGCTTACGCGGGGGTTCATCTCGATCACCACCATCCGGCCGGTCTCCGGATGGACGGCGAACTGGATGTTCGAGCCGCCGGTCTCGACCCCCACGGCGCGGATCACGGCGAAGCTCGCGTCGCGCATGATCTGGTATTCCTTGTCGGTCAGCGTCTGGGCGGCGCCACGGTGATGGAATCGCCGGTGTGCACCCCTATGGGGTCGAAGTTTTCGATCGAGCAGATGATCACGCAGTTGTCGTTGCGATCCCGCATGACCTCCATCTCGAACTCCTTCCAGCCCAGCAGGGATTCCTCGATGAGGATCTCGGTCACGGGCGACAGGTCCAGGCCGCGCCGGGCCAGCTCCTCGAATTCCTCCTGGTTGTAGGCGGTGCCCGCGCCGGTGCCGCCGAGGGTGAAGGCGGGCCGGATGATGACCGGAAACCGCCCGATGCGTTCCGTCACCTGACGGGCTTCCTCGAGGGAATGGGCCGTGCCGCTGATGGGCACGTCCAGCCCGATCGAGAGCATCAAGTCCTTGAAGATCTGCCGGTCCTCGCCCCGCTCGATGGCCTGCGCGTCGGCGCCGATCATCTCCACGCCGTAGCGTTTCAGCACGCCGGAATCCCAGACCGCCATGGCGGCGTTGAGGGCCGTCTGGCCGCCCAGCGTGGGCAGCAGGGCCAGCTTGCCCTCGACCCCCATCTCCCGCATCTCGCCGACCTCGCGGGCGATGATCTTCTCGATGCACTCCGGCGTGATGGGCTCCAGATAGGTCCGGTCGGCAAACTCGGGATCGGTCATGATGGTGGCCGGATTCGAGTTCAGCAGGACCACGCGGTATCCCTCCTCCTGGAGGGCCTTGCAGGCCTGGGTGCCCGAGTAATCGAATTCGCAGGCCTGCCCGATGATGATCGGGCCCGCCCCGATGATGAGGACCGAATGAATGTCTGTGCGTTTTGGCATGGTGCGCGCGCTCGGGCCGGCCACCCATTGCGGCAAGTCGCGTTGGGCCGGGAGGGCAAGCCCGTTCCCGGCGCCGAATGCCGGTTGCGGGGAGTGAACGAAATCCCGCCGCCGGTGTCAGCTCAATTCGGTAAAAAATGCGGTCAGCGAATTGCCTCCCCCGCCATCCCCGGGAGGAGGTGAAAAGCGGAAACCGGCGGCCTGTTCTCGCGAAGCATGGGCCTGACAAAAGAACACCAACCAGTCACCCGGACCAAGCCGACGGCCCTCGGCCAGAGGGGCAACTGATCCTTGGCCTCTTCGTTGCGCAGCTGGTCCGGAAATACGGCTTCACCCGGTTTCTCGCCATGATCCGAGGAGTGCTCCGGGAGCGCCGCGCCCGCTTCGGCCTGCTGCGGTTTCACGGGACAGCGGAAAGCCGGTGGCGGATGCGAGCCACCCCGGAAACCGCGTATCCGCCGGATTTTTTCGCCGGGAGGCCATGGAACAGCCGGCGACATAAATCATCCAAAACCACCCGCTTCGAGATTTTCAAAAGTCGAAACCGGAAAAACAGTGCGGTTTCAAGAGTTTCAAGCCCATTTTATTGGCCTAGGGACTGGTTGATTTCAGATTTTCCCCGGCCCTCGCCCCCTCGGATTTCCCTCTACCGCCCGTCCACCGGCAGGAACACCACGCAGACCGGCTTGGGGACTTTGAGCGATTGGCCAGTGGGCGTCAGCGTGCCGGTGCGCGGGTTCACGCGGAAGAGCGCGATGTTGTCGGTGTCGCGGTTGGCCGACCACAGGAAGCGCCCGGTGGGATCCAGGGCGAAATTGCGCGGATGCCGCCCGCCGCAGGGCGTCGTGCCCAGCGGTTTCAACGTGCCGTTCGCGCGCACGGCGAAGCGGGCGATGCTGTCGTGGCCGCGGTTCGAGCCGTACACGAACCGCCCGTTGGGATGCACCGCCACCTCGGCGCCACTGTTTTTCCCCGTGAACCCCGTCGGCAGGGTGGAAACGATGTCCCGCGGTTCCAAGGCGCCGCGGGCGGCGTCCCAGGCGAACGTCTCCAGCGTGCTGTTGAGTTCGTGGATCACGTACACCCAACGCCCGTTCGGGTGGAAGGCGAGGTGGCGCGGGCCGGAACCGGCGGGCACCACCGCGGAGGGCGGATCGTTCGGCGTAAGGGTCCCGGCGGCGGGGTCCACGCGATAGATCATCACCCGGTCCGTGCCCAGGTCGGCCACGAGAAGGAAGCGGTTGTCCGGCGAGAAGGTCACGCAATGGGCGTGCGGCGCCAGCTGTCGGCGCGGGTTTATGCTGGAGCCCTCATGCTGGATGAACGCGCTGGGAGGGGCGAGGCGTCCGTCCGCTCCAATGGGGAGCGCCACGACGTTGCCGCCCGCGTAACTGGCCGCCGCCAGCAGGCGTCCGGTGGCGTCCACGGCCAGGTGACACGGCCCCGGGCCTCCGAGCGAGACCTGGTTCAGCAGGGTGAGCCGCCCCGTGGCGCGATCAATGCGGAAGGCGCTCAACGACCCGCCGCGCGTGCCCCGGACCCGGGCGGTCTCGCCCACCGCGTAGAGGAAGCGCCCGTTCGGATGCGGCGCCAGAAAGGAGGGTTGCTCCACCTCGGCCACGCAGCCCAGCGGTTCGGCCCGGCCGGTGTCGGCGTCGAACCGGAAGGCGTAAATGCCGCGACTGCCGCTGCCGGTGTAAGTGCCGATGCAGGCGATGAAGCGGCGCGCGGCGGGCGCGGCGGCGGCGGGCTCCGTTTTCGCCGGCGCGCGCAGCCGGGGACGCCGGGCCACGGGATGCACGGCGCCGAAGCGGTCCGCGATCCGTTTCGCGAGGCGGGCCTGTCGTTCCGCGAACAGCTCCGGGGTGACTTCGCGGTTGTTCTCCGCCCGGACGTCCGGATCGTTGCGCAGGAGGAAGCGGGGCGCCCGGTTGTCGCGGACCACGTTGCCGGAGGGGGCGGGATATTTCCCGCCCAGCATGATCCAGGGATCGTGTCCGCCCCCGCCCCGGCGGCAGCAGGTGTTTCGCTCGATGACGCATTTCCGGGCGTCGTACAGCGAGATGCCGTGATACGCGCTGACGCCCACCACGTTGTCCCGGACCAGGAAGCCGACCAGCGGGCCGTCGAAAAAGCCGATGCCCTGCAGCGAGCCGGGGAACGGGCGGTCGCCCGTTTCGGTTTCGAGAATGAGGTTTCCCTCCACCACCACCCGGCGCAGGGTGCCGTGGCCCCGGTTGAACAAAAACGCCTGAATGCCGTCGTCGTGATTCCGGTCGCCCGCCCGGCCGCTGACCAGGCTGTTTTTGATCACGTTGAAACGGACGATTTGGTCATCGCGGGTGACGCGGATGCCGTCGGCGGAAAAGTTTTCCACCACGTTGCCCTCCGCCACGCAGCCCGGCGCGCAAAGCTGGATGCCGAACCGCACGTTCAGGAGGTAATTGTTCCGGGCCACGTGCCCCCGCCCCCGCCGGCCCAGCCAGATGCCGCTGGCCGTCCGCTCCACCCAGTCGCGGGCCGTCCACGAGGCGGTGTCGAGCGTGGTGTAGAGGAAGCAGTCCTCGAGGACCAGGTCCCGGGTTTCCGGGCCGCCCCGCTCGCCCAGGATTGCCAGATTGCGCGGCGCGTGGTCCGGCGGCGTGGGCGCGAGCGACGGCGACACCGTCAGCCCGCGCAGCACCCAGCGGGCTCCCTCCCGAATCTCGATTCCGCCCACCTGCGGCGCGCAGCCGGGGGCCGCGGCAATCGTGAGGGGGCGGTCGTTGTAGCCGCCGGAAAGGCGCAACATGCCGTGCCATCCCGAGCGCAGCAGCAGCGTGTCGCCCGGGCCGCAGGGCGCCTCCGGGTGGCGCGGCGTGCCGTCCGCGCGCGGCAGCCGGAGCCGCCCGGCCGCGAGCGTGGCCTCGAGGCCCGGCCACGGGTGTTCCGCGCTGCCGTCGCCGGTCAGGCTGCCCCGGACCGGATCGCAATAAAACGTGGCCGCCGCCGCTTCCACCGCCAGCCATCCCGCCACCACCCATAAACGGACGCTTCGCATGAAGCGCCCAGCGTAATCCCCGGACGGGCCCGGGGGCAAACTCGCTTCC
>CAZRPT010000232.1:0-3914 GCA_964601985.1 uncultured Verrucomicrobiota bacterium
AAGGGGTGGCTGCTGCCCCCTTCTGTAGGTCGGCTGCCCTCAGCCGGCGTTGGGGGAGGGGGGGGAGCGCCCCCTCCCCTCGGTCCCCCGCGACCGGTTTCCGCGGCCGCGCCGATTCCGCCCCTTCAGGGCGGGGAAATCAAGGTTCGGACGGTTCCCCCCGGCGTTGCCCGGGGCTGACGGGTATCGCGCCTTCGGCGCGGGAAGTTTCGGATTTCGGGATTCGGATTTCCCCTGGGTAGCACCCGCGTCCCGCGGGTCGGGCCGGGCGTCCCGCCCGGCTCCCCGAGGCGGAGGAAAAGGTTTCTTTGATCCGCCCACGCGTCCTTCGTGGCCCCGGGCGTTCCCACGCGCGTGACGTTGCTGAAGCGGCCGCGAGCAAAGAACGCGGGGGATGCTTCGGCGGGACGCCGAAGCCGACCCGCCGGAGGCGGGTGCCACCCAGCGCCGCGGGGCGCAAAATTTCGAAGGAAGACGGGGTTCCGCCGATTGACCGGGCGGGGCGGGACGGATAGGCTGGCGGCCGCGTTTCTGAGGCCGACATGAAGGCGATCGCCAAAACCCTTTTTCTGCTCGTGCTGCTGCTCCTGCTGGTGTTGATCGGCTTGGAGAACCGGCAAATCGTGGAATTGCGCCTGCCGCCGTTGCTGCCGAAGGCGATCAAGTTTCAGGCGGCGATCATGTATTTCGGCTTTTTCGCCGTGGGGTTGTTCACCGGCGTGGTGTTGCGTTTGGGCGGCGGCGGCGCGGGGCGCGGCGGCACGAAGAAGTCTTCCGGCGGAAAGTAACGCTTTTATTTCGGATTTCGGGATTCGGATTTTTCCCGCCCCCTTCGCTCCTTTCGGATTTTCGCGTCCGCGGGTGGTCCGGATTCTCCTCACCCCCCCGGTTCCGCGCCGGGCGGCGGACGATTTTCGTCGCGGGATGAAAGCCGCCGGGCGGAAACGGTCGCCGCGCGAAAAACGGCGACGGAAATCAATCCGTCGCCGTCGCGGGAGGGAGGAGGATGGCGGCAAATGCGGGATTCAGAACCACGCGCCCGGACCGCCGTTGCCGTTTCCGGCATCGCCGCCGTTTCCGGCGTCGTCATTTCCGTTGCCGGTGTCGGCGGCGTCGTCCGTCGGGTCCGGCGTCACGCCCAGCTGTTCCAAGGCGCGGGTGAAGGCCGCCAGGTGATTGTGCGAACCGTCCAGGAGGTTGCTCATCACCTGAATGATGGCCTCGTTCTCGGTCGCCGCCAGCAGGTCTTCCAAGTCGGCGATGTCGGTCTCCTCGATCAACACGCCCACCGTGAGCGCGTCTTCCACCGAGCCGCTGCCGGCTTCGATCAATTGGTCGAACAGCTCCTGCAGTTCAGGAATGGTGAACTCGCCGATCTCCTCGGGCGTGGTGTCTTCCAGATCGTAGGCCTCGATCAGGGTGTCCACGGAGTTCATGTGCCGTTGCTCGGAGATGCTGATGTTCCGGAGGGTGTTGTGCTCCCACACCGCATAGAGGGTGAGATAGACGTCGCGCGCCAGTTTTTCCTCCTGTTTCATGAACAGGATGGCTTCCGCTTCGCCGTCTTCCAGCGGCACGGTCGGGGGCAAAATGCCGCCGTTGCCCGTGCGATCACCGTTCTGGTTGCGGTTCCGCACGCCGTTCCCCCGGGGATTCCGGCCCTGTTCCTGGTCCTCAAGCGGACGGTGGGGGCGCTGGGCGTTGTCGCACACGTTGGTGCCCTGCCAGCGGGGCGTCTGGCCCCAAGCCGGCCGGTGGTTGCCGTTGCGCCGGTTCTGGGCCTGGCCTTGCTGCTGGCCGCGGGCGCGACCCTGCCGGGCCTGGCTCCGGCCGGGCCGGTGGTTGCCGTTGCGCTGGCTTTGGGCCTGGCTTTGCTGCTGGCCGCGGGCGCGACCTTGCCGGGCCTGGGCCGGCGTGCGGCTTTGGTCCCGTTTTCGGATCGGGTCATTATCGCAGGTGTCCGTGGCGTCGCGCTGACGGTTCCACCGCGGCGTGTCGGGGGTTTCCGCGGGCGGGTTTTCCGCGGGCGGGGTCACCGGCGTCACCGCGGGGGGGGTGTCCCCCTGGTTGTTGCGGGCGCCGTGTTGACCGTTGCCGGTGTTGGCGGGTCCGTTTTGCGCGAGCAGCGCCACCGCGGAGCCGCTCAATAACAGGGCGGTAATGAGAGATTTGGTGAGATACGTCTTTTTCATGTCGTTATGCTCGTTTTGCGTTTTTGCCGTTTTCCCGAAACGGCGGCCTCTGTTTCGCCGTTCCACCCGTAACAGACCCCACGAAAATGAACGGAAAAAGCCGCCCCAAATTACAAAATGTTCATGGTTTGAACCGGCGAACGCGGGCGCGCCACCGCGGGGGCCTCCGGAGGCGGGTTTTTTCCGCCGGGGGCTGTCGTGGGACGGGCGAATTTGCTATGTCCCCCGACCGGACAATTCCCGGAAAAAGCGGGCCACCTCCCGCGCCTCCGGCACCCGCTGCCAGAGGGCGAGCAGGCCATACACCGCCACCGCCACGCCGGCGGGCACGAACACTTCGCCCAGCTTGAGCAGGAGGTTCGCGTGGCCCCAGTGGGCGCTCCACCAACCGGCAGACAGCCACGCCACCAACCCCGCCACCACGGTTGCCCCCGCCAGCGCCAGCAACGAGGGGCGCAGCGGCGCCAGATCAAGCCGCTTGAGCTTTTTGCGCAGCGCCCGCAGCAGCAGCCACAGGTTCACGAAGGAGGTCAGCGAATTGGCGATCCCCAGGCCCACCTGCCGGAACGGCCCAATCAGGAGCAGCGAGATGATCAGGTTCAGCGCCAGACAAAACACGCTCACCCGCATCGGCGTGCGGGTGTCGCCCAGCGCGAAAAAGGCCCGGGCCACCACGTTCACGCCGGAAAAGGCCACCAGACCCGGCGCCAGACAGGCCAGCGCCAACGCCGCCCGATGCGTGGCCGCCGGGGTGAACGCCCCCCGCTCGAACAGCAGCCGCACGATCGGCTCCGCCAGCGTCAACAGCAGCACGGCGGCCGGCAGGTTGAGGAAGAACAACAGCCCCAGCCCGCCCCGCAGGGTGCCCCGAAAGTCGTCGTATTTTTTCTCGGCGGCAATCCCCGCCAGCGTGGGCAGCAGGTAGGTGGCCAGCGAAATGCCCACCACCCCCTGCGGGAATTCCATCAGCCGCACCGCGTAATCGAAGGAGGCCACCAGGTTGCGGTCCACCGAAAAGGCCACGAGCTGGATCAGGAGCACGTTGATCTGAAACGCCGCCACGCCGATCGTGCCGGGAATCATCTTGACGATCACCTCGCGCACCACCGGATGGCCGCGTGGATTGATCCAGCGGAACCGCCATCCCTGTTTCCGCAGCACCGGCAGTTGAAAGGTGAATTGCGCCACCCCCGCCACCAGCACCGCCACCCCCAGCGCAAACACCTGCTGCTCCAGGGTCTTCCCCCAATGCGGCGCGACGAGAAACACCGTCGAAATCATCACCACGTTCAGCAGGGTGGCCCCCAGGGCGGGCAGGAAAAAATAGCCGCGCGCGTTCAGCATCCCCATGCACAGCGCCGCCAGACAGACGAGGATCAGGTAGGGAAACATCAGCCGCAGCAGTTGCAGCATCAGGCGGGTGTCGTCGGTCAGAATGGGAATCGGCCAGGGCGGAAACACCGGCTCACCCCCCACGGTGTAGGTGACGTGCGACAGCGCCAGCACCACGCTGACCCCGATCATCACCACCCCGGCGATGGCGGTCGTGGCCACGATGAGGGCCGACATGGTGGCGTTGGCCGCCTCCCACATGGACTGCTCGCCCTCGGTCCGCTCGCGGGCCTTGAAGATGGGCACGAACGCCGCCGTGAGCGCGCCTTCGCCGAGCAACCGGCGGAACAGGTTGGGAATCTGAAACGCCAGCTTGAACGCGCTGGCCGC
>CAZRPT010000233.1:0-3769 GCA_964601985.1 uncultured Verrucomicrobiota bacterium
CTCTCGCAGGAAGGCATGGTCGAGGCCACCGGTCTGGCGCCCGATTCCTTCTGCATGGCCTGCTACGACGGGCACTACCCGGTCCCCTACGACGAGACGCTGCACAAGCACATCATGGAAGCCCGCCGCACCCAGGAACGCACCTTGGGCGAAACCCTCATCCAGGAAGACCAGCAGCAGCGGTTGTTCTGACCGGCCGCGCCGGCGGGGCGGTGTCCGTTCACGTTTTCCCCGCTTTTGGAGTCCGGGTTTCCGTGCCCGCGGACCGGTCCGCGCATCACCCATTCGCCCCGCTTTTCCGGGATGGAACGGCGGGGCGTTGACATCCCGGGCCGGGAAATTCAGGGTGCCGGCGGTATGGTGAAAACGAGGGTCCGCGCCAACATCTTTTTTCCGTTCGGTCAAAAAAGCGGCGCGGCGGAGGGTGACGGATGAACGTCACCGGCCTGCTTTCGTTTTTCGGAACCCGCGCCGTTTCACGGCGCGGTTCGTTCGCGGACTCCGGTTGGTTGCGTTTTATCATGGCTCGTTTCCGTTTGTTTCACCGGTCTTTCGCCCGCTGGTTTTGCGTGGTCTGCGGGGGCGTTTTGTTGGGCGGACCCATCGTCGCCGCGCCTTTTGTTGTGCACGTGGCGCCGGACGGACGCGACGCGTGGTCGGGGCGATTGGCCCGCCCGAACGCCGCCGGCACGGACGGGCCGCTGGCTTCGCTGACCGGCGCCCGCGATGCGCTTCGTCGCGCCCGCCGGGCGGGGGAATTGAACGGTCCCGCCCGGGTCGTGGTGGCGGACGGGCGTTACGCGCTGCGCGAACCCTTTGTGCTGGAGCCGCAAGACAGCGGGCGCGCCGCCGCGCCGGTGGTGTACACCGCGGCGCCGGGCGCGCGTCCGGTCTTTTCCGGCGGACGGAGGTTGACCGGCTGGCGCGCGCGGGCGGACGGGCTTTGGGAAACCCGCGTTCCGGCCGTGGCGCGCGGCGAGTGGTATTTCGAGCAGCTTTGGGTGAACGGTCGTCGCGCCGTGCGGGCGCGCACGCCCAACCGCTTTTACGCCTGTTTTTACGAGGTGCGGGAAACGCCCCTGGACGGCACGCGCGAGGGCCGTCCGCGCCGCGCGGAGCTGGCGTTCACCGTGGCGCCGGAAATCACCGACGCCCTGGCCGGCTTGAGCGCGCGGGATCTGCACGACGTCCACCTGCTGGCCTTTCACAAGTGGGACAACACCCGGCGGCGGCTCGACGCCGTGGACGCCCAGGCCCACCGGCTCATCACCCGCGGAGCCGGCATGAAACCCTGGAACCCGCTGCATCGCGGCACCCGTTTTTATCTGGAAAACTTCCGGGCCGCCCTGGACGCGCCGGGGGAATGGTTCCTGGCCCGGGACGGGCGGCTGCTTTATCAGCCCCGGCCGGGGGAGCGGCTCGATCAGTGCGAATTCGTCGCGCCGGTGGTGGAGGAGTTGGTGGCGTTCGCGGGCGATCCCGATCACGACCGCTGGGTGGAGCAGGTCACCTTGCGCGGGCTGACGTTTCGTCACGGCCAGTGGCTGACGCCGAAGGCCGGGTTCGAGCCGGCCCAGGCCGCCGCGCCGATTGCCGCCGCCCTCATGGCCGACGGCGCGCGCGCGGTGACGCTCGAGGATTGCGAGGTTTCGCGCGTGGGACGGTATGGCATCTGGTTCCGGCGCGGCTGTCATGATTGCCGGATCGCGCGCTGTCTCCTCGAGGATCTCGGCGCGGGCGGGGTGCGGTTCGGCGAAAGCGGCATCGCCCGCGATCCGCGCGCGCGCACCCATCATCTGACGCTGGACAACTGCATCCTGCGCGGCGGCGGACGCATCTTTCCCTGCGCCGTGGGGGTCTGGATCGGCCAGAGCGGGGACAATCAGGTCACCCACAATGACATCGGCGACTTTCTCTATACCGGCATTTCGGTGGGCTGGCGCTGGGGCTACGGGGAAAGTCTGGCGAAGCGGAACACGATTGCCTTCAACCGGGTCCATCACATCGGCCAGGGCGTCCTCAGCGACATGGGCGGCATCTATACCCTCGGCCCCTCGCAAGGAACGGTGGTGACGAACAACGTCTTCCACGACATTTATTCGTGGAGCTACGGCGGCTGGGGGCTCTATACCGACGAAGGCAGCAGCGGCATTCGCTTCGAGAACAACCTGGTCTATCGCACCAAGACCGGCGGGTTTCACCAGCATTACGGGCGGGAAAACGTGGTGCGGAACAACATCTTCGCCTGGGCCGAGGAGCAGCAGCTTCAAGCCAGCCGCGTCGAGGAACACCTCTCCTTCACCTTCGAGCGGAACCTCGTCTATTGGGATCACGGTCCGCTGCTGAAAGGGCCGTGGACAAAAATCCGCGTCGTGATGCGGAACAACGCCTACTGGCGCACGGACGGGAAACCGATCGAGTTCGTCGGGCTGAGTTTCGCGGAATGGCAGGCCGCCGGGCGCGACGCAGGCTCGCGGATTCTGGATCCGGGGTTCGTGGATCCCGCGCGGTTCGATTTCCGGCTGCGCCCGGACGCGCCCGCCCTGGCGCTGGGGTTCCGCCCGTTCGATCCCCGTCAGGCCGGCGTGTACGGCGATCCGGCTTGGGCGCGCCGGGCGCGCGATTATCCCTGGCCCGCGCGGCAAACGCCCCCGCCGGCGCCGGCGCTGCCCCTGTTCGACGACTTCGAGGCCACCGCCGTCGGCGCGCCGCCCACGGGAGCGGAGGCGCACGTGGAAGGACGCGGTGACGCCGTGGCGGTGAGCGACCGGTTTGCCGCCGCCGGCCGGCACAGCGTGGAGCTGCGCGACGCGCCCGGCCTGGAACGCGCCTTCAATCCCCACCTCGTGTACCGGCCCGGCCACGCGAGCGGCACGACGACGGCGCGCTTCGACCTGCGGGTCGAGCCGGACACGTGGTTGATCGTCGAGTGGCGGGATTACGGCGCCGACGGATACCGGGTGGGGCCGAAACTCACCCTGCGGGCGGGCCGGCTCGAACTGCCCGGCCACCCGGCCGTGCCCCTCGCGCCGAACACGTGGCACACGTTTCAAATGACCTGCGCCCTGGGCGACAACGCCCCCGGCCGCTGGCGGTTGCGCGTGACCGGTCCGGAAGGCGCGCGCGATTTTTCCGCTCTGCCCCTGGCGGACGCCCGCTTTCGCGCCTTCGACTGGCTCGGCTTCATCAGCAACGGCCGGACCCGCGCCTCGACCTGGCTGGACAACCTCCGGGTGGTCCCCGAAACAAAATGATCTTCCGCACACCGGGCGGGCCGGCCGGGCGGAGGGGAACTTGGTTCATTGCCGGAAATACGTTGCGAAAAAAACAGTGTTTCCGGACGCCGGCTCATACCATCTCTTGATTTTGCCCTTTTCCTTGGACAGTGAGCCCTCCCCGGCGATCGCCGTTGAGTCGGGCGTCCCCTCCGGCTTCCCGGCGTGCGTGGAAAACCGTTGAAACGACCGTGATCAGACGACGGGGGAGTTTCGCCGGGACGCCGAAGCCAACCCGTGAGACGCGGGCGCCACTTCGGTCAAGCAAGTTCACTTTCAGGCGGAAAATACGCGGGTATAAGAGCTTGTCGGAAAAACGCCGGGTTGGGGAACTCGGCGTTTTTCCCCCGGCTCTCAACGCGGGAAAATGGCGGCCCGTGGCTTGGGGGGAGGCCGCCGCCTAGGGGCGGGCCGAGATTTCGAGCATCCGCTCGATGGGGCGACGCGCCCGCTCGATCAGCTCCGCCGAGAGTTCGATCCGCGGCGCGCGCTTC
>CAZRPT010000234.1:0-3148 GCA_964601985.1 uncultured Verrucomicrobiota bacterium
GATTCGGCTGGCGGACGCCTTGTACCGCAGCGTGGATCAGGAGGCGGAGAGCGAGGACATCCCGGCGGAATTGCTGGCGGAACTGGAACGCCGGGACACGGCCTACGAGGCCAACCCGGCTTCCGGCTGCACGCTGGAGACGTTGCGGAAGCGTTTGTTCCCCGAAAAATGAATTTGCGCTGCGTCATCACGGCGGAAGCGCGATCAGAAATCACGGAAGCAATGAATTGGTATGAGCAGGCAGAAGCCGGATTGGGCAGCCGTTTTTGGCTCGAATTCGAACGGCTGATTCGGCGGCTTGTGTTCATGCCCGAAATTTACCCTCCCTACGGTAAACGCGGTGTGCGTAAAGCCCGGTTGCAGGTGTTTCCTTACTGGGTGTTTTATCGAGTGGCCGGCCAAGAACTTCGCATTTTGGGTGTGCGCCATGCTTCGAGAGATCCCCGGGTGCCCCGCCGCCGTTTTGCTTGATAGGAGGCAACCGACGACCTGAGCAGTAAAAACGAATTTATATGTCCATCCTGATTCAACCTGACACCAAGGTGCTCGTGCAGGGCATCACCGGCGGTTTCGGCGGCCGGCACGCGCAACTCAGCCTCGATTACGGCACGCACATCGTGGCCGGCGTCACCCCCGGCAAGGCCGGGCAGGTGTTCGAACACGGCGACGCCAAGGTGCCGGTGTTCGACACCGTCGCCGAAGCCGTCGCCGAGACCGGCGCCACGGCGTCCGCCATCTTCGTGCCGCCGGCCTTCGCCGCCGACGCCATCCTCGAAGGGGTGGCCGCCGGGCTCGACCTGGTCGTCTGCATCACCGAAGGCATCCCCATCCACGACATGACCCGGGTCAAGCGGGTCCTGACCGAGCCCGGCGTCAAGACCCGCCTCATCGGGCCGAACTGCCCCGGCATCGTCACGCCCGGTCCCGGCGAGGATTCGCGCGGCGGCTGCCGGATCGGCATCGCGCCCGGCTACATCCACCGGCAGGGCCACATCGGCGTGGTGTCCCGCAGCGGCACCCTCACCTACGAGGCGGTCTGGCAGTTGACCGCGAAGGGCGTGGGCCAGAGCACCTGCGTGGGCATCGGCGGCGACCCCGTCAACGGCACCTCGCACCTGGACGTGATCAAGCTGTTCAACGACGACCCCGACACGCACGGCATCATCATGATCGGTGAGATCGGCGGCTCGGCGGAGGAAGAGGCCGCCGCGTGGATCAAGGAGCACTGCCGCAAACCGGTGGCGGGCTTCATCGCCGGCACCACCGCGCCGCCGGGACGCCGCATGGGCCACGCGGGCGCGATCGTCAGCGGCGGCAAGGGCACCGCCGAGGCCAAGATCGAGGCCTTCCGCGAAGCCGGCATCGGCGTGGCGGAAACCCCGTCGGTCATGGCGGACACGCTGCTCAAGATGATGTAACCGGCGCCGCCGCGCCCCTCCCGCCCGCGCCGTGCAGGGGTTGGACCCGCTTTTGAATCTGACCGGCCTGGCGCTCTGGCTCGGTTGGCGGGGTTACCAACCGGTCATCCAGGGGCGGTCGGCGCGGGGAAACTTGGTCCGTCTGAGCGGCCAGCTCCGTTCCTCCTGCGGGCTGGCGCTGCTGCTCCTCCTGTTCCTCCGCCCGTGGGCCTATTGGCGCCTGGGGGTGGAGCGCGGCTGGCTGCCCGTCCTGAACCTCGGAGTGACGGCCATCCCGTGGAACAGCCTCATCTTCGGGCGGATGGTGCTCTATTCCCTGGCCAGCTACCTCGTCTGGTGGGGCGCGCTGTTCGCCGGGCTCAACGTCCTCTCCCTCGCCAGCCGTCCGCGGCGCGCGCGCAATCCGTGGGCGGCCTGGGTCGCGGCCACCCTCGGCTGGTTCGGCCGCTGGCCGGCCCCGCTGAAAATCCTCCTGCCGTGGGCGGCCTGGGGCGGCCTCTGGGCGGCGGCCCGGCCGTGGCTGGCGGTCATGGGAGTGGCCCTGCCCCTCGCTGATCCCGCCCGCCTCTGGCAACAGGCCGCCCTCGTGGGCGCCATGACCGTGCTCGTCTGGCCGCTGGCCGTCGTGCCCCTGCTGCTGCTCCAGTTTTTGAACCAGTTCGTCTATCTGGGAGAAGGCGCCTGGTGGGATTTCGTGGAAGCCGTCAGCCGCTGGGCGTTGCGCCCCCTCGGCGGGCTCCCCCTGCAGGCGGGGCGGTTCGATTTCGCGCCGGCGGTCGGCGCGCTGGCCTGGGGCGCCGCCGGCTGGTGCGGCATCGGCGCGCTGGGCCGCCTCTTTCTCCAACTCGAATCATGAACCCGCCCTGGCTTCAGGAATCCGCGGACGAAATCCGCCTCTCCCTCCGCCTCCAGCCCCGCGCCTCCCGCACCGAGGTGGCCGGCGTGGTGGGCGACGCCCTCAAAATCCGCGTGGCCGCCCCGCCGGTGGACGACGCCGCCAACCGCGCCCTCCTGCGCTTCCTCGCCGACCAGCTGGACTGCCCCAAAAGCGCCGTCCGCCTGCTGCGCGGACGCACCGGGCGGCAAAAAATCGTGGCCGTCCAAGGCGTTTCCGCCGAGCACGCCCGCCGCCGGCTGACGCCGTAAAGCCGCGAGGAAGGACGACGGGAGGATCCGAAATTCGAGGGAACCGAAGGCCCGAAGGAAATCCGAATCCCGAAATTCCCCGCGCCGAAGGCGCGATACCCGGGGGAACGAGGCGCGCCCGTTGTAGGCCGGGTCGCCCGACCCGGCGTTTCCCGACCGGCCCTGAAGTGGCGGAACCGGCGCGGTCGCGGAAACCGGTCGCGGGGGGACCGAGGGGCGGGGGCGCCCCCCGGCGCACGCGAGGCGCGTGCGCTCCCCCCCTCCCCCAACGCCGGCTGGGGGCAGCCGGCCTACAGAAGGGGGCAGCAGCCGCCTCTTGCAGGCCGGGTCGCCTGACCCGGCGTGAGGCTCCCTCCGCTTCGTGTCCTTCGCGCCCTTCGTGGTGAAATTGGGCGGGGAGAAAATCGGCCGCCGCGCAGCGTGCCACGCTGCGAAACAGCAGGCTGGCAGCCTGCGCTACCGAAGCGCGCCCCCTTCTCCTTTCGGATTTCGGATTTCGGGATTCGGATTTTCTTCGGGCCTTCGGCTTCCTCGGGCCTTCGGCTTCCTCGGGCCTTCGGATTTCCCCGCCCTGAAGGGGCGGG
>CAZRPT010000235.1:0-9737 GCA_964601985.1 uncultured Verrucomicrobiota bacterium
GCCGGCCAAGCGGGCGAGCAAAAGCGGCTGCCGCGTAACGGGGGGAAATCGGCAGATTGGAAATCCGCGATACGACAGGCTGGAAGCCTGCGCTACGAGCGGGGAGCGCACGCGCCTCGCGTGCGCCGAGGGGCGCCCCCGCCCCTCGGTCCCCCCGCGACCGGTTTACGCGGCCGCGTCGCTTCCGCCCCTTCAGGGCGGGGAAATCAAGGTTCGGACGGTTCCCCCAATCGTTGCCCGGGGCTGACGGGTGTCGCGCCTCCGGCGCGGGGAGTTTCGGATTTCGGATTTCGGGATTCGGATTTCCTTCGGGCCTTCGGCTCCCTCGGCCCTCGGTCCTTCGGATTTCCCCTCGCGGGGACCGAGGGGCGGGGGCGCACCCCGGGGCACGCGAGGCGCGTGCGCTCCCCTCCGTAGCGCAGGCTTCCAGCCTGCTGTAGCGCAGATTTCCAATCTGCTGATTTTTCCCTTTACGCGGCGGCCGCTTTTCCTCGCCCGCCGGGCCGGCTGGAAGCCGGCGCAACAGCAGACTGGAAGTCTGCGCTACCGAAATGCGCGCGCGCTTTTCTTTCGGATTTCGGATTTCGGGATTCGGATTTCCTTCGGCCCCCGGTCCTTCGGTCCCTCGGATTTCTCCCCACCGGGGCGCGCGGTGGAAATCTCAATCCAGCTTCACCCCGTCCAAGGCGGCTTCGAGGATTTTGGCGCTGCGGTGGAGGGCCGCCTGTTCCTCGGCGGAGAGTTTCGGGCGCAGGGTGGCCTGCACTCCGGCGCGACCCACGATGCGAGGGAGGGAGAAGCTGATGTCGTCGAACTCCGGCAGATGGCGGTTGGGGGTGCTGACGGTGAGCACCGCGCGTTCGTCGTCGCGCACCGCCCGCGCCAATCGCGCCAAGCCGGCGCCGATGCCGTAGCAGGTGGCCTGCTTGCCCTCGATGATGCGGTAGGCCGCCCGGCGGACGCCGTCGTCAATGGCCGCGCGCGCTTCGGCGGAAAGGGGGCGGCCGGTTTGCGCGGCGAAGTCCTCGACCGGCAGGCCGCCCACCTGGGCGCAGGACCACGCCAGCACTTCGGAGTCGCCGTGTTCGCCCAGCACGTGGGCGTGCACCGATTGCGCGGCCACGCCGAGGTGTTGTCCGAGCAGGGTGCGAAAGCGGGCGGTGTCGAGGATGGTGCCGGAGCCGAGGACCCGTCCGGGCGGCAGGCCGGCCAGGCGGGCGACGATTTCCGTGATGACGTCCACCGGATTCGAGGCCACCACCAGCACGGCGCGCGGGGCGTGCTCCAGGAGCCGGGGCACCACCTGGCGAAAGACCGCCGCGTTGCGTTCCAGCAGTTGCAGCCGGGTTTCGCCCGGTTTCTGGCCCACGCCGCAGGCCAGGATGACCACCCTCGCGTCGGCCAGGTCCGGGTAGTCTCCGGCTTCGATGCGCGCCGGCGCGGCGAAGGGGGTGGCGTGCCGGAGGTCTTCCGCCTGGGCGCGCGCGAGGGCCGTGTTGACGTCAATCAGGACGATCTCGCTGGCCACGCCCCGCAGCGTCAGGGCGTACGCGGCGGAGCTGCCGACGAATCCGCAACCGATGATGCCGACTTTCATGCGGGGAGAGTGCCACGTTCACCCGGAGAAGCAATGACGGGGCGGGAAAGGCCGGCTTTTTCCGGGCAATTCCGCGGGGGCGCGGCGGGTTTCTTTTTACAGCGGGGGGCTTCGCCTCTACCTTGGGGGCGCGAAACGTATGAGGGTGATCGGACGCATACCGGATGGATCCCGCGCAGCCGTCTTCAGCGACTATCTGTACGCGCAAGGCGTCTCGAATGAGATTGAAGAAGACGACGGCGCGTGGACCGTCTGGGTTCACGCCGAGGAGGAGCTGGAGCGGGCGCGGGCCATGCTGGCCGAGTTTCTGGCCCGGCCGGACCATCCCCGGTACGCCGCCGAACGGGAACGCGCCCGGCGGGCCCGCGCGGCGGAGGAGCGGGCGGAACAGGAGGCGGCGCGCAAGCACTTCGATCGCCGCCGCGTTTTCCGCCGGACGATCATCGCCGGGACCGGACGGCTCACGATGGGGCTCATCGCCGTGAGCGTCATTGTTTCGACCCTCCAGTTTCTTCTGCCCCACGGGCCGATATTGGAGTGGCTTTACTTCGGCGGTTCCGACCTCATTCTGCGCGGCCAGGTCTGGCGGCTGATTACGCCGATCTTCCTGCATGGCGGCGTGATCCACCTGCTTTTCAACATGCTGTGGTTGCGGGACCTGGGAACGATGATCGAGGCGCGCCTGGGCGCGAAACAACTGGCGCTGCTGGTCGGCGTGAGCGCGGCGCTTTCCAACGTGGCCCAGTATCTGGTGGCCGGACCGGCCTTTCTGGGCATGTCGGGCGTGGTGTACGCGCTGCTCGGCTATCTTTGGATGCGGGGCCGGCTCGATCCGTTCAGCGGGCTGTTCGTGCATCAACACATCTTCATCATGATGATGATCTGGCTGGCGCTTTGCCTGGTGGGGATCATCCCCCACGTGGCCAACGGCACGCACGTGGCCGGCCTGGTCGTCGGCGTGGGATGGGGATATCTGGCCGCGCAAAACGCCGGACGCCGGTAGCCCGGACGCCGGGGGGCCGCCGCGCGGGGAAAGGGCGGCCGCGGGGCGCGCGCCCGCGATTTCCGGTTGCCTTGCGCCCCCCGCTCCCGCCAATCTGGAGCCACTTTCCGGGGGCGGCGTTTTCCGCCGCGCCCGGGCGAGGATTTGAGATGATGAAACGGAAGATACTGGTCATTTTGCGAAATCGGTTCACGCCTTTGGCGCCGGCCCGCTACCTCGAACTGGAGGCCAACGACAAGGGCGACATCCTGTCCGAGAAAAAACTGCGCGCCGAGCCGAAGGAAGCCCGGTTCGACGAGGTGTGGGAAAACGACGAGGGGAAGAAAACCCTCGACGATTGCAACCGCATCAAGCGCATCTACCGCCACCGGCTCGAAAAGAAGAAGCGCTCCTGAAGTCGCGGCGCTTGCTCCGCGGGCCGCCGGCGGGAGGGGGCGGTTTCGTCCTCCCCCTGACGGACCGGGGAGCGGGCGGCGGCATTTTTCCGGCATGAACTCGATGGTGTGCGCGCGCTGGCTGGCCGCCGGGCTGCTGCTGGGCGGCTGGGCGATGACCGGCTGCTCGATCAAAAAAGTGGCCGTCAACCAGGTGGGAAACGCCCTCGCCGGCAGCGGAAGCGCCTTCAGCAGCGACGACGACCCGGAGCTGGTCCGGGCGGCCCTGCCGTTCAGCCTGAAATTGATGGAAAGCCTGCTGGCGGAAAGCCCGGAACACGCGGGCCTGCTGCTGGCCGCGAGCAGCGGCTTCACGCAGTACGCCTACGCCTTCGTCCAGTCGGACGCCGACGTGCTGGAGGAAACGGACTTCGCGGCGGCGGAAGCCGAACGGGCGCGGGCGCGGCGGCTTTATTGGCGGGCGCAACGCTACGGCCTGCGCGGGCTGGAGGTGGCGCACCCGGGCCTGGGCGCCGCCCTGCGCGCCCACCCCCGGGAGGCGGTGGCGGCATGCACGCGGGAGGACGTGCCGCTGTTGTACTGGACCGCCGTGGCGTGGGGCGCCGCCATTGCGCTGTCCAAGGACGACCCCGGCACGGTGGCCGGCGCCCCGCGGATGGAGGCCCTGATTGACCGGGCCCTGGCGCTGGACGAAAGCTGGAACGAGGGCGCGATTCACACCTTTTTGATCAATTACGAATACAGCCGGACGGACGCGCCGGGCGACCCCGCCGAACGGGCGCGGGCGCATTTCCGGCGGGCGGTGGAACTCTCCGAGCTGCGGCTGGCCGCGCCGTTCGTAACGCTGGCCGAGGTGGTCAGCGTGCAGGAGCAGGACGTGGCCGAATTCGATGCCCTGCTGGCGCAGGCGCTGGCCATCAACCCGGACGCCGTCCCGGAGCACCGGCTGGAGAACCTGATCGTCCAACGCCGGGCCCGCTGGTTGCGGGCGCACAAGGAGGACCTCTTCGTGCTGCCGCCCCGGTGACCCTCCGCCGGGCGCGCTTCGGGCGGAAAGGAGAGTCCGCCCGGTGATTGACTTGCACGGCGGAACGGGGTATTCCGGAAACGCAACGGAACAACAACGCTTTTCACCCATCATGGCAGCCCGAACCTCCGACAAATCCAAAACCGCCGCGGCCAAGACGGCCGCTTCCGCCGCCGCCTCCGACCCCGCCGCCGCCGCGGACAAGGCCCGGCAACGCGACCTGAACGCCGCCATTTCCACCATCACCAAGACCTTCGGCGAGGGCAGCATCATGCGCCTCGGCGACGCCCAGTCGCGCGTGGCCATCGAGGTCATCCCCACCGGGGCGTTGTCGCTGGACCTCGCCCTCGGCGTGGGCGGCATCCCGCGCGGACGGATCGTCGAGATTTACGGCCCCGAATCCTCCGGCAAGACGACCCTCATGCTCCACGTCATCGCCAACGCCCAGAAACTGGGCGGCTTGGCGGCGTTCATTGACGCCGAGCACGCCTTCGATCCCGCCTACGCCAAGCGGCTCGGGGTGAACCTGGACGACCTGCTCGTCTCCCAGCCGGACAGCGGCGAGGAGGCCCTGACCATTTGCGAGACCCTGGCCCGGAGCAAGGCGCTGGACGTGATCGTGGTGGACTCGGTGGCGGCGCTGGTGCCCCGGGCGGAGCTGGACGGCGAGATGGGCATGGCCACGATGGGCATGCAGGCGCGCCTGATGAGCCAGGCCCTGCGCAAGCTCACCTCCTGCCTCTCGAAGGCCCGCACCACCTGCCTGTTCACCAACCAGATCCGCGAAAAGGTGGGCGTGATGTTCGGCAATCCCGAGACCACCCCCGGCGGCCGGGCGCTCAAGTTCTACGCCAGCGTGCGCATTGACATCCGGCGCCGGGAAATCCTCAAGGACAGCGCCGGCAACAGCATCGGCAGCCACGTCAAAACCAAGATCGTCAAAAACAAGGTCGCGCCGCCGTTCGCCGAGGCCGAGTTCGACATCCTCTTCAACCAGGGCATCAACCGCGCCGGCAGCGTGCTCGAAGCGGGCGTGAAATACGGCGTGGTGAGCAAGAAGGGCGCGTGGTTCCAGTTCAACGGCAAGCTCATCGGCCAGGGCCGCGACGCCGCCAACCGCACGCTGGCCGAGGATCCCAAGCTGGTCCAGGAAATCACCGACGCCATCTACGCCAAGCGCGCCGCCGATCTGGGCGGGGGTGACAAAAAGTAAGAACCCGGCCGGCAGCCGGGGGGGCGTTTCGCGCCCTTCCGGCGGGCTGCGTGCCTTCCCCGCGGCGGGATGTCCCACTTTCCCCGGCAGGCTCCCGGGGGAGACGTGTTTGCTTCCCGCCCCCCCCTTTGCCTCGGATCACCGCGTTTCCAATTCGCTCAGCTCGGTGGCGGCGGTTTCCCAGGCGGCGTGGCGTTCCTCCAGTTCGGCCAGGAGGGTTTGCAGCTCGTTGCCCAGGGCCACGGCGCGGGGGCCGTCGGCGTAGGTGTCGGGGTCTTCGAGGAGGCGGGTCAGCTCGGCCTGCCGGGTTTCGAGTTCGTGGATGCGCGCCTCCAGTTCGGCCACCCGGGTTTCGAGCGCGCGGCGGCGGCGGCCGCGTTCGCGGATCGCTTCGGCGCGCCGACGGCGTTCCTCGCGGGTGGCCGCCTTGCCGGTGGAGGCGGGGGCGGCGGATGAGGAGGCGCGCCGGGCCGGGGCCCGCGCCTCGGCGGCGGCGCGTTCGGCGCGGGTTTTCTCGACGTAGTAATCGTAGCCGCCGGCGAAGTGACGAAGCCGCCCGTGCTCGACTTCCACGACCCGGTTGGCGAGGTGGCGGATGAAGTGGACGTCGTGGCTGATGAAGATGAGGGTGCCTTCGTAGGGTTCGAGGGCGGCGATCAGGGCGTCCACGCTGTTCAGGTCGAGGTGGGTGGTGGGCTCGTCCATGAGCAGGAGGTTGGGCGGATTGAGGAGCAACTTCACCAGGGCCAGCCGGCTTTTTTCCCCGCCGCTCAAGACCCGCACCGGCTTGAAGACGTCGTCGCCGCGAAACAGAAAGCTGCCCAGCACGGTGCGCACGAATTGCTCGGTGACCGGCCGCGGGGTGTCGAGCGCCTCCTCCAGGACGGTGAAGTCCGGATGGAGCATGTCAATGCGGTACTGGGAGTAGTAGCCGCATTGGACGTGGTGTCCGAGCTGGCGGACGCCCTGCTGCACGGGGAGCACGCCGGCGAGAAGCTTGAGCAGGGTGGATTTGCCGGCGCCGTTTGGGCCGACGAGCACGATGCGCTGGCCGCGTTCCGCCTCGAAGTTGAGGTCGTCATAGACGCGCACCTCGCCGTAGGCGTGGGCCACGTGTGCGAGGCGGACGGCCCGCCGGCCGCTGCGTTCGGGCTGGGGGAAGGTGAAATCGAGCGTGGGCGCGTCGGCGGTCGGCGCCTCGATTTTCTCCATGCGCGCGATCTGCTTGAGCTTGCTCTGGGCCTGGGTGGCCTTGGTGTTTTTGGCGCGAAACCGGTCCACGAAGTTTTGCAGCCGGGCGATCTCGCGCTGCTGGTTTTTGTAGGCGGCCTGCAACTGGGCCTCGTTGGCGGCGCGTTGGTCGAGGTAGGCGTCGTAGTTGCCCCGGTAACGCCACAGCCGGCCCTGGCGAATCTCGACGATCGCGTCCATCAGGCGGTTCAGGAATTCGCGGTCGTGCGAGATGGCGATGAGGGCGCCGGGGTACTGGCGCAAATACTCCTGAAACCAGAGCAGCGAAACGAGGTCGAGGTGGTTGGTGGGCTCGTCCAGCAGGAGCAGGTCCGGTTCGAGCACCAGCAGCCGGGCCAGATGGGCGCGCATCACCCAGCCGCCGCTGAGGGTGCGCACCGGGCGGGACAAATCCTCCTGCCGGAAACCCAGTCCCGCCAGGATGGGCGCCGCCCGCGCCTCGAGCTGGTATCCGCCCAGCGCCTCGAACCGGCTTTGCAGTTCCGCGAACTCCGCGCCGTCGCCCGCGCCGGCCTCCGCCGCCTTGAGCCGCGCCTGCAACCGGGCCACCTCCGGGGTGACGGCGGTGGCCACTTCGAGGACCGTTTCCTCGCCGACGGGCACGTTTTCCTGCGGCAGATGCCCCACCCGCACGCCGCGATTGAGGGTCACCGTGCCGGCGTCCGCGAGGTCGGGATCGAGCAGGAGGGAGAAGAGCGTGGACTTCCCGGCGCCGTTCGGGCCCACCAGCCCGATCCGGTCGCCGCGATTCACCTGCAACGAGGCGTTGGCGAACAACGTCCGTCCGCCGTAGGCCTTGCTCAATCCCGACACGCTCAACATGAGCCGCGCATGGTGCGCGCCCCGGCCCGTCCCGGCAAGCACGCGGGCGCGGGAAAACCGCCGCCAGACGCCGCTCCCCCACCGGATGAGGACAGCCGACCTCCCTGGGGCGTCCGCCGTTGCAGACCGGATCCCCTGACTTGGGTTGGGGGCGGGTAAGCGGGTGGCGGACCGGAACCGACGGGATGCCGGCGCTTTCTTGTGTCTCCGGGGAGGGCGGGAAAACGGCGGCGGGCACGGATGGCGGGGTCAGGATTGCCGGTGGGCGGCGGCGGTTTCGCGGAGGACGGCGAAGTTGCCTTCTTCGCAGCAGTAAACGAAACCTTCGGTGACGGATTTGAGTTCCTCCCACCGGTCGCGAATTGCGCGGGCTTCAGCGGGGGAAACGGCGTTGTCGCTGGCGGCTTTGGCGATGACCGCCAGCAGGTCGGCGAATTCCTGGACGATCCGGTGGGTGGCCGGGACGAGGCAGCCCGGTCGCGCCCAGTGGCCTTTGGGGTTTTTGATGAAAAACCCGCCCGCGCGTTCGCAAATCCACTGCACCAGACGCGGGTCGTTGGTGGCGCGGATGAGTTTTTCAATCCGGTCCAGGGGATTGGTGGCGCCGCTGCCCCGGTCCTTCTGCGGTTCGGCCCATTTGTAGATGAGCGACAACGAAAGCCCCAACTCGCCGGCAATTTGTTTGGGGTTCGCGCTCTGATACACCTCGCGGAGCAGCTCATGCGATTGCATGGGGAAAGGGTGAAAGTGGAAGGCGCGAAAAGCAAGCCGCCTCCCCTTTCGGGCGCGTCCGGTCCGATTCGTCCGTCGGCGGGCGATCTTCCCGCGGCTTTTCCGCGGCTCAAAAGAAGGGATTGTGGCGCTGTTCCTGGCCGACGGTGGTCAAGGGGCCGTGACCGGGGCAGATGAGGGTGTCCGCGGGCAGGGAGAGGATTTGTTCGCGAATCACCCGACGGGCCGCCGCCGCGTCGCCCGGAACGTGGCCCATCGAGCCCGCGAACAGGGCATCGCCCACCACCGCCACGGCGGGGGCGTCTTCCGGCCAGTTGCCGACGAGGTAGGTGACGCTGTCGGCCGAATGACCCGGGGTGGCCCGGTTGCTGAGGCGCAGGCCGCCCAGGTGGAGAAAATCACTCGCGCGGTTGCGCTCGTGCAGGGGAACTTCCTCCCCGCCGGCCCGCAGACGCGCCCCGGGATGGGCTTTCCGCACGGCGGCCAGAGCAGCCACATGATCGCCGTGATGGTGGGTGAGAAAAATGTAACGCAGGGTCAGGGTTTCCTCCCGGATCAAACGCAGGACGGGCGCGGCATCGTAGCCGGTGTCGAACAACGCCGCCTCGCGGGTGACTTCGTCCCAAATCAAAAAGGCGTTCACGCTGAAGGCCGGTCCCCGGGTGGTGATGACCCGCACTTCCCGCCATCGCGTCAAGTCCGGCGGTTCCGGCGCCCACCCGTCGGCCAGGGCCGCGAGTTTGGCGCCGTCCAGCCCGAGCAGCTCCCCCACGGCGGCGTAATCGGGACGGGATTCCGCCGCGCCGGTGGCCTCGAACCGCTCCCACGCCGCGGGGCTCAAGCCCGCCCGCGCGGCCACCGTCGCCACGTCCAGTCCCGCCTGCCGTCGGGCCTTGCCGACGACGTCGCCCGCATGGTCTTCCAAATTCATGGCCGCCATTTTATACCAGTCAGCGTTAATTTCCGCCTTTTCTGCTTGGAGCCGGTCGGAAAACGCCGGGTCGGAGGGACGAATAGGATGCGGGGATGCCCCTCGGCGCACGCGAGGCGCGTGCGCTCCCCGCCCGTAGCGCAGGTTTCCAACCTGCCGCCCATTCCCCGCCGGCTGGGGGAAGCCGGCCGGCAGGAAGGAGGCCGCCCCTTGTAGGCCGGGTTACCCGACCCGGCGGGGCTCCGACCGGCCCTGAAGGGGCGGGAACGGGGAAAATCCGAGGGCCGGGGGACCGAAGGCCCGAGGGAAATCCGAAGGCCGAAGGCCGAATCCCGAAAAAGGCGGGCGTTTCGGTAGCGCAGGCTTCTCAGCCTGCCGTTTCGCCGACTTCCAGTCGGCCAAGCTTTCCTTTTTACACGGCGGCCGCTTTTCCTCGCCCGCCGGGCCGGCTGGAAGCCGGCGATTGGCTCGCGCGTGCCCACGCGCTCGGCCCTGCGGGCCTTCGTCCTGCCGGACGAATCCCTTTCGCCGCTCCCCAGTGGCTCAAGTCAGCAGGCGGGAAGCCTGCGCCACAGGGAGAGCGCGCTTCTTCAGAACCGGGATATTTCGGGTTTCGTGATTCAGCATCTCGGAGATCTCAGCTTCTCGCTCGTCTTGAAACCGGGACGCACCTCAATCCACCAGGCGACGGCCGCGCGATTCGGACGTGGGGACCGATGGGCGGGGGCGCCCATCGGAGCACGCGAGGGCGCGTGCGCTCCCCTTT
>CAZRPT010000236.1:0-1737 GCA_964601985.1 uncultured Verrucomicrobiota bacterium
TAAAGCTTCCCCCAATTCGGCACGCGGGAGTGGAGGTCGAAGGGCACGGACAACGCTGGATTGCGGAAGCAAGGAAGGCGTTGTGATGATGAAAACCAGCGTGGTGCGGCATGCCCTGATGTTTTCTCTGGCGGGATTGGGGCTGGATGGAGAACCGGCGGTTTGGGGCGCGGAGGCGGCTCCTGTTTATACGTGGACGGCGGGGAGTTTTTCCGACGCGGATCCCGACAACGACAATCATCTGTGGAACAATCCCGCCAACTGGAATCCCGCGGGCGTGCCGTCTCCGGACGCGGTGGTCATCATCAACGGCGGGCAGCCGGATGCCCGGGAGCTGGGCGATTTCACGCAATACGAGGTGGACCTGAACGGCGGCACGCTCACGGCGAACGGCCTGACCCTGCAACGGCTCAATCAAAACGGCGGGACGCTGGCCGGGACGTTGACCATCGCGGGCACGGGCGCGGAATGGAACTGGACCCAGGGCGAGCTGGGCGGGACGGTCACGGTGGCCGCCGCCGCCGCGTTGAATGTTCAAGGCGCGGCGGACAAGGAATTGCAGGACGGCGCCGTGCTGCGAATCGAGGGCGCGCTCAACTGGTTCGGAGCGGGCCGGTTGCGGGGGGCGTGTCGTTATGACCCCGGCGTGCGGCTGGAGGTCCGGCCGGGTGGGGAAATTAATCTGGCGGCGGACGGGCCGGTGTTCGCCCGGCGCCGGACCAGTCATTCCTTCTCCGTTTCCGTGATGGCGGGCGCCCGGGTGCGCAAGTCGGCGGGAACGCGATCCTTGATTGACGCCGTCCAGTTCAGCCAGGCGGGTGAATTCCGGGTGGAGACCGGCGAAATCGAGGTGAACACCGACCTGGCCTTCAGCGCGGGCGCGCGGGTGACGGGCGCGGGCGACGTGCGCCTCACCGGCGGCCGGACCGATTTGACGGGCCAGCTCAGCGTGACGGGCGCCCGGTTGGTCGAAGCCGGCAGCAACTTCCAGATGGGCGCGGACGGCGGGATTCTGGCGACGAGCGAAGGCGGGCAATTCGAATGGCAGGGCGGCTGGCTGATGGGGACGCTGACGCTGACCAATGGTTGCGTGGCGGTGTTCAGCGGGGAGGCGGACAAGATGTTCGCGGACAACACGACGCTGCACAATTACGGGACGATCACCTGGACGGGGGGACGACTGCGCAGCTTGTGTCATTATGGGCCGGTGGAATTGCGCAATCATGCCGGGGCGCGCTTTCTCTGCGAGGGCGGCGCGGGATTGAGCCGGAAATACGATTGGCCCGCCACGTTGGTGGTGGACGCGGGGGCCGCGTTCGAGAAACGGGACGGGAACGCGCTCGTCTCGGCGTGGGCGGTGGACAACCACGGCGCCTGGACGCAACAGGGGGGCGAGTTGTGGCTCAACGCGGGCGGGCACAGTTCGGGCACGTTCACCCTGGCGAACGGGAGCGTGCTGGGGCTGGGCGGAGGCACGCACGTATGGCAGGGCCCGATGACGGTGAACGGCGCGGGCGAGCTGCGGTTCACGAAGGATGAGTGGCAATTGAGGGGCTCTCTGGATTTGGCGGGGGTGGACTTGAAGCAAAGCGGCGGCACCTTCAATTTGTCGGGAGGCGGGGGCACGCTGGCAATGAGCGAGGGGGCGCAATACGAATGGAGCGGCGGCTGGCTGATGGGGACGCTGACGCTGACCAATGGTTGCGTGGCGGTGTTCAGCGGGGAGGGGGACAAGGT
>CAZRPT010000237.1:0-7864 GCA_964601985.1 uncultured Verrucomicrobiota bacterium
GCGAGGAAAAGCGACCGCCGCGTAAAAAGAAACGCTTGGCCGACTGGAAGTCGGCGCAACGGCAGGTTGGAAACCTGCGCTACGGGGTGGGGAGCGCACGCGCCTCGCGTGCGCCGAGGGGCGCCCCCGCCCCTCGGTCCCCCCGCGACCGATTTTCGCGGCCGCGTCGGTTCCGCCCCTTCAGGGCGAGGGAATCAAGGTTCGGACGGTTCCCCCGGGCGTTGCCCGGGGCTGACGGAGGGTCGCGCCTTCGGCGCGGGGAAGTTTCGGATTTCGGGATTCGGATTTCCTTCGGCCCTCGCTCCCTCGGGGCTTCGGATTCCCCCGCGGGCCTTCCGCCCCGTCACCTCGGCGGCCGCGGGCGGGGCTGCTCCTCCAGCAGCAGGTCGGCCTGCCAGGGGAGCAAATGTTCGCGGGGGTCGCGCGCCAGCACCACGGCGGAAAGGGTGCTTTTGCTGGCGATGAGGGTGGGATCGAGGCCAAGCCGTTTGGCCTGCTGGTCGCGGCGTTCGCGGAGTTCCTCGAAGCGCCGCTTTTGCGCCTCGCTCATCCGCCGCCCCCGTTCCCGGTGCAACTGGGGCAGGCGATGTTCCGGCACGCCCATGCCGGCTTCCACGGCGCGAATGAGCGCCCGGCGGCGGGCGGACGAGTAGCGTTTGGGAATCAGCTCGACGAAGCCGTCGTTGACCGCCGCCCGCTCGGCGATGCGCAGCAGCCGGTCGTGATCCAGCACGAAGAAGGGGGGGCGGTTGGCCGCCACGGCCTCGCGGTCGCGCCAGCGCCACACCTCGCGCAGGACGGCCAGTCCGCGGGGCGAAAGCCGGGAGGCGCCGCGAATCTGCCAGGGCGGACGGGCGGGCGGGGTGGGCGGCCGGGTGTTGTGGGCGATGAGCTGGCGGCACATCTGGGCGTGCCATTCGAGCCGGCCGCATTCCACGAGCCGCTGGCGCAGGCAGTCCCGGAGCGGTTTGAGGTAACGGGCGTCCGCCAGGGCGTAGCGGATCATTTTCGGCGTGAGGGGGCGCTTGGACCAGTTGGCCTTCTGGGAGCCCTTGGCCAGCTCGATGCCCAGAAACCCCTTCACCAGATGATGCAGCCCAAACTCGCGCCGTCCGAGCAGACGCGCGGCGTTGAGGGTGTCGAACACCTGGTCCGGGACGAAGCCGTGCCCCTGGTGCAGCAGCCGGAGGTCGTAATCGCCGCCGTGCAGGATGAGTTCCTTCCCCCGCAGCGCCTCCCACAGCGGGGCGAGATCCAAGCCGGCGGCCAGCGGATCAATCAGCGCCTCGCGCAGGGGGATGCTGACCTGGATGAGACAGAGCTTCTCCGGGTAGCTGTGCAGACTGTCCGCCTCGGTGTCAAGCGCCACCCAGGACGTCTGCCGCAATGCCGGCAGGAAATGTTCAAGTTCCGCGGTTGTATCGATCATTCGGGATGCCGCGGCGCTCCCGGTTGGTCGCCGTCAATGGGGGCGGGCGTTTGGGGGCGCGCGGCGCACACACAAGCTCGCGGCAGCCTAGGGTTTTTCATAGACGACCACAATCATTATGTCGGAGGGCGAGTGGGCGGTGCGGTTGATCATGGATTCGCCGGTGGGCTTGGGGCTTTGGGGCGAGATGTTGCCGAAGATGTTGATCACCTTGACCGGGTTTTCCGCCAACCACTGGTTGACGCTCTGTTCGAGCGCTTCCAGCTCAAACTCCAGATTTTTGAAGATTTTGATCTGGTGCATGGCGGGAGTCTAGCCCCCCGGGAGGGGCGGCTCAAGCCGGGAAAAACCGCGGGCCGGTTGGGAAAACGGAACCTCCCGCCGCGTGACGGCGCGCCGGAGATCACCATCCCCGCGCCCGTTCCCAGTCGCACCAGCGGACCAGCTCGCCCAGCGTGAGGCGGCCGTCGTGCCGCCAGGTCAGCGGCGGGATTTGCATCCGGCCCAGCGGGCAGACGCGGGTCACGCCCCAGCGCGCCATCTGCTTCATCAGCTCCGCCTCGCGCGCGCCCGGCGCGGCGAGGCCCACGGTCGAGACCTGGCCCCACACCGGTTCCAACCCCTGCAACGCCTCCTCCGGTCCCGGCGTCGCCTTGACATGCACGAAGCGGTAGCCGCACGAGGGGGTGAAGCGGGTTTCCTTTTCGCTCACCACCGTCCATGCCGTGGAACCGGGGCTTTGCCAGAGGCGGGTGTCGGGCGAGTTGGCGGCGCGCACTTCGTAAAAACCGCGCCGGGCCGCGATGTCGGCCGCCACCTCGGGCGACACCCGGCCCCGGGGGGTTTCGCGTTCGACCGCCTCCAGCGCGGTCGCCAGCGCGGCGGCGAAATCCTCGGGGCCCAGCCGCCCGCCGGTCTCGACGTAAAACGCCTGTGGCGACAGGCAGCCCAGTTGGTCCCAGGCGGCCACGTCGCGGGCGGCGGCGGCGGCCACCTCGGGCAGCAGGCGCCGGGAGCACATCTCGCGGGTCACGTAACCCACGCTGACCCGGTGGCCGTGTTCGATCAACCGCACGCGCGGCGGCAACCGCCGGCGCACCGCCGCCACCGTGGCGTCGCTCCCGGTGAGGGTCACTTGGTCCGCCTGCGCGAAGAGGGCGGTTTCGAGCGGTTCCTCGCCGCCCGGCCATTCGGCGATTTCGAGACAGGCCGCCAGCCGGGGCGCCACTTCCCGCAGGGAATGCGCGAAGAGCCGCGGCAGAAACGACGTGCCCCGCGCGCATTTCATGAACTGCGCCGACCGGGCCAGCAGGCCCAGCATCAGGCTGGTGATGGGGGGATTGGGCAGCACGCCGCCGGCGATGTGCACCACCAGATCCGGCCCCATCGCCCAGGATTGCCGGCCTTCGAGCTGCTCGGCCTCCAGGCCGCAGGCCCGTTCGAGCCGTTCCGGATGGCCGAGTTCCTGGGCCACCAACGCGCGCAGGCTCTCGACGGTGATCCCGCCGAAGAACTCGTCCAACCCGCGCTCCAGGGTGGCCCGGCTGAAGCCGAGGAGTTCCGGCCCCTCGGCCAGCGCCCGTTGGCGGAAGGGGTTGTCCGGTTCGAGCCAGTCCGCCGCCACCGCCGCCAGCCGTTCGATCAATTCCCCCGTGGTGCGGTCCTTCAAATGCCGCGCGCGGTTTTCCTTGAGCGTGAGACACGCCTCGGTGATGAGGGTCGGCGTCAGCACCGGCCCGCCCTCGACGTCGGCGAGAAAATAGTCAGGCAGTTCCATGAGATGCGGAAACCCCCTCCGGCGACGGCGCCGGGAGGGGAATGCGGTTGAGTTGCAGCAGCCAGGGCAGCGCCAGCAGCGCGGCCACCATCAGCGCGCCGAGCAGAAAGAAGAACGGCCCGTACGCCGCCGCCCGCTCCGCCGCCGCGCCCAGCCGGCCGATCCGGTCGCCGGCCCACCAATGGCCGAGATTGCCGATGAGCCCGCCCACGGTGATGAAGCCGCCCATCACCCGCCCGCGCGCGGCGTCCGGCACCGCCCGCACCACGGCGGCCTCGGTCATCGGGTAGCTGCCCATGAAGAAAAAACCGTAGGCCAGCAGCAGGGGCGGCACGGCCCCGCCCGGGATCCACGGCATGAGCATCACGGCGACGCCCGCGATCAGCAGCACCGCCGTCAGCCAGAAGCCCAGTCGCCGGTCCCCCAAGTGGCCGAACAGCGGGTTGCCCGCCGCGCTGCCCAGAAAAATCAGGCTCAACGCCACCCCCGTCCGGGCCGGGCTGAACCCGTGCGCCTGCTGGAGGAACAACGCCCCGCCGCTGCCCACCGCCGTGCCGGCGAAATCCCGCAGGCTCAGAAACAACGCCGCCGCGCCCAGCGCCAGCCAGTGTCGTCCGCCCAGCCGCACGCGCAGCCCCACGCTGCCGGGGGTCACGGGCGCGCGTTCCGGCTCGCGGGCCCGCCACAAAAACAGCAGCGCCATCACCACGCCCGCCACGCCCAGCTCGATCACCGGCCCGCGCCAGCCGACGGCTTCCGCCCGCCAGCCGCTGTAGATCGGTCCCGCGAAAAAGCCCACGCTGGCCCCGATGCCCACGATGCCCAGCGCCCGCCCCGTTTGCAGCGGAAACAGGCCCGCCACCAGCGCCGTGGCCGCCGGGTGGTAAAACGTCCCGCCCAGCCCCGCCAAGGCGGCGCACGCCAGCGCCGTGCCGTAATTCGGCGCGCAGCCCAGGCCCACGAAGGCCGCGCCGTTCAACAGCAGGCCGAACGCCAGCAGGTGCTTGCGCGGAAACCGGTCCGCCAGCATCCCCACCGGATACGACGGCAGGAAATACGCCGTCATCATCACCGTCATCAACAGCGTCACCCGCGACACGCTTGCCAGCCCGAGATCCTCCCGCATCAGCAGGTAGAGCGGCGTCAACGCCACCCAGTACACGTGGGTGAAGGCGTGCAGCCCGGCGCACAACCACACCGTCCGACTGCGCTCGGGCGCTTTCGCCGTCGGTCGCTTCACGCCACCGCCTCCGTCTCCGCCGCCATCAGCGAACAGCCCCGGGGTTCCGCCGCCGCCGCCCGACCCACCAGTTCGAACCCCGCGCCGCGCCGGAGGGCCAGGTCCTCCGTCCGCACCGCCGCCACCGAACGCACGTTGGCCAGATCGAACACCTCCACCAGGCCCGACGCGCCGTCCGCCACCGCGGCGCCCGTCTCGGGCGACACCACCCGCGCCCGCGCCCACGGCGGAAAACGCAGCACCCGCGCGCCCGCCCGGCCCGCCACCCGGTCGTAAGCCTGCGAGCCCAGCTCGCTCATGCCGTATTCGCACACCACCCAAGCGTCGGGCACGCCCAGGCGGCGGACGATTCCGGCGTGCAACACCTCCCGGGGCAGCTCGCGCGAACGCCCCTTGTAACCGCCCGTCTCCATCACCCGCGACCCCGCCGGCAGCCGGAAGGTTCGCCCGCTTTCTTCCAGCGCCTCCAGCAGGTGGACGAAGGAAAACGCCGTGCCCAGCAGCCCCACCGGCGCGCCGTCCGCGACCGCCTCCGCCAGCGCCGCGATCGTTTCCTCGACGGCCAGCTCCCACGCGCCGTCGGCGGTGGCGCGCCCCAGCCAAAGCGCCGGTCGTTCCGAACGGACCGCGACGGTGTCGAGCATGTGGACCAGCGACGAATGCGGCGCCCGCGCGCGGGGCGGCGTCAACATGAGCCAGCGTCGGGGCGCGTCGCCGGCGTCCTCCGGCAACAGATGCCGCGCGAACCACGGCCAGAGCGAGGCCTCGTACACCCCCAGCGAAACGGCGTCGTGAAACTGCCGGCTGGGCCGGCGCGCCGTGGTGCCGCTCGAATGAAACACCACCCGGCGTTCGGCGGGCGGCAGGCTCGTGAAGGCGAACTCCTTGAACGCCCGCGTCGGCACGGCGGGGATTTGCGTCCACTCCGCCACGTCGTCGGGCGTCACGCCCCGCGCTTCGCACAGCCGGCGATACGGCGGCACCGCCGCGAACTGCGCCCGAAACAGCGCCAGCGCCAGCGCGTTGAACCGGTCCGCCCCGTCTCCGACGTCGAAGGAAACCGTCCGGATGAAATCCTCCACCCGGGCGGCAAGCTCAGGGAACATTGCGTGGTGAGTCATGCGGTTTTGTTTTCTCTGCACCCGGCTGGTTGTCCGCCACAGCCGGACCGCCACTGTAACCGATTTTCCCGCCCCGGCAAGCCCGCCCCGCCGGGCGGGGCGGCGGCGCCCTCCCCGGCGGGGAAATCCGAAATCCGAGGGGCCGAAGGAGCGAAGGAAATCCGAAATCCGGGAGAAAGGCGCGCCCCCGTGGCGCGGGCTGCCAGCCTGCCGTATCGCAGCGTGGCACGCTGCGGGGCGTTCGCTTTTCTCCCGTGGCCACCGAAGTGACGAGAGGGCTGTCGCCGCCTCATCACGGCGGCGGCTCCGGGAAGCACTTTCGGATTTCGGATTTCGGGATTCGGATTTCCCCCGGGGGGGGCATCCCCTCCTCTTCGCGTCCTTCGTGCCCTTCGGGGTGAAACCGCGCGGGGTGTCTCGCGCAAAACGAACTTGGGCGGGCGGGCAAAACGTGGTCGAGTGTCCGCATGAAAAGCATTTCAGACAAATTCTGGTGGCGGGGTTTGATCGCGGGTTTGGGTGCGGCCCTGGCCGGGGGCGGAAACACCGCGGAACATTCCCCGCATTCCTCCCCCGCGCCGACGGAGCGCGACGCCTTCGTCTGGCAGGCGGACGAGGCGCTGGGCCTTGAAGGCAGGGGCTGGACGGATACCGCTTCGTTGTTCGACCGGCTGCCCGCCCGCGCCAAGGAACGGGTGCGCCCGCCGGTTTGGGGGCTGAGTCATTGTTCGGCGGGGATGGCGGTGCGGTTCACCACGGACGCGTCCGTTTTGCGCGTGCGGTGGACGCTGACCCGGCGGTCGCTGGCCCTGCCGCACATGGCGGCGACCGGCGTCAGTGGCGTGGATTTGTACGTCCGCGACGCCACGGGACGCCTGCGGTTTTGCCGCAACGGACGTCCCACCGCCGTGACGAACGAAGTGACGTTCCCCCTTCCCGGCGGCAGGGAATACGTGCTGTATCTGCCGCTTTACAACGGGGTGAAGCATCTGGCCCTCGGGGTGCCGGCGGGAAAAAAGCTGGTTTCGCTGCCGCCGCGCCCGCTCAGCGAGGCCATCGTGTTCTACGGCACCTCCATCACGCAGGGCGGCTGCGCCTCGCGGCCCGGCACGGCCTTTCCCGCGTGGGTGGGGCGCGCGCTGGACCGGCCGGTGATCAATCTGGGCTTTTCCGGAAACGGCAAGATGGAACCGGAACTGGCGGACCTGCTCGCGGAGCTGAATCCGGCGGTCTATGTGCTGGACTGCCTCCCCAACATGACCGTGGAAATGGTCTCGGAACGGGTGGAACCGTTCGTCCGCCGGTTGCGCGCCGCTCATCCCGACACGCCCATCCTGCTGGCGGAGGATCCCAATGTCCGCGACACGCCCACCCCCAAGGGGAAGGTGCTGCGCCGGATTTATGCCCGGCTCAAGGCCGGGGGGGATGCGCATCTTTATTTCCTCCCCAACACCCACATGCTGGGTGAGGACCAGGAAGGCACCGTGGACGGCACCCACCCCACGGACTTGGGCATGGCCCGGGAGGCGGCCGTTTTCACCCGTTGCTTGCGCCCGATTTTGGCGTGCCCGTGAAGCCGTCGCCCGCTGTCGCGTCGGACCGCCCGGCAGGGGGGCAGGCGCTCACCGAAAACCGCCCGGCGCAAACCGGAGAGGGACGGAATCGGGTGGTAACATGTCCGCCCCGCGGCGGGGAAAATCCGAATCCCGAAAGAAAAGCGCGCTTCTTTTGTAGCGCGGACTTCCAGTCTGCCGTGTCGCCGGCTTCCAGCCGGCCCGGCGGGCGAGCAAAAGCGGCCGCCGCGTAACGGGGAAAATCGGCAGATTGGAAATCCGCGATACAGCAGGTTGGAAACCTGCGCTACGGGCGGGGAGCGCACGCGCCTCGCGTGCGCCGAGGGGCGCCCCCGCCCCTCGGTCCCCCGCGACCGATTTCCGCGGCTGCTTCGATTCCTCCCTTCAAGGCCGGTCGGGAAACGCCGGGTCAGGCGCCCCGGCCTACAAGGGGCGCGCCTCGTTCCTTTGGGTGTTGCCCGGGGCTGATGGATGTTGCGCCTTCGGCGCGGGGAAGTTTCGGATTTCGGATTTCGGGGTTCGGATTTTCCTTGGGTAGCACCCGCGTCCCGCGGGTCGGGCCGGGCGTCCCGCCCGGCTCCCGAGGCGGAGGAAAAGGTTTCTTTAGTCGGTCGTGCGTCCTTCGTGGCCCCGGTCGTTCCGGCGCGCGTGACGTTGCTGAAGCAGCCGCGACCGCGGAACGCGGGGGAGGCTTCGGCGGGACGCCGAAGCCGATCCGCCGGA
>CAZRPT010000238.1:0-15979 GCA_964601985.1 uncultured Verrucomicrobiota bacterium
CGGCACCTCCCGCATCTTCTACCTCCGACACGCCCTGCGGGCCGGCTGGAGCGTCGAGGAACTTTACGACCTGACCAAGATTGACCGCTGGTTTCTCACCCAGCTTCGGCAAATCGTCGAGCTGGAGGAAGAACTGGCCGCGACGCGGGCCTGACCGCCGCCTTCGCGACGCCCCTCGGATGATTTCCGTCTCGCGGCCGCCAAAGCGCCCGGCGGGAATGCCGAAATCCGAAAAAGCGTCCTCCCTTTCGCCGCCGCCGGGGTGAGAAGCTGCGATTTTATCCCGCAAGGGAAAAGAGGGTCATGATCCATCCAGCTTTTCCCAAGGGCGGGGCGGGAAAAGCAAGCGCGCCGACCCGGAGGATCGGCGCGCCGAAACAACGAAACAACGAAGGGGGGGCTCAGACGATGCGGGTCTTGCCGGGCACCGCCATGGGGCGGATGGGCAGTTTCATGTCCCAAGTGAGGTTTTCGGGCACGAGGCGTTGCTTCACTTTCAGAATCTGATCCCACGTGATCATCTGGCCGGTGTAGGCCGCCGTGCGGCCCATGATGGCCATGATGGTGCTCTGGGTCATCGAGTGGCCCTGGTTGATGGGTTTGCCGGCGCGGATCGAGGCGAACAGTTCATCGTGCTCGACCTGGTACATGTCGCCCTTCGGGCCGTGGTAACGCCATTTGTTCTCGCCGGTGATGATGGGCGCGCTCCAGCCCTTGATGGTGCCGAGCCCTTTGGCGCCCATGAGGTAGTCGGAGTTGTCGCTGTAGCAGTTGGCGATTTGACGCTGGGCCATCGTGGCGCGCACGCCGTTGTCCCACTCGTAGAACACGTCCACGTGATCGAAGATGTTGCCTTCGTTGTTTGGAATGTCCCGGCCGCCGCTGGCCACCGCGCGGGCCGGCGGTTGGTCCTGCATGGCCCAGGCGATCTTGTCCACGCTGTGGCACGCCTGCTCGGCGATGCCGTCGCCGCCCAGCCAGACGAAGTTGTACCAGTTGCGAATCTGCCATTCGACGTCGCCCATGCCCCGGGGCCGTTTGCTGGCGGGCGGCATGGGTTTGACGGGGCCGGTGAGGTAGGTGGCGTAGATGGCGCGCAGCTCGCCCAAGGCGCCTTCATGGACGCGCTGGTAAAACGCGCGCCGCCCGTATTCCGCGCGCCAGCAGAAGCCGGACGCCACGGCGAGGCCCTTTTTCTTCGCTTCTTCGGCGGCTTTCCGAATGGCCAGCGCGCCGGGCACGTCGGTGCCCAGGGGTTTCTCCGCGAAGATGTGCTTGCCCGCCTTGACGGCCGCCACGAAATGCTGCGGACGAAAGCCGGGCGGGGTGGCCAGCAGGACCACGTCCACGCCGCTGTCAATGACCTTCTGGAAGGCGTCGAGGCCGGAGAAGCTGGTCTCGGCGGTGGCTTTCACGCGGGAGGCGATGGCGTGGTTGCGCTTCAGGACATTGAGGGCGCGCGCGCACTTCTCGGGGAAGACGTCGCCCACCGCGGTGAGGATGTTGTTCGGATGGGCCTTCAGCGCCTGTCCCGCGGCGCCGGTGCCCCGGCCCCCACACCCGATGAGGCCGATTTTCAGCGTCTCTCCTCCGGCGGCGTATCCCACGCGGGTGAAGGGGATCTGGCTGACCACCGCGCCGGCGACGGCGGTGGCGGCGCCGGTTTTCAAGAAGCTGCGACGACTGAACGGACGCCCGGAGCGCCCGCCCGCTGGAAGCGTTGAATTGGCATTCATGGGACTGACTAAGCGGAAAGCGCCGTCCGATGTCAAGTGTTCCCGGCGGGGCGCGAGGGGGCGTGAGGGGACGCGGCGGCGGCGGGCCCGGGCCGGCCGGGGCCGGGGTGGGCCCGCGGGACGGGCGCGGCGCCCGGAGCGCCCGCCCGGAGGACTTTTTTCCGGCGGGAGGAAGGCCGCCCCGCGGACGAAAAATTGCCGATTGAGGGTTGCAAAACGGCGGCTCTGCGGTTAATTAGAGGCGTCTTTGGACCAACCATCGGCGTCCGTACCGGTTCGAGGAACCTCTTAGACCGATGGTTTTCCCGATCACCCTTGGATCACACTGGCGCTCTTCGGCGCCGTGTCATCAGATGCTATGAGCGCGCAAAGAAAGCGGCACAACAACAAGAACGCCCGTTCCGCCCGCGGCGGCAACCGGGGCAAACGAGCGAATCCGAACAGCGACATCACGCTGCCCGAGAACGGCCTGGGTTACCTCGAAATCTCCGAAAAGGGGTTTGGCTTCCTGCGCACGCCGGAAGGCCATTTCCAGCCCAAGCCGACCGATGTCTTCGTGACGCCGGACACCATCAAGCGTTGTTTCCTGCGCGAGGGCTGCCTGGTGAAATGCACCCTCCAGCCGCCGCATCGCGGCACCAGCCCGCAGTGCAAGCAGGTGCTCGAGGTCAACGGCATGTCGCTCGAGGAATACGGGAAGTCCATGCGGTTTCAGAACCTCACCACCATTGACCCCATCGAGAAGTTCCAGCTCGAAACCGAACCGGACCAGATCGAGACGCGGCTCATTGATTTGGTGACCCCGATCGGCAAGGGCACGCGCGGCCTCATCGTGGCCCCGCCCCGCACCGGCAAGACCACCATCCTCAAACAGATCGCCAACGCCATCACCACCAACCACCCCGACGTGCACGTGATGGTGCTGCTGATTGACGAGCGCCCCGAGGAGGTCACCGACTTCCAGCGTTCCGTCTCGGCGGAGGTGGTCGCCTCCTCGAACGACCAGAACCTCGAAACCCACGTCCGGCTCTCGCGCTTCATGGTCGAACGCTGCCGGCGCATGGTCGAGGCCGGCAAGGACGTGTTCGTGCTGCTGGACTCGATCACCCGCGTGGCCCGCGCCTTCAACAGCGCCCACGGCGGCAGCGGCCGCACCATGACCGGCGGCGTGGACGCCCGCGCCCTCGAGATTCCGCGCCGCATCTTCGCCGCCGCGCGCAAGGCCGAGGAGGGCGGCTCGCTCACCATCGTGGCCACCGCCCTCGTGGACACCGGCTCGCGCATGGACGAGCTGATCTTCCAAGAGTTCAAGGGCACCGGCAACATGGAGCTGGTCCTCGACCGCAAGCTCTCCGATCGCCGCCTCTTTCCCGCCGTGGACATTCCCAAGAGCGGCACGCGGAAGGAGGAAAAGCTCTTCCCGCCCGACCAGATCGAGGCGGTGCGCAAGCTGCGCCGCATGATGGTGGACCTGAACCCCATCGAGGCCATGGAGACGCTGCAGAACGCGTTGCGGAAGTACAAGACCAACGCGGAACTGCTGAAGCGGCTCGCCTGATCCGCGCCTTCTCCGGCAGGCCATGAAACGGCCGCGCCCCCACCGCGGGAAAGCCCGCCCGAGCCGGTCGTCGGTTGCCCGCACCGCCGACCGGCCGGCCACCCGCCCGCCTTTGGAGCGGATGCTCCAGATCCACCAGGCCATCCAGTCCGGCCGCTACCCCAACGCCACCACCCTCGCCGCCCGGCTCGAGGTCTCGCGCAAATCCATCATCCGGGACCTCGAATTCATGCGGGACCGGCTCGGGCTGCCCATCGAATACGACGCCCGCCGCTGGGGCTATTTTTACACCGAAGACGTCGCCGGCTTCCCCTCGCTCCAGATCACCGAGGGGGAACTGTTCGCCCTGCTGGTGGCGGAAAAGGCCATCCAGCAGTACCGCGGCACCACCTTCGAACGCCCGCTGGTCAGCGCGTTGAAGAAGATGTCCGCCGGCCTGCCGGACACCGTGTCGGTGCATTGGGCGGAATGGGACCAGGCCATTTCCTTCCGCACCAGCGCGGAACCGCTCCTGAACCTCGAAATCTTCAACCGGCTGGCCGGGGCCCTGGCCCGGCGCGAACGGCTCCGCATCGCCTACCGCAAACCCGGCGCCCGCCGGGCCGAGACCCGCGTCATTGACCCGTGGCACCTCGCCAACATCAACGGCGAATGGTACCTCTTCGCGCACGACCATTTGCGCCGGGCGTTGCGGACGTTCGTGCCCGCCCGCATCCGGTCGGTCGAGCCCACCGGCGAGACCTTCACGCGCCCCGCCCGCTTCTCGGTGGACGAACAGTTGCGCGACAGCTTCGGCGTCCATTCCGCGGAGGGCCGGTTCGACGTGGTGATTCGCTTCTCGGCCCGGGTCGCCGATTACATCCGCGAAAAACGCTGGCATCCCTCGCAGGAATTGCGCGACCGCCGCGACGGCGGGGTCGAGCTGCGGATGCGGCTTTCCAGCCTCGTCGAGGTGCGGCGCTGGATCCTCGGCTGGGGCGGCGACGCCCGGGTGCTGCGGCCGAAGGAGCTGGCGGACACCGTGCGCGAGGCCGCCCGCGCCATCCTCGAAGCCCCGCCCGCTTCCTCCCGAAAATGACCGCCCGCCCGCCCCGCATCGTCGTCCTCGACGGCCACCCCATGAACCCCGGCGACCTGAGCTGGGCGCCGCTGGAGGCGCTCGGTGAGGTCACGGTGCATCCGCGCACCGCGCCGGAGGAAACCGTCGCCCGGCTGGCCGACGCCGAGCTGGCGCTCACCAACAAAGTGGTGCTGGATCGCGCCGTGCTCGCCCAACTGCCCCGGCTGCGCTACATCGGCGTCACCGCCACCGGCGTCAACGTGGTGGACCTGGCCGCCGCCCGCGAACGCGGCCTCGTGGTGACCAACGTCCCCGCCTACAGCACCGCTTCGGTGGCGCAGCTCACCTTCGCCCTCCTGCTCGAACTCACCCACGGCGTGGCCGCCCATTCCCGGGCCGTCCACGCGGGCCGCTGGAGCGCCGGCCCCGATTTCTCCTTCACCGAGTTTCCGTTGCGCGAGCTGGCGGGCCAGACCTTCGGCCTCGTCGGCTTCGGTCACATCGGCCGGGCCGTCGCCCGGCTCGCGGCGGCGTTCGGGATGCGGGTCCTCGTTCACACCCGGACCGTGCCGGACGATTCGCCCCCGGGGGTGCGTTTCGTCACCTTGGAAACCCTCTTCCGCGAAAGCGACGTGCTCAGCCTGCACTGCCCGCTGACGGAGGAAACCCGTCACCTGGTCAACCGCGAACGGCTCGCCCTGATGAAACCCGGCGCCCTGCTGCTCAACACCGGCCGCGGCCCGCTGCTGGACGAAGCCGCCGTGGCCGAGGCGCTCAACGCGGGCCGGCTCGGCGGCGCGGGTCTGGACGTGCTGAGCGCCGAACCGCCCCCGCCGGACCACCCGTTGCTCAACGCCCGCCACTGCTGGATCACCCCTCACATCGGCTGGGCCACCACCGCCGCCCGGCAACGCCTGATGGACGCCGTGGTGGACAACGTCCGCGCCTTCCTCGCCGGCCGACCGAAAAACATCGTCACCGGCTGGGAGCCGGTCTGAAAACGCCGGGTTGGGAAATCCGGCCTGCAGCCAAGGGGTGTTTTGCGTCCCTTCTGGATGCAGTCCGCGCGGGTTCGGGTCGCCTCCGCGGGCCGGTTCGCGTTAGGCTGCCGGGCCGCGGGGCAAGGGCGATGGACGAGCTGTTTCCCATTGTTTACGAAGACTCCGGCCTGCTGGTGGTCAACAAACCGGCGGGACTGGTCTGCCATCCCACCAAGGGCGACGAACGATCGAGCCTGGTGGGGCGGTTGCGGCTGTACTTCGGGCCGGGCGGTCGGGCGCGGTTGATCAACCGGCTGGATCGCGAGACCGGCGGGGTGATTTTGTGCGCCAAAACCCCCGAGGCCACCAAGGAACTCGGGCGGAGGTGGGCCGACCGGGCCGTCCGGAAGGAATACGCCGCCCTCGTCCACGGCTGGCCGACGCAGGACGCCGGCGAGATCGCGCTGCCCCTCGGGCGGGATGAGGCCAGCGAGATTGCCATCCGCGACCGGGTGCGCCCGGACGGCGCGCCCGCCCTGACGCGCTACCAGGTGGAGCGGCGGTTTGAACGGGCGGAGGGACGGTTCGCCCGCTTGCGGATCGAGCCCCAAACCGGCCGCAAACACCAGATCCGCATTCACCTGGCGCACCTGGGCCACCCGCTCGTGGGCGACAAACTCTATGGTCCCGACGAAATGCTCTATCTGGCCTTTGTCAAAGGGCGGCTCACGGCGGCGGATCGGCGGCGGCTGATCCTCCCCTGGCAGGCCCTGCACGCCACGGCGGTGACGCTTTTCTGGCGCGGCGGGGAACGCCGGTTCGCGGCTCCGCCCGAACCGTGGTTCGAGGATTTCTGCCAGGGCCGGCCCGTCACCTGGCCGCCGGAACAATGCCCGCCTCGAAGATTTCCCGCCGCGCGCTGAATGGTTTTCGGTGACGGCGGGCCGGCCCGCGGACGGGGAGAATCCGAATCCCGAAATCCGAAAGAGGCGCGCCTTTCGCGGCCGCCAAGATGACGCGGCGGCGGAGTTTTCCGCATTGACGGGGTCGTTTCCATGCGATGCCATTGGGGCATGGCAAAGTTTGTTTCTCTCCTTCGATGCTTCAGGACGCGCGGCGGGGCCGGTTTGCTGGCGGGCGCGCTCTGTTTGTGGGTGGCGGGTTCCGCGGCGGCGGATGTCCGGTTGTCCCACCTCTTTTCGGACAACATGGTGCTCCAGCGGGGGAAGCCCGTGCCCATCTGGGGCTGGGCCCAAGACGGGGAAACCGTCACCGTGCGGTTTCGGGACCAGACCGTCACCGTTCAGCCGAAAGACGGCCGGTGGATGGCGCGCTTGCAACCCCTGTGCGCCGGCGGGCCGGACACCCTCACCGTGCGCGGCCACAACACGATCACCCTCACCAACGTCCTTGTGGGCGAAGTGTGGATTTGCAGCGGCCAGTCGAACATGGAGTTTCCCCTTCGGGCCTCCTACCAGGCGCGGCGGGACATCGAGCAGGCGTCCAACCCCATGATCCGTCTGTTTACGGTGCCCAAGAAAAAGGCGGACGCGCCCGCGGACGACGTCGAGGCTTCGTGGCAGCTTTGCGCGCCGGAGACGGTGCCCGGCTTCACGGCGGTGGGGTATTATTTCGGGCGCTCCCTCCAGGCCTCACTCGGCATTCCGGTGGGGTTGATTCACACCTCGTGGGGCGGTTCGCCGGCGGAAGTCTGGATGAGCGAAGACGTTCTGAGCGGCGATCCGGAATACCGGCGGGACATCCTGGGCGCCTACCGGGCGGCCCGCGCGGGTTATGAAGAAGCCCTCAAACGATGGGAGGCCGCCAGGACCAAGGCCAAGGAAGAAGGCAAACCCTTCAAGCAACACCGCCCGTGGGCGCCGTGGAAGCCCTCCGAACTCTACAACGGCATGATCGCGCCGCTGCTGCCCGTCGCCATCCGGGGCGCCATCTGGTACCAGGGCGAATCCAACGCCGATCGCGCCTGGCAATACCGCCGCCTGTTCGCCGACATGATCCGCAACTGGCGCCGCGATTTCGGCCAGGGCGACTTCCCGTTTCTGGCGGTGCAACTGGCGCCGTGGGACGCCAACCGCCACCGCCCGCTGGAGGAAATCACCGCCCAGCCCACGGAAAGCTCGTGGGCGGAGCTGCGCGAGGCCCAGGTGCTCGCCACCCAAATCCTCCCCAACGTGGGCCTGGCCGTCATCACTGACGTGGGCAACAAGGACGACATCCATCCCAATCGCAAAAAACCGGTCGGCACCCGCCTGGCGCTGGCCGCCCAGGTCATTGCCTATCACCAAAAGGTGGCGGGCCTGAGCCCGTTTTACCGGGCGGTTCGGTTCGAGAACGGGCGGGCGATTGTTTCCTTCGACAACGCGGAGGGCGGGCTTCGGGCCGACGGCGAGCCGATCACCGGTTTCGCCATTGCGGGCAAGGACCGGAAATTTGTCTGGGCGCGGGCCCGAATCGTGGGGAACGAAGTCGAAGTCTGGAGCGACGCCGTGCCGGAGCCGGTCGCGGTCCGGTTCGGTTGGGCGGATTACCCGGTGGTGAACCTCCGGGGCGCCAACGGGTTGCCGGTGTCCCCCTTCCGCACCGATGACTGGCCCGTGACCACCCAGCCGAAGGCGAAGCAGTAAATTCCCGGCAACTCCCATCACGACGAGAGGGGCGGGCGCATCTCCCGCCCCTCTTTTTTTGGGGGGGGAAAGCTTCCGTCCCCACCGAACCCGGTTCGGCGTCCGGCTCCGGCGTTCGGGAGGCGAAGGAAGTCCGAATCCCGAAATCCGAAAATTTCCCCGCGTTTGCGAAGGAACCGCGCGCTTTTCAAGCGGCGGGAAGGGGACTATTCTCGCGGGCATGAATTCACTCCGTTATTTGGGTTCGTCCCGCAAACGGTGGGGCTGGTTGCTGGGTTGCGCAGGATTGATCGGGGGCATGCTGACGATGGCGGCGCCGTTGCGGGTGTTGCCGGAGGGGCAGCGTCCGGATGACGTCCGGCTCGGCCCCCTCAAGGATCTCAACGGTTACTTTCCCTTTACGCCGCCCGCCACCACCCGGGAGTGGGCGCGGCGCTCGGTGCAAGTGCGCCGCCAGATGCTGGTGACGCTGGGCTTGTGGCCCCGCCCCGAACGCACGCCGCTGAACGCCGTGATTTACGGGCGGGCGAAACACGGCGATTACACCGTGGAAAAGGTGTTTTTCGAGAGCGTGCCGGGATTCTTCGTGACGGGCAATCTGTACCGTCCCGCCCGCGTGAAGGGCAAGGTCCCCGGCGTGCTGTGTCCCCACGGCCATTGGGAGGGAGGGCGCTTCATGAACGCCTCCGACGCCGAGGTGAAGAAGCAGCTCGACCAGGGGGCGGAGTTTTTCAAGAACGCGGCGCGCAGCCCCTTGCAGGCCCGTTGCGTGCAGCTCGCCCGGATGGGGTGCGTGGTGTTCCACTACGACATGATCGGTTACGCGGACAGCGTGCAGATTCCGCGCAGCCTGGCGCATGGATTTCGCACCCAGCGACCGGAGATGAACCGTCCCACCGGCTGGGGGCTGTTCAGTCCCCAGGCGGAGGCGCGCTTTCAGAGCGTGATGGGGTTGCAAACGTGGAACTCGATCCGCGCGCTCGATTTTCTCGTTTCCCTCCCCGAGGTGGATCCCAAACGTCTCGGAGTGACCGGCGCCAGCGGCGGCGGCACGCAAACCTTCATCCTGTGCGCGGTGGATCCCCGTCCCGCGGTGGCCTTCCCGGCGGTGATGGTGTCCACCGCCATGCAGGGCGGCTGCACCTGCGAAAACGCCTGCGGGTTGCGGATCGGAACCGGCAACGTCGAGTTTGCCGCCCTGTTCGCCCCCAAGCCGCTGGGGATGACCTGCGCCAACGATTGGACGGTGGAGATGCCCACCAAGGGGTTCCCCCAGTTGCAGGCGCTCTACCAGCTGCTGGGCGCGCCCAACCGGCTGATGCTGAAGGACGTGACCCGTTTCGGCCACAATTACAACGCCGTCAGCCGCGCCGCGATGTATGAATGGTTCAACCGCTACCTCCAACTGGGCCTCAAATCCCCCGTCAAGGAGCGCAACTTCCACCTCCTCTCGCGCGAGGAAATGAGTGTCTGGGATCAGGACCACCCGGCGCCCGCCGGCGGGCCGGAATTCGAGCGCGGACTGCTGAAATGGCTGGACGACACCGCGCGGGAACTGTTGCGACGCACGTGGAAGCAACCGCAGGCTTTTCAGGCCGCCTACGGCAGGGGAATCGCGGTGACGCTGGGACGGACGTTCTCGGAGGTGGGCCGGGTGACCTGGGCGCAGGCCGGCGTGGAAAACGGCGACGGCTGGCGGCTGCGATTCGGTCTGGTGCGCAACAAGACCCACCATGAAGAGCTGCCGGCGGTGTTGATCGAGCCCGCCGGCGCCGCCCGGGGAGTGGTGGTGTGGATCACCGGCCGCGGCAAGGCCGGCCTGCTGGAGCCCGACGGACACACGCCCCGCTCCGAAGTGCTGGCCCGGGTGCGGCAGGGCTGGGTGGTCATCGGCGCGGACCTGCTGGAGCAGGGCGAATTCCGTCCCGACGGCCAGCCGCTCCGGCGGACGCGACGCGTGAACAATCCACGCGAAGCCGCCGCCTACACCTTCGGCTACAACTACAGCCTCTTTGCCCATCGCGTGCATGACGTCCTCACCCTGCTCCGGCTGGCCAAGGGGCAGGGCGGTCCGGTGACCCTGACCGGGACCGCCGGCGGCGGGCGCTGGGCCGGCGCCGCCTTGGCGGTGGCCAAAGGCGTGGTGGACACGGCCTACATTGACACCGAGGGATTTCGCTTCGCCAACATCACCGACCTGCGCGACCCGGACTTCCTCCCCGGCGGAGTCAAATACGGTGACCTGCCCGGCATGATCGCCGTGGGGCTTCCCCGCCGCCTGGCGCTGCGGGGCGAGACGTCCATGCCGGAAATCATCCGCGCGGCGGCCGCCCTGATGACGCGTCCGCCGCAAATCCGCCTGCTCCCGGCCCCGGCGTCCTCGCCGGCTCCGCCGGCCCCGGCGAATCCCTGAGAACCGGCCGGAAAAGGAGAAGCCGGCGGCCCGCGGCCCGGGGGCGTTTTGCGCCCTTCCCGCGGGCCGGATGCCTCCACGCGGCGGGAGGCTCCGCTTTTCCGACGGGCTCTGAACCGGTCCCCCGGCTCGCCCGCCCGCCGCCGGCTTTTCGCGGCTCCGCCCTCCGCGAAAGGCCGGCGAACGCTTGCCTGCGCGAAGCAAAATGCGGGAGAATGGCGGCCATGAACTGGCACGTCCGTCTGTTTGCGGGAGCGCCCCGCATGAACCCGGTTGCGCAAATCATCCGCCTCGCCGCCGCCGTGATGGTGGCGGCGGGAGCCGGCCCCGCCGGCGCCTCCGAAAAGGCCGCCTCCGCCGGGACCGGCGCGTCCTCCCCGGCGGGCGGGGCGCGGGCCCGGGAATCCGCCGCCCGTCCCAACATCCTCTTTTTTGAAGTGGACGACCTGATGTACCGCTTCATGAACCGGCGCGGGCGGCATTTTACGCTCACCCCCAACCTGGACCGCCTGGCCGATCAGGGAATCTACTTCGCCGGCGCCGTCTGCCAGGGAATGATGTGCGGCCCGTCCCGCAATTCGCTCATCACCGGCGTGTATCCCCACCAGCTCGGATTTTATCGCAACGGCCAGATGGGCGACTTGCCCCGGAACATCTGGAGCCTGCCCGCCGCCCTTCATCGCGCCGGCTACGCCACCGCGTGGGTCGGAAAATGCCACGTGCATCCGCCGCGCCGGAGCCGGGCGGAGAAAATCTCCCCCGCCCTGCGCGGGATGGGATTCGATTACGCGGTGGCGTCGGTCGGCCGCGCCGTGCTGGCCAGTCGCGTGCGCCGGGGCGTCAAGATGGACGGCGATGTCTATATCGAACACCTCAAAAAATGCGGGCTGCTGGACGTGTACCTCGAGGACTGCAGAAAAAAACGCCCGGTGACCTCCCTCCCCGAGGAGCATTACCTCGACGGTTTTTACACCCGCACGGCGCTGGACTGGCTGGAAGAGCGCCGCGGGGAAAAACCGTTCTTCCTCTGGCTCAATCTCTCCTGCCCGCATGGTCCGTACGACGTGCCGCAAAAATACCATGATTTATACCAACACCGGAAAATCCCCGGGCCGATCACCACCGCCTTCGGCGGGGAAATTCCGGCGGGCCTGCTCAAGGACAACCGCCCGGCCCGGCCGGAACAAGTCCCGGAACACCGACGCGGTTTCGCCGCGGCCACCACCTTCGTGGACGCCATGCTGGGCAAGGTGCTGAAAAAGCTCGAAACAAAGGGGCTGCTTGATTCCACCGTCATCGTGTTCTTCTCGGACCACGGAATTTTCATGGGCAACCACGGCCGTTTTCACAAGGGCTCGGTGTTCAACGAAATCTGCAATCCGAGCCTGATCATCGCCTGGCCGAAACAATTCCGGCGCGGCGTGGTGGAGTCCCGGCCGGTGGAGTTGATGAGCCTGTTGAAAACCGCGTTGGCACTCGCGAACGCCCCGGCGGCGGAACGGGAAAAACCGTATGGCGAGAGCCTGCTGCCCCTTCTCACGGGCCGGGGGGAATACCGGACGAAATATGTTTTCAGCGAGATCGAGGGCTTCCAATCGTGCTATGACGGACGCTACCGCTACATCGCCAACCGGGAAAAACCGCTCCTCTACGACCTGAAAAACGACCCCGGCGAGATGAAGAACCTTGCCGAAGCGAAACCCGAAATCGCCGCCCGGATGAAGGCCGCCGTGGAACGCTGGCTCGCGCGCACCGGCCCGGTGCTGCCGGCCGGGGCGCTTCGCGACCCGGAACGGCTGCGGCGCTGGAAACGGTGATCCCCGCGGTTGATGAACGTCAAATAATTCCGCTCCATGAAAACAATTCGTTCCTTGCCGGCATGGTTGTCCCTGCTCCTTGCCGGCGGCCGCCTTTGCGTCGCCGAACCGCTGGAGGACGGGTGGTATTCCCGCATCCGCAACTCCCCCGAGATGAAGCGGGCCGTTGAACAGTGGCGCGACATCGGGTTTGAAATCTTCATCCACTGGTCCGCCGGCACCGCTTATCAGGGCCGTTATCACGGCAAGGAACTCACCCGGGATTTGTGGGGCGAATGGATCAAGGCCCGCGCCGGCATTCCCATCAGGGAATATGAAGAAACGCTGAAAAGCTGGAACCCGAAGGATTTCAACGCCGAGGAATGGGCGGACATCCTGCAAGCCTCCGGCGCGAAACTGGTTGTTTATATCGCCAAGCATCACGACGGCTTCGCCCACTTCAAGAGCCGGGCAAACGATTTCAACACCCGCGACTGGGGTGTTTTTCACACCGATGTCTTCGGCGAACTTTGCCGGGCGCTTCACCGCCGCGGAATGCTCACCGGGTTCTATTATTCCCACGGCCATGACTGGCGCAACTTTCCGGACGGCCGGGACAAGGGCGAAAAGATGCGGAAGTACTTCGCCACGGTGGTCTATCCGCACCTCCGGGAGCTGAACGAAAACTACGGACACCAGACCGTCTGCTGGTTCGACCTCGGCGCGCCGACCCGGGAGACGGCGTTGGAGTGCCTCAAAGTGCTCCGCGAAACCAACCCCTGCATCCTTGCTTCCTCCCGGGTGGGATTCCATCTCGGCGATTTTTCAACCGGTGGCGACGGCTACATCCCGCCGGCGCCGAAGGCCGGGCCCTGGGAAACCTGCATGACCTTCACCCACCACTGGGCCTGGTACCCCGAGGACCGGAAAACCAAGACCCCCGCGGACATCATCCGCATGCTCGCCCGCATCCGTTCGCGGGGCGGCAACCTGCTGCTCAACATCGGTCCCGACGTGCGCGGCCGGATCCCGCTCCAGGAGCGCGCCTGTCTCGTGAAGGTGGGCGCGTGGCTGAAGGTCAACGGCGATTCCATCTACGGCGTGCGCGCCTCCGGGTTCGCCGATCTCCCCTGGGGCGTCTGCACCCGGAAACCCGGCCGGCTCTTCCTCCACGTTCTCCATCTCCCCACGCAGGACTATGTTTATCTCCCCGGCGTCAAAGCCGGGATTGTCGGCGCCTACCTGCTGGCCGACCCCGGGAAAAGCCCGCTGAAAATCGAAGTGGACGAGTTCGGCGGCCGGAAGATCAATCTCTACGACGCCGATCCGCGCTTTGTTGATTACACCGACACGGTCGTGGTGCTCGAATATGAAGGCAGCCTCGAAGTGGACCCCACGCCGGTGCTCGACAACGACCTTCCGACCCGCCTGATTCCGCAGTTGGCGCAGTGTGAAAAAGTGCGCTGCGCCGCGACCCGCCTCACGCCGTGCATTGATCACGGCGGGGTCGAGGAACCCCGCTATTACGAATACGCGTACGGCTTCGGCGCGCCGAATTCCCGCGTTTCCTGGACCTTCCACTGCATCGCGGACAACGTTTTTTACCTGAATCTCAAGTACGCGAATCTCACGGACCGCTCCCTGACGGGGGTGGTGACCCTCGGCGAAAAGAGATACCCCATCGCGCTTCCTCCCACCCGTCCGAATCCCGGCGCCGGGTGGGATTCGTTTCGCCTCGTTTTCTCCGATCCCGTGCGGATCACGAAGGGGCGAAACCGGACGCTCGCCTTCGAGCTGGCCGACGATTCCAAATCCCCGGAGCTGGAGCAGGAAGGAAAAAGGAGGGGATTCAAATCCCGCTTCATGCTGGATTCCGTCACCCTGCGTTCCGCCTATCCCCTGCCTTATCGCGGCTACGGCGGCAACCCGGACACCACCGATCTCAGCGACAAGGGGAGGGCGCGGAAATAAAAAAGCGCGGGGAGGCCGGCTCCCCGCGCGCGGATGGGATGGCCTTCGGGGTGGTTTTGGGGTTCAGAAGCGGAACTTGAGTCCAAAGTCCACGCCGAACTCTTCGAGTTCGGATTTCATGGTGACGGCGCCGCCCAGCGGGGTGGCGCCGGTTTCACTGATCGTGTTGCTGAAACCGTACATGAATCCCAGGTCCAGCGAAACGGTTTTGCTGATTTCATAACCCAGCCCCAGGGTGACGTGGTTTTCCACGATGGCCGGGAATCCGACCAGGCGGAACGTCTCGTAGTAGTAGGTGGGCATGGTTTTGCCCTGCACGGTGGTGGTGTCGGTCGGGGCCCAGTTGTTGTGTTCGTTGACCGGGTTTTTCGCGTAATTATAGCCGGCGCGGAGGTACAGTTTTCCGGGGATCAGGGCATATTGCGCGCCGATGCCGAAGACCCACTGGTTGTCCCAGTCGAAATCGTCGTAACCGTCGGCGTTGTTCCAGTTCAGCCATTTCACGTCGCCCGCGACCGTCAACGTGTGGTCGAAGAACTCGTAGCTGATGCCCAGGCCCACCTGCTGCGGGGCTTCGAGTTTCAGGTTGTCGGAGCGGCCGTCGCCGTCGAAATCCGCCACCTGATCGAAGGTGGACGGCTGCGGGGAGACGTAGATCAACCCGAGGGACAGCTCGGGCGTGGGGCGGTACACGATGCCCGGTTGCACGCCGATGCTGTAGCCGGGCGCGGAACCGTTGTGGAGGTCCAGCGTGGCGTAGTCCAACGGCACCGCCAACCCGACGCTGAGCTGGTCGGTGACCTGATAGGCCACGGACGGCGCAAACTTCATGATTTGAAAGCTGGTGTATTCCCCGGCGATCAGGGGCACCTCCGCCGGGGCGGGGGCGGGCAGGCCGGTTTTGAGGCTCTGATCCAGCGCCGTGTCGCGGTAGTCCACGCCGAGACCGGTCACGCCGTAGGCCGCCAGGCCGAAGCGCCAGCGTTTGGCGGCATCCAGCGGGATGGAGATGCCGATGGCCGGAATGGGATAGACGTAGTTTTCGCTGTCCGCCGAGAATTTGGCCAGTCCGGGCAGGTCCACCGAGGCGTTGACTTTGGGCATGAACATCGTGCCCGTGAAGTCGAACTCCGAAATGTCGCACACCGGGCCGAAACACATGGCGGCGGGGTTGGCGAAGACGGCGCTGACGGCGTCCAGCGGATTGGCGATGCCCACGCCGCCCATGCCGCGGGAAATGGCGCCCACGCCGATGAGGTTGTCGCCATTGGTGGCCAGAGCGGTGGTCGAGGCCAACGCTGCGGGCAGCAAACCGGTGAGAATTCGCGTGATTTTTTTCATCGTTGATCCAGTAACTATGCTCGTGATGTCGTTCCCAGTTTTGCTTTTGAAGGAGCCCCCTTCAAAAGATCCCGCCCGGTGACCGGGCGAAAATTCGTCGTCCCGCCGCCGCCCCCGCGGAGACTCTCCCTCCGCCGATCGTGCGTTGCGTGCTGTCTGGGCGGCGGGGCATGCTTCATGGGCGGAAAAAACGGGGTTCAGGACAGGTTGAGCGGGGGCAGAAAGTGCTCCCGAAAATAGGCGATCAAATCCCGCATGCGATGGTCCACGAGGCGGTAAATGATTTTTTTCTCCTCGCGCCGGCGGTCCACCACGCCGGCCAGCGTGAGGATTTTCAACTGCTGGGAGATGTTGGACATTTTCCCCTCGCCCAGGATTTCCGCGATTTCCTTCACGCAGAACTCGCCGTGACTCAACACGCAGATGATGCGAAAGCGGGCCTTGTTGGAGATCAACTGAATCAGGCCGATCACCCGCTG
>CAZRPT010000239.1:0-4590 GCA_964601985.1 uncultured Verrucomicrobiota bacterium
CCGCGCATCGGAAGCCGGACGGAACACCCGGCCCGACCCGCGGGACGCGGATGCCACCTGGGCGGCCGCGGAAATCGGTCGCGGGGGGAGGGCGAGGGGCGGGGGGCGCCCCTCGGTGCACGCGAGGCGCGTGCGCTCCCCCCCCGTAGCGCAGGCTTCCAGCCTGCCGTATCGCAGATTTCCAATCTGCCGGGCTTTCCTTTCTACGCGGCGGCCGCTTTTATTCGCCCGCCGGGCCGGCTGGAAGCCGGCGACACAGCAGACTGGAAGTCCGCGCCACCGAAACGCGCGCTTCTCTTTCGAATTTCGGATCTCGGGATTCAGATTTCCCCGCCGGGGGTGGCGCCCGGGGAAACGAGTCGCGCCCCTGCAGGCCGGGTTTCCCAACCCGGCGTTTTCCGACCGGCGCTCAGCAGATCTTGGTCTGCGGGGCGGTGGGGGCTTCGCGCTTCTTCGCTTCGCCTTTCAGGTCGGTGATGACTTCGCGGATGTGCTTCACGAGCAGCGAGGCGAGGTCGTAGGTGAACCCTTCCTTGGCCACGACCCGCAGGATGGAGACGTCCTTGCAGTCCTCGGCCAGGGTGTAGGCGGGCACCTGCCAGCCATAGGCGCGCAGCTTGTTCGAGATGTCATAGACGGTGAAACCGGCGTCGTCGTCTTTCAGTTTGAACGCCAGCAGCGGCATCTTGAGGTCGTCGAACACCATTTCGCCGAGGTCGGATTTGACGACCAGATCCCGCAGGGCAAAGACCACGTCCATGCAGGCTTGGTGGATTTTGCGGTAACCCTCGAAACCGAGCCGGATGAGGTTGTAATACTGCGCGATGACCTGGCTGCCGGGCCGCGAGAAGTTCAGGGCGAAGGTGGGCATGTCGCCGCCGAGGTAGTTGACGTGAAAGATGAGTTCCTCGGGCAGGTCCGACCAATCCTTCCAAAGCGCCCACCCCACGCCGGGGGCAACGAGGCCGAACTTGTGGCCGGAAACGTTGATGGATTTCACCCATTTGAGCCGGAAATCCCATTCGAGATCGGGATAAAGGAAGGGAGCCACAAACCCGCCGCTCGCGGCATCCACGTGGATGGGGATGTCGTAACCGGTTTTGGCGTTGTATTCCTCCATGACCGCGTCGAGGAGCTTGATGTCCTGGAATTCGCCGGTGTAGGTGGTGCCCACGATGCCCAGCACGCCGATGGTGTTTTCGTCGCAGTAATCCGGAATCTCGCGCAGGTCCACGCGGAAGCCGTTCTCCCGGCGCATGGGCACCTCGCGCATCTCGATGTCCCAATAGACGCAAAATTTTTCCCAGCACACCTGCACGTCGGCGGGCACGACGAAGTTGGGCTTCGCGGTGTCCCTGCCCTGGGCGGCGCGTTTCTTGCGCCAGTTCCATTTCATGGCCATGCCGCAGAGCATGGCGGCCTCGCTGGAACCGATCGTCGAACAACCGCAGGCTTCCTTCCCCGCCTCGGATTCGCCGTGAAAGAGATTCGAGATGATGTTCACGCAGCGCATCTCGATCTCGGCGGTCTGCGGGTACTCGTCCTTGTCGATCATGTTCTTGTCGAAGGTCTCGCTCATCAGGTCGCGGGCCTCCGGTTCGATCCACGTGGTGACGAAGGTGGCGAGGTTGAGCCGCGAATTGCCGTCGAGCATCAGCTCGTCGTGGACGATTTGATAGGCCTGCCGGGGCGGCAGTTCTGCTTGCGGAATCGTATATTTCGGGGCGGGCCGGGAAAGGCCGCTGGAGCCGAACACGAGCGTGTCACTCAGGGCGAGCGCTTCCCGGATTTTTTGATCGGTGGTGCGTTTGTGCAGCATGATGGCTTCTCTTTTATTTGTTTGCGACTGACGGACAAGGGCGGAGCGCGGCATGCTCACGGCGCCCGCGCGCGCTCGAAGGATTTCCGTTTCTTTGGGACGGGCTGCAGTATGGAACGCTTTTCCATTTTTGCAAATCGGTTTCGGAGAATCGGAGGAACAAACCCCGCCCGCCGCCCGCGCGAGAGGAGGGGGGCGCGGCCGCTGTCATCGCCAGCCGCGCCCGGCGGGCAACCGGAAACCGGGAATTCCGGCGCCGCCGGACGCCGTGGAGGAGGAACGCTGAAGCGCGGGCTACAGCAGGTTCAGGCGGTCAATCAGCTCGCGCAGCCGGCCGTGGGATTTGCGGTTGAAGCCGAACGCCACCCGGGGCCGGTCCAGGCAGTCGCGGTCCTCGACCTCTTCGGGGAACGGCTCCACCACCCGCAGCGGCGGGCCGTCCGTGATGTCCGCGAAATCCTCGTTCAAGGCGGCGAGGGCCGTTTCGGTGGGGGCATGGTTGAGGCGCAGCACCAGCAGGTCGCGCACGAACCGGCTTGAGTGGTAGTTGCGGTAGAAGCGGGTGATCCACTTGACGGCTTCCGGCACCGAATCGGTGATTTGGTAGAGATTCAGGTCCTCCGGCGAAATCAGTTCGTTGCGCAGCAGATGCTCCCGCACGTGACGGTCCCACGTCCGCCAAAACGTCCCGCCGGGATGATCCACCAGCACCAGCGGCATGAGCTGGCTCTTGCCGGTTTGCATCAGGGTGAGCGCCTCGTATCCCTCGTCCATGGTGCCGAAACCGCCGGGAAACAGCGCGATGGCGTCGGAGTGCCGGATGAAGGTCAGCTTGCGGGTGAAGAAGTATTTGAAGTGGATCAGTTTCTGGTCGCGCTCGATGACCGGATTGGCGGTCTGCTCCCACGGGAGGCGGATGTTGACGCCGAAACTGCGCTCCGGACCGGCGCCTTCGTGGCCCGCCTGCATGATGCCGGGCCCGGCGCCGGTGATGATCATGAAGCCCGCCTCCGCCATGCGCCGGCCGAATTCCACCGCCTGGTTGTAGGCCGGCTGGCCCGGTTTGAGGCGGGCCGAGCCGAACACCGACACCTTGCGCCGCCGGGCGTAGGGGGCGAACACCCGGAAGGCGTGCCGCAGCTCGCGCACGGCCGATTCGATCACCCGCACGTCGCCCCGGTGCTCGACGTCGCGCAGCAGCTTCAGCGCGTTTTCGATGATCTCGCCCACCAGGTCGGCGTTGTGGCCGCCGCCGCGCCACTCGATCAATTCGCGCACCCGCCGCTGCAATTCGGTCTCGCGGCGCGGGCGTTTGGCGGGGGAGCTGCGGCTCATGGCGCGGGGGTGAAGCCCGGGCGGCTGTATCCCTGCTGCAGCAGCCGGTCGAGCAGGGCCTGCATTTGTTTCACGCGGTCGGGATGTTGGGCGGCGAGGTTGTGCTGCTCGGCCACGTCCCCGGCCAGGTGGTAGAGCTGCGGCTCGGGATCGAGTCCGCTCTCGATGTTCACGCTGCGGAAGATCCGGGTCCCCTTGGCGGGCGGCAGGTATTTCCAATCGCCCACCCGGATGGCCAGCGCGCTGCCGCGCTGGATGAGGTGGTCGCGGCCGGTGGGGGATTTTCCGAGCAGGGCGTCGAGCACGTTGAAGCTGTCCGGCGCCGCGCCGGGCGGGAGCTTCCGGCCGGTCAACGCCGCGAGGCTGGCCAGAAAGTCCACCTGACAAATCACGGCGTGGGAGACGCCCGGCTTTACGTGGCCCGGCCAGCGCACGAGGGTGGGCATGCGGGTGCCGCCTTCGAACCGGCTGTACTTGCCGCCGCGCAGCGGACCGGCGGGCCGGTGATCGCCCAGTTTCTGGACCGATTCATCGTAGTAGCCGTCGTCCACGACGGGACCGTTGTCGCTGCTGAAAATGACCAGCGTGTTGTCCGCCAGCCCCAGCCGGTCCAGCGTGGCCAGGACTTCGCCGGTGGCCCAGTCCGCCTCCACGATGGCGTCCCCGCGCGGCCCCATCGGGGTTTTGCCGACAAACCGCCGATTCGGCGCGCGCGGCACGTGGATGTCGTGAAAGGCGAGGTAGAGGAAGAACGGTTCCTTCCGGTGCTGCTCGATGAAGCGGACCGCCTTCCGGGTGAAGGTGTCGGCGAAGCTTTCGTCCACCCAGCGCGCCGCGTGGCCGCCGCTCATGTAGCCGATGCGGCTGATGCCGTTGACGATGGTCTGGTTGTGGCCGTGGCTGGGGACCTGCTTCAGCAACAGCGGATTTTCGAAGCCGACCGGGTCGTTGCCGATCCGCTTCCTGTAACTGATCCGGACGGGGTCCGCCGGGTCCAGCCCCACCACGCGATGGTTTTCCACGAACACGCAGGGCACGCGGTCGCCGGTGGCCGGCAGCAGGAAGCAGTAATCAAAGCCCACCTCCAGCGGTCCGGGGGCGATCTTCCCGTTCCAGTTCAAGTGGCCGTCGCCGAGGCCGAGGTGCCATTTGCCCACCACGCCGGTCACGTAGCCCGCCTGCTGAAGCAGCGAGGGCAGCGTGGTTCGCCCGGGGCGGATGATCAGCGCCGCCGAACCCGGCAACACCCCCGTGCCGCGCTGGCGGAAGGGATATTCGCCGGTCAGCAGCGCGAACCGCGACGGCGTGCAGGTGGAGGCCGCGGCGTAGGCGTCGGTGAAGCGCAGCCCCTCCCGCGCCAGCCGGTCAATGGCCGGCGTGTGAACGCGGGTCGCCCCGTAGCAGCTCACGTCGCCGTAGCCGAGGTCGTCGGCGTA
>CAZRPT010000240.1:0-1824 GCA_964601985.1 uncultured Verrucomicrobiota bacterium
TCTATCCATCCTCCGCCCAGCACCAGATCGTCCTGGTAAAACACGCCGGCCTGGCCGGGAGTGATGGCGCGTTGCGGTTCGCGCAGTTCCACCCGGGCGCGGCCGTCTTCGAGCGGCGTGACCACCGCCGGCGTGCCGGGATGGTTGTAGCGGATTTTCACCAGCGCCTCGACCGGGCCGGGCGGCTGCGCCCACGGAATCCAGTTGCACCGCTCGACGGTGAAGGTGTCCCGCTGCAACTCCGTGGCCGGCCCCACCACCACGCGGTTGCGGGCGGGATCGAGATCGAGCACGTACAGCGGCGCCGGCGCGGCGATGCGGAGTCCCCGCCGCTGGCCGATGGTGAAAAACTCGATCCCCTCGTGCCGGCCCAGCACCCGGCCTTCGAGGTCCACGATGTCGCCGGGACGGCGGCGCGCCAGACCGCTTTGGGTGAGGAAGCGCCCGTAGTCGTTGTCCGGCACGAAACAGATTTCCATGCTCTCCGCCTTCTCCGCCGTCTTGAGCCGGCGCTCCCGGGCGCGCGCGCGGGTCTCGCTTTTGAGCAGCTCGCCCAGCGGGAACAGGGCGTGCGCCAACTGCTCCTGCCGCAGCGAAAAAAGGAAATAGCTTTGATCGCGCCGGGGGTCGCGGCCGCGTCGCAGGAGCCAGCGTCCGCTGGTCGCGTCTTGCCGGACACGGGCGTAATGGCCGGTGGCCACGTGCGTGGCGCCCAGCTTGCGGGCCTGGGTGAGCAGCGTGCCGAACTTGAGCCGCTCGTTGCACATCACGCACGGATTCGGCGTGCGCCCGGCGCGGTATTCCGCGGCGAAGTAGGCGATCACCTCCCGCTGGAACGCCTCGGCCTCGTCCACGAGGTAAAACGGGATGCCCAGCCGATGACAAACCGCGCGGGCGTCGGCCACGGCTTGGGGGCCGCAGCACTTGTCCTCCGCCCGGGAAAGGCAGTCCTGCGGCCAGAGTTTCAGGGTGATGCCCACCACGTCGCAGCCCTGTTCGAGCAACAAGGCCGCCGCGGTCGAGGAATCCACCCCGCCGCTGAGACCGATGATGACGCGAATGGGACGCCGGCCGCCGCTCATGGCCGCGCAAGGTAGGGGCGGGCCGGCGAGGTGTAAAGAAAAGGGGCGGAAACAGCCCGCCCGACGAAATTCGAAACCGGCATGCCCACTCTCAGGATTGCCCGCCACGTCGGCGGCGAAAGACGCTCCACACCAGCAGCGCGAGGCCACAATATCCGGCGGTTTCCCCGGGCTCCGGCACGACGTTGCTGACCGACACCTCGCCGATGGCCCAGTTGGGGGCGGTCCACATGCCGCTCGGCCCCCATCCCGCCCGCAGCTGCAGTTCCAAGGTGTCGCCCGCCGTCAAACCGGAAAGTGTGGCAACACTGGAAACGTACAACTGCGCGGAATAACCTGACGAAGTGCCGGACCAGCCAGACGAGAAGAGCGGCAGCACCAATCCGGTATAGCCGTTTTGGCTGAATTGGCCGTCGGCCACGGGCGTCCAGCTTCCTCCATTGATGCGATAACGAACTTGTCCTCCATCCATAAAAAGTTGCCACCCCCAAAAAGTGAATACTTCGAAATTGTACCGATGCTCGATCGTGATCGTCACGGATCCATCGGACGCCACTTCCATTTCCGGGCTGGTCAGGGTTTTGATGGAGGAGGAAGCCACCCCGTCGGTGTACCACGCATTCACGGTGTCATCCGAAGGAGTGCCCCACGTAAAAGGATTGCTGGTGCTGCCTGATTCCACGGCCGCCGTCCATCCTTGATTGGAAACGGCAAAATTGTAGGTGACGGTCGCGGCGACGCC
>CAZRPT010000241.1:0-12840 GCA_964601985.1 uncultured Verrucomicrobiota bacterium
TGGATCACGTGCTGGCCAGCGGCCGCAACGTCAACGTTCTGGTGCTCGACACCGAGGTTTACTCCAACACCGGCGGCCAGGCCTCGAAGGCCACCCCGCGCGGCGCGGTGGCGAAGTTCGCCGCCGCCGGCAAACGGCTCGGCAAAAAGGACCTGGGCCTGATCGCCATGAGCTACGGCACCATCTACGTGGCCAGCGTGGCGATGGGCGCCAAGGACGAGCACACCCTCAAGGCGCTGGTCGAGGCCGAGTCCTACGAGGGGCCGTCCCTCATCCTCGCCTACTCCCACTGCATCGCCCACGGCATCAACATGACCGCCGGCGCGCGGCAGCAGAAGGCGGCGGTCAACAGCGGCCAGTGGCTCCTCTACCGCTACGACCCGCGCCGGGCCGCCCGGGGCGAGAATCCGCTCCAGCTCGATTCCCGCGCCGGGAAGATGCGGGTGGAGGAATACCTGCTCTCCGAAAACCGCTTCAAGATGCTGGCCAAGGCCCGCCCGGAGGACGCCAAGCTCCTCTTCGAGCAGGCCCAGCATGACGTGCAGGCGCGCTGGGAGCTTTACAGCTACCTGGCCAGCCGCAAGTTCAGCGCGGAAGAAACCGCCGCCGCGTGACCTTCCCGGAAACGCGCTCCCAAAGGAACCCCCGATGGATCTGTCCACCACCTATCTCGGGCTGAAGCTGAGGAGCCCGCTGGTCCCTTCGGCCAGCCCGCTCACCGGCCGGCTCGACGAGCTGAAACGGGCCGAGGACGCCGGCGCCGGCGCGGTGGTGCTGCCGTCGGTGTTCGAAGAGCAGCTCCTCCAGGAAAGCGCCGACCTGGAGCGCGCGCTGGAACAAAGCGCCGACGTCTCTGCCGAGGCCCTCTCCTACTTCCCCGATTTGGGCGAATTCCGGGTGGGACCGGGTGATTACCTCGACCTTGTCCGGCGGGCTGGGGAAGCCTTGTCCATCCCGGTCATTGCCAGCCTCAACGGGGTTTCCGCGGGCGGCTGGACCGATTACGCGCGGCAGATCGAGTCCGCGGGCGCCGACGCCCTCGAACTCAACGCCTACCAGATCCCCACCGATCCCGACCTGCCGGGCAACGCGGTGGAGCAGGGCTACCTCGACATCCTCGCGGCGGTGAAAAACGCCGTGAAACTGCCGGTGGCCATGAAACTCGGCCCCTTCTTCAGCAACTTCGCCCACTTCGCGAAGCGGCTGGACGCGGCGGGCGCCGACGCCCTGGTGTTGTTCAACCGGTTCTACCAGCCGGACATTGACCTCGAGAACCTCGAAGTCGAACCCGGCATCTTCCTCAGCACCCCGCAGGCGCGCCGGCTGCCGTTGCGCTGGATCGCCATCCTGCACGGCCGGATCGAGGCCGACCTGGCCGCCACCAGCGGCATTCACACCAGCGCCGACGTGCTCAAGATGATCATGGCCGGCGCCACCGTGACCCAGCTCTGCTCCGTCCTGCTGCAACAGGGCATGGGGCGGATCGCGGTCATCGAGCGGGAAGTCCGCGCCTGGCTCGAGGCGCACGAATACGAGTCCCTGGCCCAGGCCCGGGGTTCGCTGAGCCGGAAAAATGTCGCCGACCCCGGCGCCTATGAGCGCGCGCAGTATCTGAAACTGCTCACCACCTATCCCCTCGTCTGACCGTCGCGATTGCTCTTCCCCCGCGGCGCCGCCCCTCCCGGCGGCGCCGTTTTTTTTCGCGGACGGCTCACCGGCTTTCCGGGGAGGCGGCGGGAGCAGGCCGCCGGCGTTCCGCCAGGACGGCGGTGGCGTGGCGGGCGTAATGGCCCTGCAAGCCGCGGGCATAGGCGCGGAGGAGGCGTTCGCCCAGCCCCTCGTAATCCCCGCACCGGTAGAGCGCGCGGGCCAGGACCAGCTCGGAGAGTTCGGCGTTGCGTATGGAGGTGTCGGTGGGACTGGGCGGGGGCGCGTGGACGGCCTGCGCGATGTTCGTGACGGCGTGCCCCATCATGCCCGGTTTCCGCAACAAGGCCGCCAGGGCGGGCGCGGCGGCGGGATCGCCGAGGGCTTCGCAGGCTTCGGCCACGGCGCGGAAGTGGGAAAACTCGCTGCCCGCTCCCAGTTGCGCGGCGAAGTCGAGAATCGGCTTCAGCGCCCGCGGATCCCGGGTGCGGCCCAGGGCGATGAGCCGGCTGTCCAACGGGCTGAGGCTGGCCCCGTACTGCCCCATGCCGGTGAACCGCCAGCCCTTGTCCGGCTTTTTGCCCCGCACGGCTTCGATGAGCGTTTCGGCGCCGGTGGGGTCGCCCATCATGCCGAGGACATGCGCGCAGGCGAGTTTGTCGTCCCGGTTTTCCGCGTGGCGCCAGGCCTGTTGCAGCAGCGGGCGGGCCCGCTCCCAATGGGCCAGCAGGAATTCGAGTCCCTGCCACTGATAAGCCAGCGATCTGATGGCAACGGCAAGCTCCGCCTCGCAACAACCGAAGTTGTCCCGCTCGGTCAGCACCGACCGGGGCAGGTTGCCCTTTTCGACGAGGCGCCGTTGCAGCGCTTCGAGGTCAATGTGGCGGGGCGGGACGCCGGCTTTCACGGCCATCGCGCACGCCACGCCGGCGGCGTAGCCCTGGTTTTGCACGTCGGCCTGCATCCGGATGACCGGCAGCGCGTCGCGGTCGGCGCTCACTCCGAGGCCGGTCACCAGAATCCCTTCGAGTCCGCGCGGCAACAGGCAGCGGTAGGGCACGCGCACGTAAATCTCCTCCCGATCCGGCGGCCGGATCATGAACAGCGGATGCACGGTGAAACCGTGACTGTCGAAGTTGCTCCGGGCAATGACGACGGTGTCCGGGTGCAGCCGGCCCAGCATCATGTCCATGGGAGTGAGCGTGGCGTCGCCGATGATTTGCCGGCGCTCGCGGGTGTCGAGAAACTGGGCGAGATCGTAAGCTTGGGCGAATTTCTCCCGCGCCATCACCAGCACCCGCCACACGTCGAACACGTCGGTTTCGTCAATGAAGGTGTAGTCGGTGTTGGTGTAGCCGGAACCGGGTTTCCGGGGCGGCAATCCCGCCCCTTGCACGGCCACGCGGGAGCCGTCCACGTAGCGACAGGCCGCGCCGGCGGCGGCGGCGATGTCGGCATTGCCGGTGGCGTCCACCACGGTCCGGGCCAGCACCAATTGCGGCCCTTGCGGGGTGGCGATCCAGACCCCTTTCACGCGGCCCTGTTCCACCACCGCGCCCACGCCCATCGCGCCGAACCAGAGGTCCGCGCCCGCTTCGCGCAACGCCCGGCGATACCACTCCTTCTTCCACTCCGGATTCCAGCCCTGGCTGCTGTCGCCGCGACCGCCCAGGGCGTCCACGCCCGCGTCCACTTCGGCGGTGAAACCGACGCGGTTGCCGTAGTAGTAGGAGGTGATCAAGCCCATCGTGCCCACGCCGCCCAGTCCGTATTGAAATTCGACCACCAACGTGCGCGCGCCCTGTCGCGCGGCGCCAATGCCCGCCGGGGCGCCCGCCGTGCCGCCGCCCACCACCACCACGTCATACTCGGCCGTCACCGGCCAGGCGCGGGCCGCGCACGGCACCCGGGGCAGCGGGCGGAAACGCGGCAGGGTGTCGGGATTGTTTTCCCGGAGGTCGCCGCGTTCCGTGGCGGGCTGGTCGTTGCCGGCGACCTCGACCCGCGCCGACGGGGGCGTTTGCCGGGCGAGCCGCGCGGCGGCCTGGCCGACGCGTTCGCCCACGGCCATCAACGCAACGGGACGGAGCAGTCGCGCCGCCGCCGCGCGGGAAACGTCCGCGCAGCCGCCCACCACGAACAGCCGCGCCACGCCGGCGGGTTGACAGGCGGCCAATGGGAGCCGCGTCGCGCCCGGCCACGGGCCGTCCACCCGTTGCCGACCACGCATCGGGTCCGGCGGCACTTGGAAGAGGGTTTCCGAGGCGTCCACCGCTTGCGGCGTCCAGGTCCGGTCGCGCGCGAGTTGTTCCGCCGCGGCGAAGGAGGCGAAGCTGCCGTCCGGCATCGGCAGGGTGAGCCGGTATTCCCAGACCGGCCAGGCCGCTCCGCCGGGCCGCCGCAGGGTGCGGGTGGCTTGCGCCGCCACCTCGACCCCTTCGCCCGGTCGCGGACGACCGCCGATGACCACCCGCTCGAACACCCGCGGGCCGGCGGGATAAGGCGCGAATTCCGCGCCCGCCATCCGCGCGACCGTTGCCCGCGGGGTGGCGTCAACGATCACCCGCGCCTTGATGACCTGGCGACCGGAGCGATTGGCCACCACCACGCCCGCCGGTTGACCGCGTTCGTCCCGCAGCACGTCCACCGGCTGACAGGCAAACAGGAACGGCACTTGGGCCCGGAGGAGGGCTTCGTCCAGGACGCGCTTCACGTGCATCGGACGGGGCGGGACGGCGTCTTCCTCGTCGGGGTCCGTTTCCGGCGGACCGCTCACCACCACCTCGCCCAGCAGCAGCCGTTCGGCGGCGGCCGATTTCCGCACCACCAGCCGCAACGCGCGCGCGCGGGTTTGCACGTCGGCGATCAAGGGCAGGGCGTCGGCCTCGTGGCTCGCGCCGAGGTCGCGATTGGTCACCGTGACGAGGTCCCGCCAGGCGCCGTCCGCCGTCCGGGCTTGCACCGTGAACTCGCGCACGTCGAACACGCCGGGACGTTGGTAGGCGTACACGGTCACCCGCCGCACTTCCCGCGACTGACCGAGATCGAGCGTCAGGGTCACGTCGCGGTCGTACTGCACGCTTTGCGTCACCGCGCCGGCCCAGCGGCCGTCGCGCAGGCGCGCGGGCGGGGTGGTGTCGGGATGCCGGGAAGCGCCGGGAGGATCGGCCTCGTACTGGAAGGACCATCCGGCGCCGGGCGGAAAGGCCTCCGGGTCGTGAAACACCGCCCGCGCCAAGGGGGTGGCGGGTTTCTCGCCCGGTTCGAGCCACAGCCGGTAGGCGCCGCAAATATCCGTGCCGAGATAATGCCGCGGCGCGGCCAGAAACACCTTCGCGCCCGCCCGCGCCGCCGCCACGGCCGCCGCCACCCCGCCGGAGGAACCGCCCACCACCACCACGTCCACGTCGGCGATCACCGGCAGCGACCGGGCCGACTGGCGCACACCGCGCGCGGCCGCCGCGCCTGCCTCACGGCCGCTCAACAGAGCGGCCAGCACCCATACCGTAAACCAAGGCTTCATGCCGGCACTTTGCCCGCCCGCCCCGCTTCCGGCAAGCGCCGGAAAAAAGATTTGACAAACGATTCAATTGAGACTATGAAAAACTTCAAATGAGCATGAACGAAAACCATCCGTCCCGGAAAAAAACCTCCGGCAAGCGGGCCGCTTCCCCGAAACGCGCGCCCAAGCGTCCCCGGGAAACCGCCGGCTCCACCCCTTTTCCGCCCGTCAAATCCGAGCCCCTCGTCCTCCGCGAGCTTTCCTCGGCCCAGTTGATCGCCCAAGTGGAAGCCGGGCTCCCGTGGGAGGAGCTGGAAACCCTGCAAGCCCAACTGGCCCTGCCCTTGGAGCGGGTGGCCGCCCTGCTGGGCATTTCCCGGGCCACCCTGCAACGGCGCAAAACCAGCGGCCGGCTCGGCGTGGCGGAGTCGGACCGGTTGATCCGGTTCGCGCGCCTGCGGCACCGGGCCGCCGAGGTGCTGGAATCCGAGGAGGGCGCGCGGCAGTGGATGATTTCCCCGCAAGTGGGGCTGGGCGGCGCCATTCCGCTGGAATACGCCAAAACCGAAGTCGGCGCCCGGGAGGTCGAGGACTTGCTCGGTCGCATTGAATACGGGGTGTACGCCTGATGCCGACGGCCTGGCGCCTCGTCAAGGAGCGGTATGCCGCCACGGCCTTTTCGGGGGAAGGCGCGGCCAAGGTGGGCGGGCGCTGGAACTCCCGCGGCGTGCGGGTGGTGTATGTGAGCGGCACCCGGGCGCTGGCCGTGTTGGAAAGCCTGGTGCACCTCAACCCCTCCGTGCCGTTTCAATACGTGGCCATCCCCGTGACCTTTGAAACGGCCTGGGTGGAACGGTTTCCCCTTGAGGAACTGCCCCCGAACTGGCGGGAATCACCGCCGCCGCCCGCCGCGCAACAAATCGGCGATGCCTGGGTGCGCGCGGGGCGTTCCGTCGTGCTGGCCCTTCCCAGCGTGATCGTGCCCGAGGAAACCAACTACCTGCTCAATCCCGCCCATCCCGACTTTCCCCAATTACGCCTCGGCCCCGCCGAACCGTTTGCCTTCGATCCCCGGCTGCTGGCCTGACGCTTCCCCGGCGCGCGCTTTCCCGAAACTTTCAGAGGGAAAAGCCTGCTCTGGGACGCAACAAACGACCATTCCTCCTCCCCGATCCGACGTGTTTGCCCAGAGGCTGTTTGAAAAGCGGGACATCCAGCTGCGCAGGGGGCCGTTCCGCTACAGCATGGGCAGGCAAAAACAAACAAAAACGCCCACTCCGCATCAAGCCTGAGTGGGCGAATCTAAACGGGATTGAATGAATGCGTTCCGTGAATCACCGAAACCGGCGCCGCAACATTAACCCAGCTAACGAACAAGCCGCCAGCAAAGCGACGCCAGAAGGTTCGGGCACGGCACCGTACTCGATATTGTCAATCCCCCAAATCTCATCTCCCCACGAAAACGACCCAAACCGCACTTCTTCGATGAGAAACTCGTCATTGAAAACACCGAAGAATTCGGCGCTGTCACCACTGAAGCCCGTTGAATTGGGAGTCAGGACCGCACTGCCCCCCCCCACGTAAGTGATCGTAGCTTCCAAAGCAGCATCAATCTGAAGAAATCCCACGTAGCTCACAGGATTCGCCGAGAAATCGAGAATCAACACGGGATCCCGCGCGTGGATAGCGGAAAAATAGCCCACCGGATTCGAATCGCCAATCGCGCCCGGTCTCCCCTCGATAAGAATCTCCGCCGGATTCGCGGTGCTGCGCATTACCATCCCCCCGGCCAACGTGGTCCCCGCGACATTTTCCCCTTGATCGAATCCTGATTCGAAGTCCACGCGGTACTGAGGAACCGCCGTACCAATGGCATTCAGCCACGCGGATCTCATTCCATCATTTTGCAATGGAGTTGATGCATCAAAGGTCATCAACCCCGCGTTGATTTGAACTGTGGCTGTCACCACTGTCATCAACGAAACAACGACCGCGATTCTTTTCTGTTTCATGTTACCTCGCTTATCAGGCCGCTCTGGGACCCGCTCTTTTCGAAAATCCAACTGCGTATTAAAGACACTTCCGCGAACTGCGCGCCAAACGTCTCACAAGAACTTGATTCAAGCAAGCTTTTTTTTGGGGGGAAAAGCTGGATCGAATTGCCTCATAAAAAAAGACACTGGGGAGGCGGTGAGCAGGTCCAAACGGGCCGCGCCAGCTTGAAGTTCAATCCCCATAGGTGGTCGCCTTGGCCCAAAACTCGCGCGGCTCCGAAAGCTTTCTCCGGCGAAAACTCGTCTTCGACCAGTCGGGGCACGCTTTCCACGTCGCTCCGCCAGATGCAATGCCGGGGCTGGCGGGTCTGTTCTTGGAGGAAAGCGGGTTGCCGGGAGCGGGTGGCGTCGAAGTCCCTTGCGGACGGGGTTGCGGCCGCACCGCAAGTTTCGGGCGGCCGCCTTGGAGCCTGTCGGAAAAGCAGGCCGTTCCTCCGCGTGGGGATACGCGGCCCGCAGAAAAGACGCAAAATTACAGCCATCCCCCAGGGATTGGGCGAAAACACCGGAAAATCAGGGCTTTTTGCACGAGCAAAGCGCCGTGGGATGCGGGGAACGCGAAACCGCCTGAAACGTCAGAAAGTCCAATAGAATCAAGGGTTTTGAGCATGTTTCCTGTGGGATGATAGTGAAGCAAAACACGCCTTGATTGTAGGCCGGGTTTTCCAGCCCGGCGTTTTCCGGACGGCTCTCAGACTGCCTGGGATGTTTGTTTCCGGCCGGCACCGCGACTTTTGAGCATGGATTTCGCGCCGGCTTGCGGTACCTTCGCGGCTTTGCGATGCAGCAGCAGTTCGATTCCATCGAATCCGTGCTCGAAGACCTCCGCAAGGGCCGGATGGTCATCGTGGTGGATGACGCGGACCGGGAAAACGAGGGCGACCTGATCGCCGCCGCCCAGCACGCCACGCCGGAAGTGATCAATTTCATGGCCCGGTTCGGCCGGGGCCTGATTTGCGTGCCCACCACGGCGGAACGGCTGCAGCAGCTCGGAATCGAGCGGATGGTCATCCAGAACCGCGAGACGTTCCAAACCGACTTCCAGGTGAGCGTGGACGCCGCCACCGGCGTGACCACCGGCATCAGCGCCGCCGACCGGGCGCGCACCATCCAGGTCATGGCCGACCCCACCGCCACGCCGGGCGATCTCGTCCAGCCGGGGCACGTGTTTCCCCTGCGCGCCAAGCCCGGCGGCGTGCTGCAACGGGCCGGCCACACGGAGGCGGCGGTGGATCTGGCCCGCCTGGCCGGTTGCCGCCCGGTGGCCGTCATCTGCGAGATCATGAACGATGACGGCACGATGGCGCGCCTGCCCGAGTTGCGCGAGTTCGCCCGCCGCCACGGGCTGAAGTTGTGCTCCATCGAGGCGTTGATTCAGTACCGGCGCACCCGCGAACGGCTGGTCGAACGCGTCGAGGTGGTCCGGATGCCGACCGATTTCGGCGATTTCGACCTGCACCTTTACCGCTCACGGCTCGACGACCAATGCCACCTGGCCCTGGTGAAGGGGGACGTGCGCGGAGAGGATCCCGTACTGGTGCGCGTGCACAGCGAATGTCTCACCGGCGACGTGTTTGGCTCGCGCCGCTGCGATTGTGGTCCGCAACTGCACGCCGCCATGCGGCAGATCAACGAGGCCGGGCGGGGCGTGATCGTGTACATGCGGCAGGAAGGCCGGGGCATCGGGCTGGCGCCCAAAATTCAGGCTTACAAGCTGCAAGAAGAAGGGCTCGACACCGTGGAGGCCAACCTCAAGCTCGGCTATCCGGCGGATCTCCGCGAGTACGGCATCGGCGCCCAAATCCTGGCCGACCTCGGTCTGCGCCGCATCCGGCTGCTGACCAACAACCCGAAAAAGGTGGTGGGATTGGACGGCTACGGCCTGGAAATCGTCGAGCAGGTGCCCATCCAGGTGCCGCCCAATCCCCACAACGAACACTACTTGCGCACCAAGCGGGAAAAACTGGGCCACCTGCTTTGAGCCCCCCGCCTTGGCTCGCCTCTCTCCTCATGCTCAAAAAGGTCAAAGTTGCGAAAAGCCGGGCCACCGGCCTGCGGTTTGCCGTCGTTGCCTCTCGTTACAACGCCCGCTACGTGGATTCCATGCTCCGGGCGGCGCGCCGGGAATTGCGCGCGGCCGGGGCGGAAGCGGTGGACGTGGTCCGCGTGCCGGGCGCCTTCGAGGTGCCGGTGGTGGCCGCGCGCCTGGCCCGCCGGCGCACCGCGCCTTACGACGCCATCCTTTGTCTGGGGGTCATCCTGCGCGGGGAAACCGTTCACGCCGAGCACATCGGCCGGGCGGTGACCGGGGCGTTGATGAGGTTGCAGGTCGAGACGGAACGCCCCCTGGTGCACGAGGTGTTGCTGCTGGAAAACACCGCGCAGGCCCGGCGGCGCTGCTTGGATTCGGAGCACAACCGGGGCCGGGAAGCCGCCCAGACGGCCATCGAGATGGCGCGCGCGCTGCGCGCGCTGGCGGAGTGACGCGCGTTTTCCGTTTTTCCGCCGGCCCCCGTCCGCCTCGTCCGCTTCGAGCAACCGAAAAAAGGGAGCCATTCCCGCCTTCCCCCCGCTTTTCGTTTGTTCCTTCCCGCGTTCCCGCGTGGGAAGCCGGTTTCCCACCCTCCCCGCAGTGGGAAATTCCGCGGCCATTTTCCCACCTGGGTGAGACAAAGTTTCCCAAAAATTTCCTCGGGGAAGAGCAAAAGGAAACGCGACAAAAGGCTCTTTCACGCTTGGTTTTCCGCTGTTTTGGCCCGCTTTTCGTGTTGACAGGAAGGTGGGATTTGAAAAGACTGCGCGCGGACACAACCTATGAAACCAACCCGAGCTGAGCCAAGAAAGCCGAAGTTTCCCTTTACCCCCGCTTTGCCTTTGAGCCGGCAAGGGGAGACGGCGGGCTCAGTCCCGGCGGTGAAATGGGACCAATGTTGATCAAGTTATGCGAATACCAAGCAAAAAACACATCCTGACTCTGCTGGGAGCGGGAGTGGCGATTGCCGCCACATCCTCGGCCCTGGCGCAAACCCCAACGCTCATGGCGTATTGGGATTTCAACGATGGCAGCGATCCCGGGGTCACTGCGGACAAGATCTACGGATTCACGGGTACGCTGGAGGGGAACACCTCCTATACCGACGACGCTCACGCTGGCAAGGCGGTGGATTTCTTTTCCACGCCGCCCGGAGACGGCGAGAAAAATATGGTGTTGGTGGGTGATGCGTCGGCGCTGAATGTGGCGGCGGCTAATGACCAGATCACCATTTCCTTCTGGCAGAAGCTCGACAGCATTGCCAGCAGTTCCGCTTTCTGGGGGGTTTCGCCTTCCAGTTCGGGTACCATGCGCGGCATTCAGGCGCATACTCCGTGGAGCAACAACAACATCTACTTTGACACGGCCGGATGTTGCAATGGCGGCACGCAGCGCATTTCCAAGAACGTCATCAATGACTTCCCGGATTTTGCCGAAGGGTGGCACCATCTGGTGTTCATCAAGAATGGTTCCACCAAGCAAGTCTGGGTGGATGGCACGCTTTTCCTGGAAGGGAACAACACCTCGCCGCTGCCGACGGATTTTGTGAGGTTGGTCATCGGGGCGGGGCCGGCCGATCCGCCGGGGGCGCCCACCATTCAGGGCATCATTGATGACTTTGCGATTTACGCGGGTGTGCTGGATGAAACCCAAATCGGCCAGCTCGCGAGCGGTACCGCCCCCGACCAAATCTCGGGTGTGGACATCCCCTCCGGCCCGCTGGTGGGCATCCCGGAAGGCGGCATCTACGGGTTCACCATCACGTTGACCGAATCGCCGACCTTGGCCGTGGACGAGGGCAGCATCGAGGCATGGTTCGATGGCAACACCATCACGCCGCAAATCTCGAAGGACGGCAATGTCACCACCATTGCCTACGAAGATCTGAACACCCGGTTGGAATCCGAATCCGTGCATGAAATCACCCTGGATTTCAAAGATGCGGACGGCAACACCTACCATGAGGTGCGGAACTTCACGGTGCCGACCTACATCCTCGTCACGGCGGACTACGCGGTGGCCTCGGCGAGTGATCCGGGAATGAACGTGGACAGCTACCAGACCGACGAGACCCCGTATCCGGCGCTCAACAGCACCTCCACCTCCGAGCAGTGGTGGGCGCGCGGGTTCACCGATGATTCCGGCACGCCGTGGGCGAACGTGAACTTCTCGTTCGATCCCCTGCTGACCTCCGGCATCAATGTCGTCAACTGGGTGGGCAACGTGGATGACTTCGGTGGCGACATTGACGACACCCCCGAAGACGGTCCGGACCACTTCAACAGCGCGCTGCCCGCAGGCAGCCCGATCCCCAACGACGTCTGCCCCGGCATCCCCGGCTTGGGCAACACGCCGTATGACAACTACGTGGTGCAGGTGACCACCTTCCTGCAGCTGAAGAAGGGCGCCTACCGCATGGGCGTCAACAGCGACGACGGCTTCAAGGTGAGCGTGGCTCCCGGTCAACCCGGCCCCATGGGCCTGACCCTGGGCGAGTTCAGCGGTGGCCGCGGCGCCAGTGACACCCTGTTCGACTTCGTGGTCGAAGCCGACGGCTACTATCCGTTCCGGCTGCTCTACTGGCAGGGCGGCGGCGGCGCGAGCTGCGAATGGTTCCTGGTGAACACGGACACCGGCGAACTGACGCTGGTGAACGGCCCGGGCTCGACGGTGAAGGCCTACAAGACGTCGAACGACAACGGCGCCCACGTGGCCAAGCTGCTGCCGGCCAGCGGTTATCCGGCCGATCCGGACGCGACCCTCACCATCGAGCTGGAAGACGCGGCGACGCAGGTCAAGGAGGGCTCGATCAAACTGCTCGTCAACGGGGTGGAAGTGACGCCGACGGTGACCAAGAGCGGCGGCACCACCAAGGTGACGTGGAGCCAGGGCACGCCGTTTGACTTCAACCAGAGGATTCCGTGCCAGTTGGTCTGGACCGAGACCGGCGGGGCGGCGGACGTGGAGTGGACGGAAGACTTCACCCTGCAAATCCGGGGCATGGGGGTGGAAGACATGCCCGAAGGCACCTTCGCGATTGACGCGGAAATGTTCGACTCGCACGTGCTGGGCGACACCCCCTCGGGCGACGTGAACGGGCCGTACACCGGCGACGAGTATGACGGCCTGAGCGCGGTGAGCGAAGTGGACTACCACGACGGCAACGATGCCTCGGATCTCTACCGGCAGGGCGAGGATCCGAACGTGCCGATGAACAACAACATCGGCGGTGCGTTTGGCGCGCAGCGGCCGGGGTTTGAAGTGACGACGAACTACAAGATCGGCTGGACGTCGGCCGGGGAGTGGTACAACTACACCCGGACGATTCCGGAAGGCTTCTACACCCTCATGTCCGTTTGCTCGCATGGCAACGCGGGCGCGACCGTGGGCGGCGACCTGGGTCTGGTGACCGAGGGCGTGGGCACGGAGAACCAGACGGTGGTGCCGCTGGCCAGCGCGCGGGGACCGGCGCCGGGCGGCTGGGGCAACAACGGGTTGCAACCGGCGCTGAACGACGACGGCACGCCGCAGGTGTTCAAACTGCAGGGCGGCGAGATGACGCTGCGGTTCACCAAAGTCAACGGCGACTTTGACTGGTTCGCGCT
>CAZRPT010000242.1:0-6030 GCA_964601985.1 uncultured Verrucomicrobiota bacterium
TGTCTGGCGCTAAGCGCCTGTCGGGAAATGCCGGGTTGGGGAAGCTGGCCTACAGTCAAGGGGCATTTTGCGTCCTTCCTGCAGGCCGCGTGCCCGCACGCGGCGGGATGTCCCGCTTTTCCGACCGGCTCTGAGCCGTCCCCTGCTTGAAACGGCCGGTCCAAGGGCGCATGCTTCGTGGAAACAGTCACGATCACATGCGTTTTTTTGCTCTAACGATGGGGCTGGCCCTTTGTGGGTTGGGTCGGCCTGAGACGGTGGTATTCGCCGCCCCCGCTCCGCGGTTGTCGGTGGATTTCCGCGCGCTGACCGCCGGCGCCGACCTTACGCTGGCTCGTCCCGTTTCCCGGCGTGAAGCCGGTCTGCCCATTGGAACGGGCCGGATGGGCAGTTTGGTCTGGACCACGCCGTCGGCGATGAAGTTCCAGATCAATCACACGGACGTCTATGCCAGTGATGGTTCCTCGTTCAGCTTTCGGACGCGAGAGACCGATTACGGGTTTGGGCTGGGTTTCGTGGACCTCGAGTTCGTCTCCTTCGGTCCCGGGGTGTTTACTCCGGCGGACACCCGGCAACATCTTTCGGTTTATGACGCCCTTCTGACCCTGGCGGGGCGGGGCGTCAAAACCCGGGTGCTGGGCTGGAGCGGGCACGAGGTCATGGCGGTCGAAATCACGGATGCCCGCGCGCATCCCCAACCCATTCGCGCCGTGTTGCGCCTGTTGCGTCCGCCGCGGGTGCGGACGCGCAGTCATCTGGCGCTTTCCGAGTTGAGCGAGCGCGACGGCACGCTGGTGCTGACGCAGCGGTTTTCGGAAGGGGATTACTACTGTGGCTCGGCGTTGGCGCTGCGCGTGCTGGGGCGGCGCACGCAGGTGAAACGTCCCTGCCCGGAGCAAATGGAACTGGCCGTCGCTCCGGGCAGGGGGACGTTCACCGTTCTGCTGGCGGGCGCTGCTTCATTCGATTCCCGACGGGACCTGGCCGCCGACGCCCGGCAAAAACTGGACGCGGCGGCTCGAAGGGGTTTTGCCGGACTGCGGGCGGATAATCAGGAATGGTGGCAGCGGTTCTGGTCCCGCGGGTTCATCTGCCTGCACAGCGCCGACGGCGTGGCGGATTATGTTCAGGAGCATTATAATTATTACCTCTATATCATGGGGGCCAGCTCGCGCGGAGATTATCCGCCACGTTTCGGCGGCATGATCTGGAAAACCGGCGGCGATTTCTGCCGCTGGGGCGTCAAGCATTGGTGGCATAATTTGAGCTGCTATTACCGGGCGGTTCTGGAGTCGAACCGTCCGGAATTGATGGTCCCCCTGTTCCACATGTATTCGGGCATGTACGACTCCTGCGCCCGCGCCGCCCGGCAAACATGGGGCAGCCGGGGCATCTGGATTCCCGAAACGGTGGACTTCAACGGCATGGCGGCCCTGCCGGAGGACATCGCCGCCGAGATGCGCGATCTTTATCTCCTGCGCAAGCCGTGGAATCAGCGTTCGATCCGTTTTCAGCGCTTTGCCGACAAGAAACACCCGCACATCAGCCGCTGGAACTGGAAGGGAGCCGGGCGCTGGGTGGACGGCGAATATCAATACACCCCCGTCCATGACAGCCCGTTCAGTTATCTGGTGCACATCATCACCAGCGGCGCCAAGGTGGCTTACTTTTACTGGCTGCAATATGAATATACGGCGGACAAGGAGTGGCTGCGCGGGCGCGCCTATCCAATGCTCAAAGGCACGGCGGAGTTGTTCCGCCATTTTCCCACCCTGAAAAAGGAGGCGGATGGCCAGTACCACCTGCACAACCTCAACAACCATGAACCGGTGCGCGGCTGCCAGGACCCGATGGAATCCATCGCGGCGATGCGGGGCATTTTGCCGCTGGCCATCCGGGCTTCCGAACAACTGGGGGTGGACGCGGATTTGCGTTTGCGGTGGCGGGAGTTGCTGGAGCACCTGACTTCCCTGCCCACCAACGACGACCCCGATTCACTCACGCCCCGCCAGCCGGGCCAGCCCCGGTTCTGGACGGCCGGTCGAAAACCGTTCCAAGGCGGGCACACTGATTGGGGTCGCCTGATTCCGGTGGTGTATTACGACCTCTGTACCTTGGAAAATCCCGATCCCGGGATGCGCGCCATTGCCAACGCCTCTTTCGATCATGCTTATCCCCACATCACGGAAAATTCGCCGGTGCACGTATTGAGTCGTTCCGCCATTGCGGCTGCCCTGCTGGGCCGGAGCGAGGCGGTGCGTTGCCTGATCCCGAACCAAATCCGCCAGTCGAAGGCCCAAATCAAACGGTTTATTGACCATCATCGGACACACGCGGGCATCCTGGACAATCGGATGACGATGCGCGAAGGCGCCGAGGCCATTGGTATCCAGCGTCTCGGGCGGGCGGCGGCGGCCCTCCAGTACGCGCTGCTCCAGAGTGTGCCGCCCGCGCCGGGCGAAGCGCCGGTCCTGCGCGTCTTTCCCGCTTGTCCGGTGGAGTGGGACGCCGACTTCATGCTGGCGGCCCGGGGCGGTTTTCTGGTGACGGCCTCCCGTCGCAACGGACGCGTTCGCTTCGTGGAATTGAAATCCCGCGCCGGTCAGCCCTGTCGCCTGCGCAATCCGTGGCCGGAACACGAAGTCACGCTCCACCGTGACGGAAAGCCGGCGGAGCGGTTAAGGGGAGATCTTTTCCAGTTTCCAACCCGGCGCGGCGAAACGCTCGTGCTGCTGCCCGCGGGAAAATCCCTCGCCACGATACACCACTCCGTGCCGGAGCGCCCGGCGCCATCTGATTTCCCGCAATGATTATCTCGTTTCGTGCAATCTGGTCGCGGTTTCGCCGTCCGTTCGTTCTTTGCGCCGGGGGGCTGCTCGGCGTTTTCCCGTTGGTTCCCCGGCCGGCCGCCGCCGGTTCCGAGGTGTTGCCGGCGCGGGCGTCCCTGTCCGCCGATTCCGCCGACCGCCTGGCTTGGTGGCGCGAGGCGCGGTTGGGGCTGTTCATTCATTGGGGCTTGTACTCGGTGCTGGGCGGCGAGTGGCAGGGGAAGGATTACGGGAAGGAAATGGGCGGCGCGAGCGCCGAATGGATCATGCTCCGGGCCGGCATTCCGACCGGGGAATATGAAAAACTGGCCGGCCGGTTCAATCCCGTGCGGTTCAATGCCCGGGAATGGGTGCGCCTCGCCAGGGAAGCCGGCATGAAATACCTCGTCATCACCGCCAAACATCACGACGGCTTCTCGATGTTCGACAGCCGGGTGACGGATTATGACATCGTGGACGCCACGCCGTTCGGCCGCGACCCGATCAAGGAGCTGGCCGAGGAATGCCGGCGGCAGGGATTGCGTTTCGGGGTTTATTATTCCCACAGCAAGGACTGGCGCAACCGGGGCCGCTCCACCAAGACGCCGCCTCCGCCGGCGTATGTCGCCTTCGTGAAGGCGCAGTTGCGGGAATTGCTGACGCAATACGGCGACCTGGCCATTCTCTGGTTCGACACGGGCGACCGCTTTGCCGCCGTCAACGATCAATACGGCCAACTGGTGCGCCAGCTTCAGCCCCGCTGTCTCATCAGCGGTCGGCTGCACGGCGACAAAATCCGCAGCGACTACCGCCAGCAAAAAGACCGGCGCATTCCGGAACGGCGCGTCGAGGGCGATGTGGAAACCCCCATGACGCTGCGGGACAACTGGGGTTATGATCGCGACGACGATCATTGGAAAACCGACCGGGACCTGCTTGAACGCCTTTGCCTCTGTGTCTGCCGGGGTTCCAATTTCCTTTTGAACGTCGGTCCCACGCCGGAGGGCACGTTCTGCCCCGAGGAAATCCACAGCCTCAAAATGCTGGGACGCTGGATGCGCGTCAACGGCGAGGCCATTTATGGAACCAAGGCCACGCCGTTTGATTTCGAATTTCCCTGGGGCTCGCTGACCCGGAAACCGGGAAAGCTCTATTTACACGTGCTCAAATGGAATCCGGCGGGCATTTCCTTATACGGCCTGAAAAGCCCGGTGTCCCGGGCCTGGTTGCTGGCGGATCCGCGAAAAACTTCGTTGCCGGTCAGCCAGGATGTTTCCGCGGGAACCCTCACGGTGCGCGTGCCTTCCCAACCGCCGGATCCCCTCGTTTCGATCATTGTCCTTGAAGTTGCGGAACCGCTCCAAACCGATCCCCGCGCCACCGGACAGTATTACTGGCACAAGGGCACCGGCATCAAACGGGTCAGGAAACAGCCGTAAGCGCCTGCCGGAACACGCCGGGTTGGGGAACCCGGCCTACCGCCAAGGGGCATTTTGCGTCCTCCCGGCAGGCCGCGTGCCCACACGCGGCGGGAGGTCCCATTTTTCCGACAGGCGCTCAGGCGGAAAACGCGACTGGCATTGTCCACCGGTTGCGGAGGCGAAAGAGGTGGTGGCGGGCGGCTTCAGGCTGACGGGCAGGCGGTCAGGGCGCGGAAGCGGGGCTTGCCGTCGGCGCGGAGGACGCGCACGCGCAGGCGGGCAAGGGGGGCGCCGGGCAGACGGTGGATCCAGCGATGGCCGATGCTTTGGCCGTCCGCGACGCGCGCCCAGTCGCCGCCCGGCGCGCGGGCTTCGACGACGTATTCCCGCACCCGCTCGCCGTGTCGGATGTCCTCCTGCACGGCCACCCAGCCCACCGGGGCCGGTTGCGGCAGGGCCAGCTCCAGCGTGCGGCCCGTGCCCCGGGCGCGGGCCAGCGGTTTGCCGAAGCGCCGCCGGAGGGCCGTTCCGAATTCGGCCAGCCGGCGCGCATCGGTTTCCGGCACCAGCCCGTCCCGGTTCACCACGGCGCCGATCACGAGGTTGCAATTCCGCCCCACCGACTGCTCGTAAATTTTCAGCAGGTCGTCGAGCGGGTGGCAGCCACGCGCGTGATCGGGCCGCCAGAACCAGTCGTGCACCCCCTGCGCGCCCCGCAGGGGGATGTCCACCATGCCCGGCGCCCACGCGCCGCCCGCCGGATCGCCGGTGGCCAGGAGCGGTTTCCACGCGGCGGTGTTGTGGGAAAGACCGTGGGGTGTGCCCGGCATCGTGGCCCAGCAGGGCACGCCGGCGTGGCCGCGCTCGTTGCCGATCCAGCGGTGATCCGAACGGTCGCGGCTGGAGTAGAAGACCGAGTCCGGCTGCAACCGCTCGAAGATGGGCAGCACGTCCGGGCCGCCTTCCGCCGGCGTCTTGACCCCGGCGTCGAACCAAATCTGGATCAGCTTCCCGTAACGGGAGCAAAGCTCGGTGACCATCCGCTCCGCCGCGCGGTTGAATTCCTTTTGTTTCCGGGTGCCGCGGCCCTTGCCCCAGTTCACGTAATGTCCCCAGACGGTCCACCACGCGTTGCGGTGGGTGCTGAGGTAGAGGCCCGGTTGCAGGCCCGCCCGGTGGCAGGAGCGGATGAAATCCCCCACCACATCGCCGCGGCCGTTGCGCCACCGGCTCTGGCGCACGCCGTAGGGATAGGCGTCGCTCGGCCATTGCAGGAACCCGTTGAAATGGGTGGCGGTGAAGATGGCGTAACGCGCGCCGGCGGCCCGGGCGGCTTCCGCCCACTGATCGGTGTCCAGCCTGGCGGGCCGGTACAGGTCGGGATCGAACACCCGGCGCGTGAGGTTGTTCGGCGCGGGGTCGCCCGCCGCCACCGGCATGTCGAAGTGGAAGATCACCCCCACCTCGGCGTCCTGCCAGTTCAGTTGGGCGGGCGTGGGGAGGGGACGCGCCGCGGCGGCGGACGCCGTCCCCGCCCGGCCCAGGCGCGTGGCGGCGGCCGCGGCGGCCGTGGCGGCAACGCCCAGAAAGGCCCGCCGGGAAAGGCTCCGCGGGGGCGCGGGGATCGGGTGGCGCATCGCGCGGGTTATTGCGGGGGGGCCGCCGGCGGATGGTCCAGCGCCGGGAAGGGGAACACCGGTGAGGGGGTGTGCTGATCGCGCATGATTTTGGCGATCTTGCGCACCAGCTCCGGATGCTTCGCCGAGACGTCGTGGGTTTCGCCCAAGTCCGCGCGCAGGTTG
>CAZRPT010000243.1:0-14848 GCA_964601985.1 uncultured Verrucomicrobiota bacterium
GTCGTCAAGCGCAAGAAAAATATCGTTAAAATCCAATCCTCATCAACCTTTTGGTTAATTCAACAGCGTTAATCATTGGTTGTGAATATGGTGGAGTTTCGCTGAACCGGTCCACCTTGTTGTTCATCGTGCTGCTCCGGAAGTTCTTTCCCATAAGGGGCTTCTGCCCCTTGTGCCCAACCGGGCGGCACCCGCGTTTCATGGGGCGGGTGTTCCGCCCGGCCTTCCGGCTCGTCTCCCAAACAGATCCTTTGCGGTTGGGAACGTTGGGGGGGACGTTCGTGGCTTCGGCGGGACGCCGAAGCCGACCCGCCAGAGGCGGGCGCTACCCGGCGGCGTGTTTTTGCCGGCCGAGCACGCGGTTGAGAATCAAAAGCGCGTCTGAAAAACGCGGATCGGGGGAGCTCGGCCTGCCTCGGCAGCCGCGGCGGCTGGGCTTTGCGTGACCGGGGTTGTCCCGTTGGACTGCGCTTCCGTCTCGCGGGGCGGGCCGGGTATTCCGTTGCGCCCGTTTTCCGGACGCTTTTCCCCGCCGGTCCCCCGGCGGGATTTCGGGGCGGGCATGCGAGGGCAACTCCGGTGGACAAAGGGGGCGGAAACGTGGAACAGTGTGGGCATGACGATGGGCAGGAAACCGGCGGGCCGCTTTTCCGGCGGGCCGCTCGCGGCAACGCTCCGGCGCGAGGCCTTATGAGCTGGTGGACGCAACGAACGGTCCCCCAGCGGGTGCTCGCGGTGGCGGCGGGCGTGGTGTTGCTGGACCAGGCCACCAAGCTGCTGGTGATCGCGCTGCTGAACCAGTGGGATCAGCGGGTGGTGATTGACGGCTTTTTCAAGCTGGTGCACTGGGGCAACACCGGCGCGGCGTGGAGCATGTTTCACGGCAACAACCGGGCGCTGGCGGGGGTCTCGATCATGGCGCTCGCGATTTTGATCTGGGCCCGCAAATGGTTCGATCTGACCACCTGGCTCGGGCAGTTGGCCTACGGGCTGGTGGGCGGCGGCATCCTGGGCAACTTGATTGACCGGCTCCGGGTGGGGCACGTGATTGATTTTCTCTACTTCTACCTGCGCCCGCGCGGGGGCGGCGGGCGCGAGGTGGGCTTCCCGGCCTTCAACGTGGCGGACAGCGCCATCTGCGTCGGCGTTTTTCTCCTGCTCCTGTTGTCGTGGCGGGAGGACGGAAGGAAGGCCGCCGACCGCGCCCCCGCGGCGCCGAAATGAGGATGAAATTCGACGCGCAGCGGGTGTTGTGGCTGGCCGGTCCCACGGCGGCGGGCAAGTCGGCGGTGGCGCTGGAACTGGCGCTCCGGCACGACGGCGAAATCGTGGCCGCCGACTCGATGCAGGTCTATCGCGGCATGGACCTCGGCACCGCCAAGCCCACCCCGGAGGAGCGGGCCCGCGTGCCGCATCACCTGCTCGACGTGGCGGAGGTGACGGAGCCGTTCGACGTGCGCCGGTACCGCGCGCTGGCCGAGGCGGCCCTCGCGGACGTGCTGTCGCGGGGCCGGCTGCCGATCGTCTGCGGCGGGACGGGGCTCTATTTCAAGGCGCTGCTGCGGGGGCTTGATCCGCTGCCGGCCTTGGACGCGGCGCAACGGGCGGAGATCGAGGCCACCCCGCTGGCGGAATTGCGGGCCGAGCTGCGCGCCGTGGATCCCGCGAGCGCGGCCCGCGTTGACCTGAACAATCCCCGCCGGGTCCAACGCGCCGTGGAGCTGGCCCGCGTCTTGGGACCGGGCTGGGCGGAACGCCGCCGGGCCTGGCAAGAGGACGCGTCCGGTCCGCGGGTCCTGGGGCTGCGCCGGACGCGGGAAGACTTGCGCGCCCGGATCGAGGCGCGGGTGGACCGGATGTTCGCCGACGGCCTGGTGGCGGAGACGCGGCGGTTGCTGGCGCGGGGCCTGGCGGAAAACCGCACCGCCCTGCAGGCCCTCGGCTACCGCCAGGTGGCGGCCCATTTGCGCGGCGAAGGCACGCTGGCGGAGGCCGTCGCGCAGGTGAAGCAGCGGACGTGGCAGTTCGCCCGGCGGCAGATGACGTGGTTCCGTCACCAGTTGCCGATGGAATGGGTGGACGTGCCGCCCGGGGAACCGCCCGCCGCGACGGCGGAACGGGTGTGGGCGGCGTGGCGCGCCGGGACGGCGGTGGCGGCGGACGCGGAGGTCGCGCGATGAAGGCCCTGTTGTCCACGCAGCTCCAACAGCACACCGAGCGGGTGTTTCTGGTGGGCGTGGTGTTGAAACAGCAGCGCCCCGGCGAGGTGGAGGAATCGCTCGACGAATTGCAGGACCTGGCGCGCACGGCGGGCGGCGAGGTGGTGGGCCGCGCCACCCAGCGGCTCGATCATCCCCATCCCGCCACCTACCTCGGGCGGGGCAAGGCGGAGGAGCTGGCCCTCATCTGTCGCGCCGAAGAGGTGGACACGGTGATCTTCGACGACGAACTCACGCCCGCGCAGGGACGCAACCTGGAGCGGCTGTTCGAGTGCAAGATTCTCGATCGCACCTCGCTGATTTTGGACATCTTCGCCCAGCGCGCGCGCACCCGGGAGGGCAAGTTGCAGGTGGAGCTGGCCCAGTTGCGGCATTTGCTGCCCCGGCTGACCCGTTACTGGACCCACCTGTCGCGCCAGAAGGGCGGCATCGGCATGCGCGGCGGCGAGGGCGAAACCCAGCTCGAAGCCGACCGCCGCCGGGTGATGGAGCGGATTGACCGCCTCCGCCGCGAGCTGGAGGAGGTGCGCCGCCAGCGCGACACCCAGCGCGCCGGGCGGCAGCGGCGTTTGTGGCCGCTCGCCTCGCTGGTGGGCTACACCAACGCCGGCAAATCCACCCTTTTCAACGCCCTCACCGGCGCCTCGGTGCTGCAGGAGGATCAACTGTTCGCCACGCTGGATCCCACCACCCGGCGGCTTCAACTGCCCACCAACCAAAACGTCCTGCTGTCCGACACCGTGGGCTTCATCCGCAAGCTGCCCCACCAACTGGTGGAAGCCTTCAAGGCCACCCTCGACGAAGTGGTGCAGGCGGACCTGCTCCTTCACGTGGTGGACGTGACCGCCCCGCGCGCCGAGGAACAGGCCGCCGCCGTGCAAACGGTGCTGGAGGAGATGAGCGTGGCCGGCAAGCCCACCCTCATGGTGCTCAACAAGATGGACCTCCTCCCGCCGGGACGCGGCGTGGAAGGCTGGCTGGCGCGGCATCCGGGCGCGGTGCCGGTCTCGGCGCGCACCCGGGCGGGGTTCGGCGACCTGCTGGCCGAGCTGGGCACCCGGTTGCGCCCGGTGCGCGACTACGTGGAGCTGGTCATTCCGCACGACCAGGCCGCGCTCATCGCCCGTCTGCACGAGGTGGGCCAGGTGGTGGAACAGAAATTCGACGGCCACGCCGGCCGGTTCAAGGTCCGTCTCCCCCCGCATTGCCGCGCCGAATTCGCCCACTGCATCCGCCGCGATTTGTGAGAAAGGCCGGAAGAGGCGGGGGCGCGCAGGCCCGCCGAAAGGGAATCTGCTTTCGCGGGCGCCGGACGTTTCCCGGCGGCGAGGGGGATTCCCGTTGCGCTCCTCCCCGGCGACGCTACGCTGCGGGGGTGCGGAATCCGATCATTGTCGCGTTGGACGTGCCGGAGGCGGAACGCGCCGTGGCGCTGGCCCGGCGACTGGCGCCTCACGTGGGCGCGGTGAAAGTGGGCAAGGAATTGTTCACCGCCGCCGGCCCCGCGGTGGTCCGGCGGCTCCGGGAAGCCGGCGCGCGGGTGTTTCTCGACCTGAAATTTCACGACATCCCGAACACGGTGGCGGGCGCGGTGCGTCAGGCCGCGGAGCTGGACGTCCAGATGCTCACCCTGCATGCCAGCGGCGGCGGCGCCATGTTGCGGGCGGCGGTGGCGGCCGCCCGGGAAAGCGCCGCCCGGCGGGGACGCCCCGCGCCGTTGTTGCTCGGCGTGACCGTGCTGACCAGCCTCGATCAGGCGGCCCTCGCGGAAATCGGCTGGTCGGCCCCGGTGGCGGAGCAGGTCGAGCGGCTGGCCCGGCTGGCGGTGGACGCCGGGCTGCCGGGACTGGTTTGTTCGCCGCTGGAACTGCCCCGGCTGCGCGCCGTCCTGCCGGCGGAAATCCAGCTGGTCACCCCCGGCATCCGGCCCGCCACCGCCGCGACGGGGGACCAAAAACGGGTGATGACCCCGGCGGAGGCGCTGGCGGCCGGGGCCTCCTGGCTGGTGATCGGGCGTCCCATCACCGCCGCGCCCGATCCCGTGGCCGCGGCCCGGGCCATCGGAGAAGAAATCCGACAAAAATCGCGCCCGCTTTCGCGGCCGCCCAGGTGACGAAGCGGCGCTTCCCTGCTTCGCCGTCACGCAGGCGGGCCGGTCCGCGGCCGGGGGGGCGTTCTCAAGCCGCCGGGCGTTCGTATTGCGGAATCTTCAGCCGCTCGCCGCCCCTGAGGGCCGACTGGTGGGCGATGATGCCGGGGATGGTCATCGCGAGGGCCTCGTAAATGTTCACCAGCGGCTCGCGGTCCTCGAGAATGGCGGTGATGAATTCGTTCATCAGCCGCCCGTGCGAACCGCCGTGTCCGCCGGGCGCGACGCCCGGGGGCAGCCCCGGACGGGAGATGTCCGGCAACTGTTCCTCGTCGGCGCCCCAGTATTGCATCCCCTCCATCCGGCCCCGCTCGCCGAAGACCCGGCCGGTCTCCACCACGTGGCGGAACACCGACCAGCTCACCGCCATCCGCGACGCCCCGCCCTCGCTGGTTTCAAACATCGCGAACTCGTCGGCGAAGGGGTTGTCGTAGCGGTTGCCGCCCGGCTGGAAAAAGGCGTTCGCGCTCGGCACGCCCACGGCGGACACGGAGGTGAAACGCTTTCCCGTGACCCCGATGTAGTAGGCGGTGGAATGGGTGGGATACCACATCGGCGGCAGCCCCCGCCGCCACTTCCGGTAGGAATCAAGGGGCTGCGGCGTGTGGTGAAAATACTCGCCCTCCGAATAGACCAGTTTCCCGAAACCGCCCGCCTGGTAGATGACGCGCATGGCGTGGCAGTCGGCGCGATAAAAACTGGTCTCGGCCAGCATGTATTTCAGCCCCGTGCGGCGCACGGTTTCCTCCAACCGCTCGCCGTCCTCCACCGAACCCAACGCCGCCGGCACGGCGCTCATCACGTGCTTGCCGTGCTCCAACACCAGCCGGCAGTGGCGCGCGTGACTGGGGGCGTCGGTGGCCACGAACACCGCCTCGATCTTCGGATCCCGCACCAGCTCCTCGAGCGATTCGTAGGAGCGGTCACAACGGCAGGCCTTCATCAAACCCGCCCGGCGGTCGGGAAACAGGTCGCTCACCGCGACCACCTCCACGTTCGGGTGGTCCTGGAAACCGAATTGCGCGCCGAACCGGCAGACGCCGTACCCCACGATTCCCACGCGGACCTTGCGTTCGGACACCGGCTGCCACGGGCGCGCCCGCTCCCGCAAATCCGCCGCCCGTCCGGCCCCCGCGCTCCACGCGGCGGCCAGCGAGCCGAGACCAACAGTCGCGAGAAAATGGCGCCGCGGCAGACCGGCGGCGGACGGCGGACAAACGGGCGGTTCCGCAAGGCGATCAGGCTGTTTCATGCCCGCCATCGTGGGCGTTTCGCTCCTCGCGTCAAGTCCGCGTCCCGGGCGCGCCGCGCGAAAACCGCTCCCCCTCCGTGCCGCCGTCCGCCGGATCGGTTCAGCCGGTCGCGTCCGCCGCGGGCGGCTTCCACGGCCCGTGACGCTCCCCCAGCAGGGCCGTGCCCAGGCGCACCCAGGTGGCCCCCTCCTCGACCGCCACTTCGAAATCGCCGCTCATGCCCATGCTCAATTGCGGCAACGGCGCGCCCAGTTGCTGCTCGCATTCCTCCTTCAACTCGCGCAACCGCCGGAAGACCGGGCGCGCCCGTTCCGGCTCCGGGCTCCACGGCGCCAGCGTCATCAACCCGTGAATCTCCAGCCGGGGCAGATCATTCACGGCGGCCAGCTCCGTCCGCAGCTCCGCGGGCGAAAAGCCGAACTTTTGCGCCTCGCCCGCCACGTTCACCTCGAGCAGCACCGCCAGATGCCGGCTCAGGCGGTCGGCCCAGCGGTTCAGCTCCTCCGCCACCTTCCGGCTGTCCACGCTCTGCACCATCTCAAACAACCGCACCGCCTCCCGCGCCTTGTTGGTCTGCAAGTGGCCGATGAGATGCCAGCGGGCATGCCCGGGGCAGCGGGGAATCTTCACGCGCGCCTCCTGCACGCGGCTCTCACCGCACAGGGTCAACCCCGCGTCCAGGGCCTCGCGGACCTTTTCCGGTCCGTGTCCCTTGGTGACGGCGATGATCTCGACCTCCGCCGGGTCGCGTCCCGCCCGGTCGCAGGCCGCCGCGATGCGCCGGCGAATGGCCGCCAGATTGGCCTCGATGCTCATGCCCCAACCCTACCGCCCTCCCGCCGGATGACAAGCGGGGGCGGCTTCACCCCGGAAGATTCGCCGCCCGGGGCGGGACGGTTTTCGCCGCCGGCATCTCCGGCTCGCGGGCGGAGTCCCCCGGGGGACCGAAGGCCGGGGAAGTGAAGGAGGTCCGAACCCCGAAATCCTAAAAAAATCCCCCTTCTTGCAACCACCGGGGTGAGCAGGCGGAAATCATTCCCGCAACCAGCGGGCGACCTTGGTGGCGCTGTAGGTGATGAGGAGGTCCGCGCCGGCGCGGCGGAGGGCCATGAGGCTTTCGAGGGTGACCGCTTTTTCGTCCAGCCAGCCGCGTTCGGCGGCGGCCTGGATCATCGAGTATTCGCCGCTGACGGCGTAGGCGGCGGTGGGGTAGCGGAACGTTTGTTTCACCCGCCAAAGGATGTCGAGGTAGGCGAGCGCCGGTTTCACCATCACCATGTCGGCGCCTTCCTGGATGTCCTGGGCCACTTCGCGCAGGGCCTCGTCGCTGTTGGGCGCGGCCATCTGGTAGCTGCGCCGGTCGCCGAAGGCGGGGGCGGATTCCGCCGCGTCGCGGAAGGGACCGTAGAAGGCGGAGGCGTATTTGGCGGCGTAGGAGAGGATGGGCACGGTGGTCAGGCCGGCGTCGTCCAGCTTGCGGCGGATGGCGGCGACCCGGCCGTCCATCATGTCGCTGGGCGCCACCACGTCGGCGCCGGCCTCGGCCTGGCTGAGGGCGGTGCGGGCGAGCAGTTTCAGCGAGGGGTCGTTTTCGATCACCGCCCCGCCGGCGCGCTGTTTCACGATGCCGCAATGGCCGTGGCTCATGTATTCGCAGAGGCAGACGTCGGTGATGACCAGCAGCGAGGGCAGCTCTTTTTTGAGCCGCTTGACGGTGCGCTGGACGATGCCGTTGGCGGCCCAGGCGCCGCTGGCTTTTTCGTCCTTTTGCGCGGGGATGCCGAAGAGCAGCACGGCCGGCACGCCGGCGGCGTGGGCCTGTTCGGCTTCGCGGACGACTTCGTCCGGCGAAAGCTGAAACACCCCCGGCATGGAGGCGACCGGCTGGCGCAGCTTGCGCCCGGGCCGGGCGAAGAGGGGCAGCACGAGCTGGTCGGGGTGCAGGCGGGTCTCGGCGACCATGCGGCGCAGGACGGGGTGCTCCCGGAGCCGCCGCAGTCGCAGGGCGGGAAACGAGCCGACGGACGTTTGCTTCATGCGCCCAGTTTAAGCGCGTCGGGGCGCGGCTTCACGCAAAACCCGCCGGGATTTGCCTTGGCGCGGCCGGGCGGGGCGGTACCTTGGCGGACGTGAGAACGGCCCGTCTGTTGCTGCTGACGTTCCTGCTCGTCCTGATGCTGGGACTGGGCGCGCTGCTGGGCTGGCTCGGCGCGCGGGGTTGGTCGCCGGGGCGTCCCCGGACGTGGGAGGGACCGGCCATCGTGACGCAAATCCAGGCCCTCTCCGAGCTGGCCACGGTGCGCTACGTCATCGAGAAAATCGTTCTGGCGGAGGACGTGAAACCGTACGGCCAGAGCCGGGTGGTGTTGGTGGCCCACGGCATCGTGAAGGCGGGCGTGGATTTGACGGCGCTGACGCCCGGGAGCATCGCGGTCCACGGGGATCAACTGACCCTCACGCTGCCGGCGCCGCGCATTCTCGATGCCTATCTCGACGACGAACAAACCCGGGTGCTGGATCATTCCACCGGCCTTCTGCGGCGCTTCAACAAGAACCTGGAACAAACCGCGCGACGCAAGGGGCTGGCGGCGGTGCGGGAGGCGGCCCGGCGGGCGGGCATTCTGGAGGAGGCGCGCACCCGCGCGCGCTTGGAACTGACCCGGCTGCTGGGCTCGCTGGGGTTCACCCGGGTGACGATTCAGTTTGCGCCGGTCCCGGAATCCTCCCCGTCTCCAGAGTAATCCCAGCTGCAGTTATTTTTGCTTTTTACGCTGAGAGCCTGTCGGAAAACGCCGGTTTGGGGAACCCGGCCCGCAGCCCAAGGGGGGCGTCCTGTCTGCCGACCGCGTGCCTCCGCGCGGCGGAGCGGCCCGCCTTTCCGGCCGGCTTTCAATCGCCGGTCTCGGCGGCGGTCTGGTAGGTGGGGGGCTTGTTCACGGTGTGTCGGGACAGCCAGGAGACCGCTGCCGTCTCGTTGGTGATTTCGCCGCGCAGGATGGCCAGAATCAGGTCGCTGGTAATCACGGTGTTGACGGTGTTGGTGAAGGCCACGTCGCGGGCGGGAGCCGGCGGTTTGAGGATGAACGGAATCCGGTGATCCGGGGAACCCGATTGCCGCCACCAGTGATCGGCGGTGGCGATCAGCCAGGTGTTGGTCCAGACGCCGGCGGTCTCCATGGCCTGGCGCAACCGGCCCAGAGCGCGGTCCGCCAGCATCAGGTTGTCCAGATAGCCCGCGCGCTTGGAAAAACGGGTGACGGAAAAGCGCTGGCGGGCGGCGTCGTAAATCCCCGGCGGATGGGGCGTGGGCAGGTGAAACAGGGAAAGCCCCACCGTCCGGTTGGTGGCCAGCGCCACGGCCTCCTTCAGGGCCTGCTGGAAATCCGCCGCCATGCGCCGCCGGTGTTCCATGAAAGAGACGGCCGTGATCTGGTGGCGCAGGCAGGTGGCGAAATCCGGTCCGCGCACCATCTCGAACCACATGAAGGGATGCCAGGTAACCCGGGTCAGCGAGTGGCCCAGAATGCGGTCGTAGGGGTGATACCAGCCCACCGCCGCCGTGTTGAACCCCAGCGCCAGCGCCCGGTCGAACACATTGGTCAGTTGCCCCCAGTCCGCCAGTTCGTTGTTTTCCGCCAGCCGCAGGCGCAGGGTGGACGGACCGTCGGTCTTCGAGCGCAACACCATGCGTCCCGTGGTCAACGCCGGCAGGGAAATCATCGTGCAACTCCCGGGCGCGTAGGCGTGGGTGAGATGAACGGCCTCGCCGCACAGGCGGTCGAATTCCGGCAACTTGACGCGCGCCGGACGTTCCGCGAAGGCCAGCCGGTAGTCCATTTCGTCGAAGATGATCCACACCACCCGCGGTTGTTCGGGGGCGTTCGGGCGAAAAGCGGCCGGTCGAGGGGGGGACGCCTCGTGCTGCCAGATGGTCGTCACCCCCAGCAGCACCAGCAGCACCCGCCCCACCGTCAGAAACGCCAGCGGCGACAAAATGGCCAGCACCGCCGTCAAGATCCGCCCGGCCAGCGAGTGGAAAATGAGCAGAAACAACAGGCCGGCCACCGCCACCGAGACCACGGCAGGCAGGCCGCCGAACCGCAACAAACCGCCCAGACTCCAGCCCAGCACCATCACCCGCACGTAATTCGCCGCCTGCAGAAGCAGCGCGGTGACGACGACCACCACCAGCCGCCGCGCCCACAGCGACCGCGTCCGCCGCACCGCGCGCAGCACGCCCCAGCCCAGCAACGTGGCCCACGCCAGATTCGCCAGCAGCGCCAGCAGGGTGTGGGACTCCACCCGGAATCGGTTGAAGTAGCCGCCGTCGGCGTCGAACAGCAGTTCGCTCCACGTCTCGACGAAGACGAGATTCGCCAGCGAAAAGGCCAGCAGCAGATCCTTGGCGGCGCCGGCGCGCTGGGATTTCGTGGCTGGGGGTGTTGTGGTTTCCATGTTGCCCCCCGCGCCCGCTCAGTTGTCCTTTTTCCGCAGCAGGTAAAGCCAGCGATGGGTGTCCGGCGTGTGCGCCGTGCGCACGATCTCGAAATACGGCGCGCACGCCGCCTCGAACACCGCCGGCGTCAAATCCGCGTGCAGCGCCTCCCGGCCCCGGGTCAGCCGCCGGAACATCCGGTCCTGCGGCCCCACGAACTCGATCACCGCGAACCGCGTCACCAAATCCGCCGCCAACCGCACGATCTCCGGCAGCGGTATCCGCTCGCTCACCAGCAGGTGATGAATCACCGCCAGGAACAACGCCCCCTCGAACCGGCCCGTCGCCCGGTCCAGGAACGACGGACACTCCCGGTTGCGCCAGCCCACCGCCGGCGTGGGCCGCGACAAATCCACCACCAGCGGCAGCACGTCCAGCTTCCCCTTCACCGCCTGCTGCCAGATGGCCCCCACGCACACCGGGTCGTAGTCAATGCTCACCACCGACGCCCCCGCCCGCGCGGCCAGGAAGCTGAAGTGGCCCGTGTTCGCCCCCACGTCAATCACCCGCTCCGGCTGGAACTCCTCCACCGCCGCCTTGACGAACGCCTCCTTCGCCTGAAAGCCCTCCTCGTTGTAGCTGTGGGTGGCCATGTAGTCCGACCACGTCGAACTCTGCCGCGCCGGCGGATGCACCGCCCGCAGCACCCGGCCCAGCCGGTTGAACAGCGCGTTCAGGATGAACCGCGCCTTTTCCGGCTCCATCGGTTTGGGGGCCTGATACACCGCCTCGTCCCGCGCCTTGCCCGACAGCCACGTCGGCAGCGACACCAGCGACAGGAAACGCGGCTGCAACCGCCGGCCCCAACCCGCCAGCCGGTACACCTCCTCCGGCTCGATGCCGTCCCGGTGGGTCAGAAACACGTCCGCCAGCTTCACCCCCCACGTCCGATGCGCCAGCAACGGCAGCACGAACGTCCGGATGAACTGCGCGTAGGCGTTCCACACCGCGTTGCCCGGCGGGCGCTGCTCGAAGGAGGGCACGTCAATGAACACCGGTCGTGGTCCGCGAAACAGGACATTGTAGGGGGTGGCGTCCTTGAGCCCGAACCCCTCCGCCAACGCGCGTCGCGCCAGCTCCAGCGTCAGCTCCCCGGCGGCATGCAGCATCTCCGGCGCCCATTCGTAGGCGTAGCTGGGAAAGGGAATCCGCTCATGCTCGAACAACCGCCCCTGGCCCGCCCCCTCCGCGAAGGCCTGTGTCGCCGGCGTTTCCGCCAGTTGCTTGATTTCCTTCGCCGCCAACGGACGGGTGGAAACCAGCTTGCCTTCCTGGATCAGTTGCGCCGCGCAGGACGATTTGAGAAAGGCCTCGAACGGGGGCAGCTCCCGCTCATGCACCCAACGCAACACCCGCTCCGGCAATGCCAGGCACTGCCCGGAAGGGTCCCGAAACGAAACCGTGGCGGAAAGCCCCACTGCGAATCAGGAATGTGGCGTGGAATCCTCCGACGGGGCGGACGTTTCCGAGGCGGGCGTCTCCTCGGCCGAACCGCGCCGGAACAAACGGCGGAACTGTTTGACGATCCAGTCGCGCGTCTTCTTGAAATAGAACACCGCTCCCACGAAAGCGGCCACGATGGACTGCCAGATCAACAGCCCGGTTCCCGGATCAATATAAGCGAGCAAACTCATTTTCGTCACAACTGACCGACGCGCGTCACTCTGCTTGAGGCCAAGCAAAGCTCCATTCTGTTCCCTTTTGGCCATTCCTGTCAAGAACCGCTCACGCCCGCCAATCAACTTGGAGGCGGATCGGCAGGCGGGAAAGGCCAAAGCTCAAACGACCGAAGGAAAGCCGGATAAAAACGTCAGGTGCCTCTCCCGCGGATTTTTACCGCTCCGCCAGCCGGGGATAGAGGGAGGAGACGTCGGGAAGGCGTTCCACGGTGTCGCGGGTGACCACGCCGAAGCCGTCGCCCCAGGCGGGGCCGTTGACCACGCAGAGGTCGGTGCGGCAACGGGCGAGTTGTTCCCACGCACGCGCCAGGACGCGGTCCGGATCGCCGTCCACCTCGTATTTCCAGCCCACCAGGCGGGCGGCGGGAAACCAGTCGCGGAGGCGCTCGATCAGTTTGGGGGTGGGCCGCAGCTCGACCAGCAACGGACCGCTCCGGGTGTCGAGCTTGCCGGCGCGGAGCGGCGTCAGGGCGCCGTCGGGCGCGCGCCGAAACGCGCCGCCGGGGGTGAAATCCGCCACGGCGGCGGCGTGAAACACGGCCTCCACGGTCGGGCCCGCGTGCGCGGCGAGGCGTCGGGCGAGGTCGGCGGTGGTGCTGAACGATTCCAGCGTCACGCCGGGAGGCACGGCGCGATGGGTGGCGGTTTCGCCGCGCAGCAGGGTGACTTGATGTCCGCTTCGGGCCAGAAAGGCGGCCAAGTCGGTGCCCAGCCGGCCGGTCGAGAAGTTGGTCAGCCGCCGCACCGCGTCCAGCGGTTCCCAAGTCGGGCCGGCGGTGACGAGGCAGTTCATGGACGGAGCGGAGGGGAATCCCGAAATCCGAAATCCGAAATCCGAAGGCCCGAAAGGCAGCTTCGGGCTCGTGGATCTCGTTCCTCCCGGGCGAGGGAGGGCGGATCTCCGCGACGCCGAAATTCCCTTTTCGGATTTCGGGATTCGGATTTCCTCATTGCTTCCGCTTTTGCAGGGCGGCTTTCGTTTCCGCCTGCAACTGGTCGAGCGCGGCCTGGTTTTCCTGCTTTTGCGCCCGGCTCATCCGGTCAATGAACAGGATGCCCTTGGTGTGGTCCAGCTCGTGCTGGATGGCGCGCGCCAGCAGGCCGTCGCAATGAAATTTCACCGGTTCGCCGGCTTCGTTCAAGGCGCTGACTTCGATGGCCGCCGGACGGGTGATGTCGCCGTAAATCTCCGGAAAACTGAGGCAGCCTTCGGGACCGGTCTCGGGATCGCCGGCGGGCTGGACCTCGGTGTTGATCAGCACCATCGGCATGTGGTCCGCGAGCTCCACGGGCCGGCCGTCAATCGAGAGGGTGGAGGGCCGGTCCTCGACTTCGCGGACGTCAATGACGAAGAGCTGGAGGGCGCGGGCCACCTGCTGGGCGGCGAGTCCCACCCCTTGATGGGCGTGCATGGTTTCCACCATGTCGGCGGCCAGTTGGCGGATGGCGGCGTCCACCGTTTCGATGCGTTGACCGCGTTCGCGCAGGACCGGGTGACCGTATTTGACGACTTCAAGCAACATGAGACAGGGCGTGACGGGCCGCGCGCGGCCCGCTTCGGCGGAAGATCAGTAGGCAATTTCGGGATCGCTCAGGGTGTCGGCCAGCTCGTTCACGTTCGGGCTGCGGGCGGTGCGGACGTAGAACCCGCTGGTGGTCACGGCGGTCAGGAGGCTGTCCCGATCGCTCAAGCCCAGCAGCTTGCCGAGGCAGAAGCCGGAGTTGAAGTGGTCGCCCGCGCCGGTGGTGATGAGCGGCTTCCGGGTGACCGGCCCGGAGGTGAGGGCCAGTTCCCCGCCGGAAACCGCCAGCGCGTAGGAGACCGGGTGCACCACGAGGGTTTGCACCGGGACGTGCCGGTGAATGGCGCGGGCCAAATCTTGCAGGGCCTCCGGGCGGTCGTCCGGCAGCGGCAGGTCGAGCGCCTTGCCGACCTCGTGGGCCTCCTTTTCGTTGAGGCCGAGGATGACGTCGAACCACTTGCCGAACCGCGCCACCAGCTTGAGCGCGCGCTGGATGTCGCTTTTGGTGCGTTTCTCGGGATCGGCCAGATCCACGAACAGCCAGCGGCGGGCGCCGTTCAATTTCGGGCACAGCTCCGCCTGCAACGCCTCCCAAATCTCGCTCATGTAGGGCAGCATGGTCCAGTTGACGAAACCGACCAGGCTGGCCGAGCGGAATTGTTCGAAGAACGCCTCGCGGGACCAGCGGTTTTGGATGTTCTCCCACGTGACCTCCTTCAGCGACTCGTGCTTGCCCACCAGAATCTTGCCGTCATTGAACTCGTAGGCGTCGGTGAGGCCGGGGGGCGCGATGGTGTGGACCCGGGCGCGCCGGGTGAACTCCTCGAACACCGGGTGCGGCTCGGGCCAGCCGAGGTTGCCCAGATAGGTCACTTGCAGGCCCAGCGAGGCGAGGGCGTTGGCCATGATGGGGCCGTTGCCGCCCAGCTTCTGCAACTGGCGGACCAGCTCGACGTTGGTGCTGCGCCCGGCGGCGGCGGCCAGGCGTTCGGCGAATTCCGCGATGGTGCCCAGCCGGGTGTAACGGGTGGCGTCCTCCCGCTTGTCCACCACGTGGAGGATTTCGTCCACGAAGCCGTCCAGCCCGACAAAGGCGGTGAGTTCCGACACCCGCGGGGCGGCGGCCCGGAGGCGGTCGGCGCACTGGTTCCGTTGGTCCTGTGTGATCGTCATAGCGTCGCTCGGCCGGACGCGCGATCCGGCACGAAGAGCGTCTTACATGCCAGAATTCGGGCGGTTTGGAAAGTCCGCGGTTGGGCGGACGCAAGCTGGTCCGCGGGCGGGGGGAATCCCAATTCCGAATTCCGAAATCCCGAAAAAAGCGTCCTTCCTCGCAGCCGCCGAGGGGACAAGGACAAGGCGGACGTCCTTCTCTCCCGCGCCCCGCCGCGCCGGGTTTTTCTTCCCGCGTGATTTTCACCGCGGAGGGCGCGAAGGGCACGGCGATTCTCCTCGGGAACCTCCGCGCGCGGCGGTCCGGCTTTACGCCTCGCCCACCTGGTACCGGACGAACCGGCGGATGGCGATTTC
>CAZRPT010000244.1:0-29121 GCA_964601985.1 uncultured Verrucomicrobiota bacterium
CAGCTACACCATTCTGCCCGGTGGCACGGGACGGTTTGAATACGGCGAGGGAGCGCCCGAGGATTTGGGCAGCGGCGAAATCAAGGGAAGCGCCACCCTGGCCGTGGACCCGGAGAGCGGTCACTACATTATGACGTTCAGCCACCAGTTCGATGGCGATCTGTATCTTCTCCCGCGCGGCTGGCATTACGGCGGATTCTCGTGGCCCGATTTTCCGGAGATGTCCTGGAGTTGGTTTGAGTGGCGTTGAGGAGACGCTTCCTTCCCGGGGAATGATTTGAGCTTCAGCGCCCGCTTCGATCTCGAAGCGGGCGTTTTCAGTCCCTCGCGTCGGGGGTACGGGAAGCGCGCGCGCCTCGCATGTCCCGACGAGGGGCGTCCCGCCTCCCCGATCGCCACGACCTATTTTCCCGGTCGCGTCCTCCTTCGGGGCGGAGGACCCCAAGATCCAAGTGCTTCTTTCCTTGGGGGCGCCCGGAGGTTGACGGATGGTGCGTTTCCAGCGCGGAGAGTTTCGGATTTCGGGATTCGGATTTTCCTCGGTCCTCCGCTCCTCGCTCCTCCCGGATTTCTCCGCCGCGCTTCGGCTGCGCACTCCGCGCTTTTCCGTCGTGTTGCCGGATCAACGCCGGAACCAGCCGCGGCGGCGACTGGTTTTGGCCTTGGCCCCCGGTTGCCGGCGGACGAAGTGGTTGACCAGGTACTTGCTGCGGGCCGCTTCCAGCGCCATGCGGAATTCTTCGTAGCTTTGAAAGCGATCGGCCGGATCCTTGGCCATGGCGATCATGATGGCTTCGCAGGTGTCGGGCGAGATGCCGGGCACCACCTGGTCCGGCGGGGTGAGGGGCGTGTGCACGTGCGCCGCCACCACTTCCTCGATGGTGGGCGCTTCGAAGGGCACGTGCTGGGTCAGGGCGTGATACAGCGTGCCGGCCAGGCTGTACATGTCCGACAGGAAGCTCTCCCCCTCCCGGCGGATTTTCTCGGGCGCGATGTAGTACGGGGTGCCCCACACGGCGTCGTCGTGCTCGTTGTGGGCGTCCGTGGCGCAGGCCAGCCCGAAGTCCACCAGTTTCGGCTCGTTTTCGGCGTTGAACAGGATGTTGCCCGGCTTGATGTCCCGGTGGAGCAGGCCTTTTTTCAGGGCGCAATCCAAGGCGGAGGCGATTTTGATGCCCACGTCCAGGACGTCCAGTTCCGGCACCGGGCCCTGCTCGATCCAACTGTCCAGGCTGCCGCGGTCGGCCAGTTCCATGACGAGGTAGAGTTGTCCGTCCAGCTCGTCGAAGGTGTAGATGTGGATGATGTTGGTGTGGTTCAACTGGGCGCAGGCGCGGGCCTCGCGATAAAAGGCGGCCAGGGCTTCCTCGTCTTCGGCCAGGTCGCGTTTCATCAATTTCACCGCCACTTCCCGTTCGAGGGTGGTGTCAAAGGCGCGGTACACGGTGCCCATGCCTCCGGAGGCGATCTTGGCCCGCAGCTCGAACTGGCGAAGCTGCATGGGCATCATCACCGGCGTCTCGCATTTGGGGCACGGCGAGGTGCTCAGCGGAGGCAGGTCGGACGGCAGGAACAATTTTGCCCCGCAACCGGGGCAGGGAATCATCCGCAACTTGGGGCTGGTCTCTTTGCCGTCGTTGGCCACGCCAGCATTGTGAGCCGGAAGGACGTTTTCTGCAAGCGCGGAGGATTCCGCCGCCGCGAGGGAGGCGTTCGAAACGTCCGGCGCCGGCAGGTGGATGCGCACCGGCGGACGGGCGGGCGGCGGGGCCTGCTGCGGTTCAGTCGTTTCCGTCATGCTGGGGATTAAAGCAGGTTTCCCGCCAGCGCCGATGGAAGTTTCACCGCACACCCGGCGTTTCGCCGGATTTTCGGCGCGCCTCGGGGAAACCGGGGCACCGGGCGGGGGAAAAGGAGCATCGGCGAAGGCCGCCGCGCGCTTCCGGAGACGTCACAAAAAACGGGCGCGGAGGGAGGTCCGCGCCCGCGTGAATCGGAGAAGCCGCCGCGTCAGCCCACGGTGGGCACTTCCGGCGGAACCGAGAAGATGTTGTGCATGGACGGCAGGGGCGGTTGCAGCGTGCGGAACTCGCCGAAGGTCAGTTTCGACGGATCGGTGTAGGCCTGTTTCGGGCCGTAGTGGAAGGTGCTGTTGAGGATTTGATCCCAGGTCACGCCGGAGCCGCTGTAGGCGGCCTCGCGGCCCATGATGGCCGTGAGGGTGCTGGAGGTGACGTTCTCGGTCTCGTTCAGCGGGGTGTCGTGAACGATGGCGTTGATGAGGTCGATGTGTTCCTGGTCATAGGGGTTGACCTCGCGGTCGCGGAACCGCCAACGACGACCGTCCTTCGGGAAGATCGTGTTGTGCGGATTCGCCCGGCCCTTGGCGCCGTCCACGAATTCGCTGACCGAGCTCCACTTGCGCTTGATCTGGCCGCAGTAGCTGAACAGGGGGGTGCCGTCTTCGTAGGCGTATTCGCAGGAGAACTCGTCCCAGATTTCGCCGGATTTGTTGCCCAGCATCTGGCGCGCGCCCTGGCCCCACGCCTTGACGGGATGGGCGCCCTTGATCCAGTTGCAGACGTCCAAGTTGTGGACGTGCTGCTCGCAGATGTGGTCGCCGCACAGCCAGATGTAGTGGTACCAGTTGCGAATCTGCCGTTCGAGGACGGTGTCGCCGTGATCGCCCCGATGCCAGATGGGGCCGCCGTTGACCCAGTAGGCGCGGAGGGCCACCACGTCGCCGATGGCGCCGTCCTGGATGCGCTTGATGGTTTCAATGTAGCTCTTTTGGTGGCGGCGCTGGGTGCCGGCGGCCACTTTCAGGCCCTTGCGGTCGGCGAGCTTGCCGTTCTCAAACATGACGCGCGCGCCGGGGCCGTCGGTGGCCACGGGTTTCTCCATGAAGACGTTCTTGCCGGCTTCGAGACAGCCCCGGACCAAGCCGGGCCGGAAGCCGGGGGGCGTGGCCACGATGGCGTAGTTCACGCCCGGAACGGCGAGCGCCTTGCGGTAGGCGTCGAACCCGCTGAAGCAGCGCTCGTCCGGCACGTCGAAGTTCTTCCGCCCGCGCGCCGCCTTCTCGGGAAAGAGGTCCGCCACAGCCACGATCCTGCCGTCCACGCCGGTGGCTTTGACGGCGGTGAGGAAGTTCTTCCCGGCGCCACCGCCCCGGCCGCCGAGGCCGATGATGACGGCGCGGATTTGGGGTTTGGCCTGGCCCAGCACGGCGGGGGCGCTCAGGGTGGCCAGGGCGCCGGCGGTCATCAGGGAGGATTGTTTCAGGAACTGCCGACGCGACTGCGCCAGCCCTTCGGGAGAGGAATGGTCGTTCATGATCAGATTGAGGGGATTCAGTTTTTCGGGGTTGAAAATTCGGATGAAGGAAGCGGGCCCGGCGACGACGGGGGTTCCCGCCGCCGCCGGGAACAAGGCGCGGGAAGTTATTCCTTCTCGACGCCGCTGGTCCAGTATTGCTGGAGCTTCTCGGGACCGGGCACCTTGAGCGGGCGGACGAGGCGGAAGCCCACCCAGGGCGCGTCGGAGAACCACCAGATGCTCTTGGGGAGCTGCGGGTCGCGCATCTTCCAGCTCGGGTCGGAGCCCCGGCGGGCGGCGCTGCGCAAATCGGTGGCCATGTCGTCATAGGAACCGCCCCGCACCACGTGGGGGTAGGGAGTGGTGGCCTTGTTCCACGGATCCACCGGCTGATCCAGCACCACGTCATAGGAGTCGGCGTACTGGTCGAGGCAGTATTCCCAGACATTGCCGTGCATGTCGTAGAGGCCCCACGGATTGGGCTTTTTCCGGCCCACTTTGTGGTATTTGAAATCGCTGTTGTCCTCGAACCAGCCGTATTCGCCCAGTTTCGTGACGTCGTTGCCGAACGAATAGGCGGTGGTGGTGCCGGCGCGGCAGGCGTATTCCCATTCCGCCTCGGTGGGCAGCCGGTAGAAGTGGCCGGTCTTGGCGCTGAGCCAGTGGCAGTATTTGTTCGCCGCGTGCTGGGTCATGCAGATGGCCGGAAACCCGTCGCGCCCCATGCCGAAACTCATCTCGGTGTAGGGTTTCGAGGGGCGGGTCACGGCGTCGGAGACCACGTTGATGTAATCCGGCGTGGGGTAGTGCTGCCGCAGCTTTTTCTCGTCGTCGGGATACATGAACAACTCGAACTCGTTCCACGTGACCTCGAATTCGCCGATCCAGAACGGGGAGACCTTGACCTTGTGCCGGGGGCCTTCGTCCGGACGGCGGCCCTTTTCGTCCTCGGGGCTGCCCATGACAAACTCGCCGCCGGGCAGCGGGATCATCGAGTAGGTCACCACCGAGCCGGGGATGGTGTTGGTGTAGGGCTTCATGTCCGCCGCCGTCTTGATGCCCTCCTTTTTCAGGACCTCCAGAATGTGCTTGTGGATGTCCGGCACGGTGGCGTCGTCGGAATCCGCCAAATCCGCCAGCTTGCCGTAGGGGCGCTCCCGCAGGGCCGAGCCGTCCCACACGAAGCCCTGCTGGTGGGTGGAGAAGCGCGAATAATCCGGCGCGGAAAAGAGGTAGAACGCCTTCCCCACCGGCGCGGCGCCGAAGAACAAATCCCCGCTTCGCGCCTCAAAGGCGTGGAGGCATCGCGGCGCGTTCCGGCCGTCAAAGGCATACAGGGCCGCCGTCTCGCCCTCGTCGTGCAGGATCACCAGTTGCCGGCCTTCGCCCACGGTCACCACCAGTTCGACGGGGTGCTCGAGGGTGAACTCGCGCGGGGCGCCCAGGCGGCACTGGTCGTCATGGCGCTCGACCGAGCAGGCCCGCAGCGTCTTCTTGCCCGGGACGTAGAACACCACGTCCGCGATGGGCCGGCCGCTGAAATGCCCCACCACGAAGGCCGAGCCCTTGGGGAGCCCCGGCTGCTCCAGATGGGTCACCGGTTTGCCGGAGCGAAAATCCAGGATGCGGAAGGTGTCGCCGTCCTTGCCGCGCCAGATGCCCGCGAACACCTGGGGGCCGCCCTGCTTCATGGTTAGCGCGTTGGCCCAGCGCACCGGCGCCACGTCCTCGAAGTCGTCCAGCGACTCAAGTTCCCCGTCCGTGTTGCGGAAGACATTGAGCAGGTTGGGGGTGGGATCGTTGTAAATGCTGGCCACCACCAGATCGTCCAACGGCGTGTTGCCGTCGCCCCCCACGTCCAGCGCCACCACCGAGCTGGGGCCCAGCGCCATGAACGGCACCTCGACCGATTTGGCCGGCACGCCGGGGTTTTCGGCGGTCACCCAGCGCACGGCGTTGTCGTCCGCCGCCGAGATGACCAGCGCGTCGTGATCGAGATTGGCCAGATGGCCGATGGCCAGGCCGGTGGCCCCCTTGACGTTGCTGACGCGATGGTTGATCCACTGCACGTCGCCCCCGGGCTGGCCGTAGCCGATGCGGTACTTGCCGCTGGCCCGGTCCACGATGACCACGTCCTCGAGTCCGTCGCCGTTGAAATCGCCGTTTCCGATCAGCTCGTGCTGAGTTTCCGTCACGAACGCCAGCGCCGCGGTCGAGGACACCGCCGCCAGGCAGCCCAGCCAAACGATCCGTTTCAATCCCATGAGTGCTCTTTTTGCCATGTTACAAACCAAGGTTCCGCCCAGCTTTGGGGCTGGCTCCGTCTTTGTCAATGTCAGACGCCGGACGGCGCTTCGGGCTTCATCGCGGGCGGGGGAGCGCGCTTCGGAGCCGGGCTGAAAATCCCGGCGCGCGCGGGTCCGCGGCCCGCGGGAAGGGCGCGAAACGCCCCTCCGGGCGCGGCCCCGGGGGCTTCTCCGGCGGTTTCCGACCGGCCCTCAGAAGGGGTAGCCGAGGGAGAAATGGAGGGTGCCGGCGGGATCGTGCCGGCGGGGATTGAGGTTGCGCCCGTACTCGAGCCGCACGGGACCGACCGGCGTGTTCCAGCGGATGCCGCCCCCCGCGGACAGCAGCGCCTGGTCGCAGGGGTAGCGGTCAATGTCGTCGGTGATGCCGGCGGCGTCCACGAAGCCCACCAGCGACCAGTAGCGGGTGAGGGCCTGTTCGAGCTCCACGTTGCCCACCATGGCGCTTTCCGCGCCGAGCTGGTCGCCGCGGGCGTTGACGGGCGAAGCGCCCCCCTGCCGGTAGCCGCGGAGGGAGGTTTCGCCCCCGGGGAAGAAGCGCTTGTTGAAGGGCAGCGGACCGCGGTCGAAGAAGAAATCCGCCGCCACGCCGTGCCAAAACCCCAGGTGCAGCCAGGTGGCCCGCGCGAGGGGCCGGTGGTAGCTGAGGTGCACCTCGAACCGCTGGTAGCTGGCCTCGCCGCCGAGAGCGGGATGGGCCAGCTCGAGGTTGACGCCCGCCCGGAAACCGCGCCGCGGCAGGAGGGGGTTGTTGCGCCGGTCGAGCGACCAGTCCAGCACGAAGGCGGTCACGGGCAGGTCGCTCAGGGTGGCGGCATTGCGGGTCTTTTCCGAGCGGAGCAACTGGTAGGTGTAGCGAATCCCCACCTGCTGGTCCGCGTGGGGAAAGTTCTTGCGGAGGCCGGTTCCCACGCGGGTCTCGGTGCGGTCGAAGGTCAGCTCCCGCCGGAGCAGCAGGTCCGCTTCGAGAAAGGCGGTCAGGTCCGGGGTGAGAAACTCCGGAATCGAATACGCGCCGCGGGCGACCGTGGACTTGAAGGACTGCACGCCGTACAGGCGGACGTGATCGCCCACGCCCCCGAGGTTCGAATAATCCATCTCCGCCCCGCCGAAGAGCTGGTCGTAGCTGCCCCATCCCAGGATCATCCGCACGTCCACCCGGCGGCCCTCCTCGAGGGTGTAGCGGACGCGCCGGGTGTTTGCCACGCCGTTGGTCGCGGGCGGGTAATCCACGTACACGCTCTTGAAGACCCCCAGCTTGGAGAGCTGGTCGCGGCCCCGGTCCGCCGCCAGGCGGTCCAGATACGGCCCCTTCACGCGCGCCACCCGGCGCAACAGCCACTCGCGGGTGTGCCGCTGGCCGGTGAACTCCACCCCGCCCAGCCGCACGCGCGGCCCGCGAATCACCTCCGCCCGGAAATCCAACCAGACCCGCCCCCCCCGCGGCTCCTCGCGGAGCGGCTCGATGCGGGCCGCGGCGTCGGCGTAGCCCCGCGCAAACCACTCCTGCTTGAGCTGCTCCGCCATGTCCCGCCGCCAGAGCGGCATCCACGGCCGGTCGAGCCGCCGGGTCTCGCGCCGGATCACCGCGCCGCCGGACTCCGTCCGCACCTCCACCACCAGCGTGCGCACCACGAACACCGGCCCCGGAATCACCCGGAGCGTGGCCCGCACCCGGCCGGTGACGTCGTCCACGCGCAACCGCGCCACCTCCACCCGCGCGTCGCGGTGCCCGTGGGCGGCCAGCTCCCGCTCCAGGTTGCGCCGGGAGCGCGCGAACAACTCGGGGTGATACGGCCGCTCCCCCGCCAGCGGCAGCAGGCTCTCGGTGGGATAAAAAAAGCCCTCCGCCTGCGTCGCGCTCAGTCCGACGAGCCCCACGAACTTCAGCTCCTTGAAATGGTACCGCACTCCGCGCGTGACGGTGAACACCGCCCGCCGGGCCGTTTGCCCCGCCGGCAGGTAGAAGTCCCTCTTCCCGTCGCAGAGGTAATCCCGGGAGGCGCCGTCGGCCCCCGTCACGCTCAGGCGGACGCGGGCCTTCAGGAAGCCCTTTTCCGCCAGCTGCCGGCGCAACAGCAGCGCGCCGTCCTCGAGGAAATGAGCGGGCAGCTCCGGCGGCAGTTTTTTTTCCGGCCACAACTTGCGCAGCATGAGCACGGCCGCCCGGTTCGCGAGCGCGCCCAGGCCGCGCACCCCGATCCGGGCCGGGGGCGGCGGACTCTCCGCCTCCGGCGCCGCCCGTCCCCCCGCTCCGCCGGCCCACAACGCCCCCGCGACCAGCAGGCCGAGCCCCCTTCCCGGAAATCCGCCGGCGCCGCCCCTCATTGGGAAAACACCCGCCATTTGAGGCCGCCGCCGTAATTGTCAAACCGGTCCTTCATCCCGAACACCGACCAGCGCGGGGAGAGCCGGTACTCGATCGAGTAGGTGAGCTGGCCGCGGTCGGTGATTTCCTCCCCGGCGCGCATGCGCAACCGGTCGTCGCCCGGGTTGCCGGTCAGCCTGCCGAGAAACTCCTTCCCCAGAAAGATGCCGATGTCCTGCAACCGGCCGCGGGAGGAGTAGCTGAAGGCTCCGCCGGGAATGTCGCCCGAGGTGAGCATGAGCAGGATTTGCGTCGAGGTCAGCGGCGGCACCGAGGAAAAAAAGATCGCCGGCGCGTCCGCCGGGCCGGACACCTCCATCCGCACCTGGTAACCGAAGTTCTGCCCGGTCGCGTGAAACGCGAGCTGCGGTTGAAACGGCGCGCTCCGGCTCAGCGTGATCCGTCCCTGCTCCACCCGCAGATAACCGAAGGGAAACAGCGCCTGCCCCTCCGGGACCGTCACGTCGCCCAGGATCATCGGTTCGCGCAGGGTGCCGGTCAACTGGAGCGCGGCGGACACCCGCCCCTTGAACACCGGCGTGATCACCCGCAAAAAACGATCCCCCGCCACCCGCACGTCCAGCTTCCAGTCGCCGAACGGCGCCCGGGACACGCTGAAAAACGGCGGCCGCGTCTCCGGTTGCTCGATGCCGCCGCTGACCAGCGACCGCAGGTCCCGCAGCAACAGGCTGTCCCGCAGGGTCACCGCGCCCGTCACCCGGCCGTCGGTCAGGCGGGTTCCGGCGAGTTCGAGGGCCACGTCGCCGCGCAAAAACAGGTCCGCCTGCCGGAGAAAGGCGAGGTTTGTCCCGCCGAGCGTCAACCGGAACGCCGGCGCCCCCGGACCGCTCCACCGCCAGAAACCGCGCGCCACGACCGGCTGCCCGCTCAACTCGGCCCGCGCCCGCTCCAGCCGGAGGCCGTCCGGCTCCAGCCGGATTTCCGCTTCCCCGTCGCGCGCCGCGCCCAGCGGCTCCAGCGGCCGGGTGCTCAGACCGGAGAGCCGCAAACGGCCCGCCCACCGAAACCCCGGCGCCAGCGTCACGTCCGCGTCGAGCCGTCCCCGGGGGCGGAGCACCCCTTTCGCCAGCGACGCCAGGCCGGACACGTCCCAGTCCGCCAACCGCAGACGCGCCGCGCAGCGGCTCCAATCCGGCCGCGGAGAGCGGACGGGATTCCACGGCAGCGTGGCCGTCAACCGGCCCGACTGGCCGAGCACGGACGCCTCCGCCTCGACGCCCCACGGCGCGCCGGGGGCGAAGCGCGCGCGCAAACGCGGCCGGTCCAGGGAGGGGAGGGCCACGCCGTGCCACGTCCGGGAAGAGGAAACGCGCGCGGCCTGAAAATCGCACCGCCCCTCGGGCGCGGCTTCCGTTCCGGTCAGGGTCAGCCGCAGCCGGGGCGCCTCGACCTCCACGCCCCATCGCCGCTCCAGCTCGCGCCACTCCGGGCCCTTCGGGTCCGCCGTCAGCGTGAGCCGCCACGGATGCGCCGCGGAATGGCGCGCCCGGCGCCCGGGCGCGGCGGCGGGCCACAGGCCCCACGGAATGACGCCCGCGGCACGGGCGAAGACTTTTCCCCCGCGCGCCAGCTCCAGCGCGTCGAGCCTCGCGGTCCCGCCGGCGCCCTGCGCGCGAATGTTCACGGCAAAACGGGGCAGGCGCGCCCGTGCCGAACTGGCGTGGACGCGGCCCTCCAAGGCGAACGCCACCGGCCCGTTGGTCCAGCCGGCCGTCAACCGCAGCCGTTCCACCGCCACCCGCACGGGCACGGAACCCGTCCCCGGCACGGGGAGCGTTGGCGCGTCCGCGCCGCCCGGCCCCCGGGCGCTCACGCGCAGCCAGCCCCGCCGCGGCCAGCGCGTCTCCCCGGCCAGCGTCAGTTCCCGCCCGGGCCCCGTCAACCGCAGCGGCGTGAGCCCGAGGCACCACCCCGGCGCCGAAGCCCCCGCCCCGCCGGCCGCCCCGCCGATTTCCCGGTCGAGCGTGAAGCGGGCCGGCGCCGCCAGCCGCAGGACGGTCCGCCCCGCGCGCCGCGCCGCGGCCCGTTCCAGCTCCACCGTGACGAGGGGCCGTCCCGCGGAGGCCACCTCGGCCCGGCCCGCGAGTTCCCCCTCCCAGGCGCCCCGCAGGCGGCCTTCCCACCGGGTGATCGTTTTGCCCGTTCCCGTCCACGTCAGCCGGGCCGTCAGGGGGCGGCTTTCCCGGGAGGCCGGCCGCCGGACCGCCACCGCGCACTCCCCGGAATGCCGCGGTTGCCGCCACGGTCCCGCGATGTTTCCGCCGCCGGTTACGGTGACGACCACCGGCGGGGAGTTCGTGGTCCGCCGCCGGAAAGTCCGGGACCGCAGCTCCCAGGCGCCCGCCAGTTCGCCGCGCGCCAGGTTCACCCGGCCCGTCAGCCGCAGGGTTTGCTCCGGCGGCGCGGCGGCGGCCGCCGACGCCGGGGCAGGGGACGGGACGCGCCGGGCAAGCCGGAACCGGCGGATCTCCAGCTCCGCCCCGCGCAGGCGGCCTTCCGCGGCCAGGGAAAACGTCCGGCCGGCCACCCGCGCCTCGTTGCGCTCCGCGGGCAGGGTGCGCCAGTGCACCGTCACCGGCGTCCCGCCGGGACCGATGTCCACCTCGCCGTTGATCTCCCCCGTCACGGCGGGCCCGGCCAGCCCGGCGAGCCGCGCCTGAACCCGCAGCCGCAGCGGGCGGACCCGCCGGCCGGAAAACCAGTCCGCCCAGCGGACGCGCCACGGCGCGCGCAAGCCCGCCGTCAACGCCGGCATCCGCCATTCCAGCGCGCGCAGCTCGCAGGTTTCCGCGTCGAACACCCCCGCCAACCGTCCCTGAAAATCCTGCGCCGTCCGCCCCGGCGGTTCCAGCCGGCCCGTGACGCGGGCCGCCACCCGGACCGCCGCCCCGGCGCAACGCGCCGTGAGCCGTCCCTCCACGCGGGGCAGCCAGGCCGGCCGGGCCGCCGCCGCCGGCCGGCCCAGGCGGAGGGTCAGATCGGCGGTTTTCGGCCACCAGCCCGTCGGGCCGAACACCCCCTCCCAACGTCCCGCGCCTCCGGCGGTTCGCGCTTCGCCGCGGAACGCCCACCCGTGATCCGCCGCGCGCCGCATCGTCGTTCGCAGCCCGCCCCACCGATGGCGCACCACCACCGTCAGCCGGTCGCCGCGCCGCCGTTCCAGCGTGATCCGGGCCGTTTCGCCGCGCGCCGCGTCCTTCACCCGAACCGCCAGCGTCCCCCGTGTCCACACCGCCCACGGCAGCCGCAGCGTCCGCCCCGCCCACCGCGCCCGGCCCCGTTCCGCGCGCGCGTGCCGGAGCCACGGCGTCAGTTGCCGCCACGCGGCGACCGCCTCGTCCAACGCCGCGGCGGAGGAACGCGGGCCGGCGGTCCCGGTCGCCGCCGCGCCGGCCGGCCGCGTGAATTGCCAGTCGCGCACGACCACCGCCGGCGCGGTCGGACCGGTCAACGCGCCGGGGAACCACCGCTCGACCACCCAGCCCAGCGGTTGCAAGAGGACGACTTCGCCGCACCGGAGGCTTTGCCCGGCTCCTTCCCAGCGCGCCTCCGAGATTCGCAGCCGCCAGTAGCCCGCCCGCGTGATCCGCCCCAGGCGAACGCCCCAATGGGCGGCCAGCGGCCGCGCCCCCCAGGGGGCCCAGAGCGGCACCGTCAGCAGCGCGAGCAGGACGAGCCCCGCCCCGCCCCCGCCGATCCATCCGATCAGCCGGCGGCGTGAGCGGCGACGTTGTCGTGGCTCCGAATCTGGCACCATCCCGCGGAACTCCATGCTCCCGTTTTCCCCTTCAGTGTGCGAATCCCGTCCGCGAATGTCGAACCCGGCGCGCCGGCGGACGGCGATTTCACGGAAAAAGAAGCAGGGCGGAAGCAGCCGGGGTCAGTCCGGGCGTCCCCGGACTTCCCGCTCGCAGGCCGTCACGGCGGCGAGCATGGCCTCGACATCGGGCGCGGCGCGCAGTTGCGCCAGCAGGTCGGTCTTGTGGGCCAGCAGGCAGAGCCGGGCCAGCAGGCGCAGGTGCTGGGCGTCCTCCAGGGTGCAAAGCAGGAAGAACAAATCGGTGGGCTGTCCGTCCGGGGCGTTGAAGTGGACCGGCTGCACCACCCGGCCCAGGGCCAGGAAGGATTCGGAAAAGCGGTAGGGATCCGGCACGCGCGGATGCAGAAAGGCCACCCCGCCCGGCACGGCGGTGGAGCACAGCTCCTCGCGGGCCTTGAGGCTCTCGACCAGTTCCGCGGGGTCGTACACGCCGCCTTCGCGGTTGGCCAGCGCCACCATTTCCCGGATCACCGAGGCGCGGGTCCGGGCGGGAAGGGCGGCGTCCATCACGCCGGGCCGGAGCAGGCGGGCCACCCGGATCTCCGGGGCGGCGCGGCGGCGGTCGCGCTCGGCGGCCTGGGCGTCGTAACGCGCCAGATTGCGCTCGTTGTCGCGCAGGATTCGGCGCGAGGCCCACGCGTCGAGCTCCAGGCGGCGGAAGACCACCCGGGGGCCGCGTTTTTCGCACGGAATCTTCCCTTCCTTGATCAGGCGCTCCAGTTCGGCGGGGCGCAGGTTCAAGTACTCGGCGGCTTCGTCGGGATCGAGCAGGCGATATGGCATCAGGTTTTCCTCCGGGGGAAAACCGCTTCCCCCGGCCGCCGGCATGGTTTCAGCCGCCGCTTCGTCCGTCAAGCCGGCGCGCCCCTCTTGACAGGACCGGCGGAAGGTTCATGCTGCGGCGAGCGATGAAAAAATTCCTGTTGATGCTGGCCGTGGCGGCGGGCGGGATTTCGGTGGGTGTCCGGAGTCTCGCGGCGCCGCATCCCCGCAATCTGATCCTCCTGCTCAGCGACGATCACCGGTACGATTTCATGAGCTTCATGACGAACGCCCCGTCGTGGCTCGAAACGCCGAACCTCGACCGGATGGCCAAAGGCGGGGCGCACCTGGCGAACGCCTTTGTCACCACCTCCCTCTGCTCGCCCAGCCGGGCCTCGATCCTGACCGGGCAGTACATGCACCATCATCACGTCGTGGACAACCAGCGGCCCGAGCCGCCGGGCATCGTCTTCTTTCCCGCGCACCTGCAGCGGGCCGGTTACCAGACCGCCTTTTTCGGCAAGTGGCACATGGGCCATGACAGCGACGATCCGCGCCCGGGTTTCACCCATTGGGCGGCGTTTCGCGGCCAGGGGCATTACCAGGGCGTCACGCTCAACATCAACGGCCACCACAAGCATTTCGACGGCTACAACGCGGACGTGCTGACCGACCAGGCCCTGGGCTGGCTGCGCGAGCACCACGACCGCCCCTTCTTCCTCGAACTTTCCTTCAAGAACGTCCATTACCCCTTCCAGCCCGCGCCGCGCAACCGGGGCCGCTACGTCGGCAGGCCGATTCCGTACCCCGAGACGATGGCCAACACGGAGGCCAATTACGAAACCGCGCCCCACTGGGTGCGGGAACGGCGGTACGGCATCCACGGCGTGGACCACATGCAGACCAGCCCGCTCGACCTCGATCCGGTGCCGGATTTCGACGCCTTCTACTACAACTATTGCGAAACCCTGTTCAGTCTCGACGAGAACATCGGCCGCCTGCTGGACTGGCTGGAGCAAAGCGGCGTGGCCACCAACACGTTCGTCCTGTACCTCGGGGACAACGGATTCCACCTGGGCGAACACGGCTTCTACGACAAACGGGACGCCTACGAGACCTCCATCCGCGTCCCGATGCTCGCCTGGGCGCCGGGCTTCATCAAACCGGGCACGGTGGTCACGCAGATGGTGGAGAACATTGACCTCGCGCCCACCTTCCTCGAAGCCGCCGGGGTGACGCGCCCGGCGGACGCGCCGAAGTTCGACGGCCGGAGCTTCTGGCCGCTGCTCCGGGGACGTTCGATCCCGTGGCGCAACCACATCCTTTACGAGTACCACTGGGAGCGCAACTTCCCCGCCACGCCCACCCTCTTCGCCATCCGGACCGAGCGTTACAAGTACATCTACACCTACGGGCTGTGGGACAAGGACGGCTTTTACGATCTGGCCACCGACCCCGTGGAACGGCACAACCTCATCAACGTGCCCGCCTACCAGGGCCTCATCGCCACGCTGCAAAAGCAGCTCTTCGACGAACTCGAAGCCAGCGGCGCGCTCAACATCCCGGTGCGCCGCCCGGCCGGCGAGGTGCTGAAACAGCGCAAGTTGCGGCGGTAGCCCCGCCGGCGCGCCCCGTCCCGGCGCCTGCTCCCTCCGCGGGGCGATTCGGCGCCGGCGGCAGGAGCGGGGAAAAAGGCTGACAAGGCGCGCGCGGACGCTAGGATGCCGAAACATCCCCGGCCGGCGGAAGGGGCGGGAAGCCCCGTTTCGGCGGCCGGGAGGAAAAACGCAACAACGCCCATGACGCAGCAGCCTGTTTCGCCGTTGACTCCCGGGATGCCGGGAACCCGCCGTCGTTTTCTCGGCCAGGTGGCCTTGTGCGCCGCCGTTTGTTCGGGGCGCGCCGCGCCCGCGGAATCCCCGCCGCCGGGACGAATGGCGGGCAACCATTATCCGTGGCTGGGATATTTCCGGCGGGAAGGCCGCGAATTCGGCCGGCGCCTCGACGCCGACCTGCGGGTGGTGGCGGACAGCGACCAGGATGATTTCGAGCCGATGGCCTCCTCGCCGGAGCAGATCACCCGCTTCGGAAAAAGCCTGCGGGCGCGCGGGCTGGGGATGTATTCGCTCTACGTCAACAGCACCCTCTACGAACCCGCCGCCGCCGAACGCAGCATCCAGGAGGTGCTGGCCATCGCCCGGGCCGCGCGGGCGTTCGGCACGCGGATCATCGTCACCAATCCCAGCCCCATCCGCTGGGGCGGCCCGGAAAACAAAAACGACGCCCAGCTCGAAACCCAGGCGCGCGCGCTCGAACAACTGGGCCGGCGGCTTCACGAGCTGGGCTGCGCGCTGGCCTACCACAACCACGACCTCGAACTCCGCGCGGCCGCCCGCGAATTCCGCCACATGCTGGTGGGCACGGATCCGCGATGGGTGCGTTTTTGTCTCGACGCCCACTGGATTTACCGGGGCTCGGGCAATTCCAACGTGGCGTTGTTCGACGTGGTGGAGCTGTTCGCCGACCGGATCGTGGAGCTGCACCTGCGCCAGTCCCGCGACGGAGTGTGGACCGAGACGTTCAGCGCGGAGGGGGACGTGGATTACCCCCGGCTGGTGAAGGCCCTGGTCCGGCACGGCGTTCGGCCGTGGCTGGTGATGGAGCAGGCGGTGGAAAAAGGCACCCCCAAAACCTTGAGCGCCCTGGAGGCGCAGCGGCGCAGCATGCGGGCGGCCCGCCGGCTCTTCGCGCCGTTGCTGGATTGACGCCGCCGTCCTCCCGGACCGCGGGCCGGGGCGGAAAGACGGCCGGGGACCGATGGCGCGGGTGATTTTCCATCTGGACATGGACGCGTTTTTCGCGTCGGTGGAGCAGCGGGACCGGCCGGAACTGCGGGGCCGGCCGGTGGTGGTGGGCGGCCTGCCGTCGCGCCGGGGGGTGGTGTGCGCGGCCAGTTACGAGGCCCGGCGGTACGGCGTCCGCTCGGCCCAGCCCAGCGTGACGGCGACGCGGTTGTGCCCGCGGGCCGTCTTCCTCGAGCCGCGCATGGCGCATTACCGGGAGGAATCGCGCCGCCTCATGGCATTGCTGGCGGCCACCGGCGCGGTGATCGAGCAGGTCTCGATTGACGAGGCGTACCTGGACTGGTCGGCGCGTTTCGCCGGGCTGCCGGCGGACGCAGCCCTGGTCCGCGCCGTGCCGCTGGCCAGGGCGTTGAAGGCGCGCATCCGGCGGGAACGCAACCTGACCGCCAGCATCGGCATCGCCGCGAACAAGCTGCTCGCGAAACTGGCCAGCGACTTCCAGAAGCCGGACGGGCTGACCCTCATCCCGGAACGGGACAAGGCGGCCTTCTTGCGTCCGCTCCCGGCGCGGGCCATTCCGGGCGTGGGGCCGGTGACGGAGCGCCTCCTCCAGGAGGCCGGAGTGCGGACCATCGGCGAGTTGCAGGATTATTCCGGCGACCTGCGGGCGCTGGTGGGCGCGTTCGGGCCGCGGCTCCGGGAATTCGCCTTCGGCCTCGACGACCGCCCCCTGCACCGCGACGAGGAAATCAAAAGCGTCAGCAGCGAGGAGACTTTTCCCGAGGACACGGAAGACCGCCGCCTCCTGCGCCGCTGCCTGCGCGCGCAGGCGGAGGAGATCGCGGCCAAGCTCCGCCGCCACCATCTGGGCGCGCGGACGGTGCAGGTCAAGGTGCGCTACGGCGACTTCACCACCCGCACCCGGCAGCTCACGGTCGGGGAACCGCTCACCGAGGCGCGGGAGATTTACCGGCGGGGCTGCTTCCTGCTGGGCCGGGACCGTCTGGTGCGGCGGCCGCTGCGGCTGCTCGGGCTGGGCGTGAGCAACCTCGGCGAACCGCTCCGGCGGCAGTTGCTCCTTTTTCCCGCGGACCGTCCTCCCGCCTCCTGACCGTCCTGCCGCGTCCGCTGGTGGGGGGCGCCTTTGCCATTGCCAAACAAGCGCCCGCCCGGCCTAATGGAGCGCACATCGAAGCAGACCCATGAACAAAAAACCAATGGTGTTGGTCGCCGCCCTGATGCTGCCCCTGGCGGGGCGCGCGGCGGAGTTGAGTTACCCGGATTTGGTCCAACGGCTGGTGGATTTGCCGGCGCTGGCCGAGCTGCCGCCGCCGGGGGAGAGCTGCCGGCAGTGGTCCAGCTACGACCGCGCCAGCCGCTACAACGAGCAGACCGGCAAATACGAAGGCTGGAGCGCCAACGGCGACGGCGGCGGCTTCATCCGGCGCGAGGGCAGGTCGTTTGTCGTCGCCGAGATGGAGGGGCCGGGCTGCATCTGGCGGATTTGGTCGGCCAAGCCCGAGCAGGGCCACGTGCGGATGTACCTGGACGGCGCGGAGACGCCCGCGGTGGACCTGCCGTTCAAGGCGTGGTTCGACGGCAGCACCGAGCCGTTCACCCGCTCGGCGCTGGTCCACACCGTGGCGCGCGGCTGGAACAACTACACCCCCATCCCCTACCAGAAATCCTGCAAGATCGTCGCCGATCCCGGCTGGGGGGCCTATTACCAGTTCGTGTACACCACGTTTCCTCCCGGCACGAAGGTGCCCACCTTCAAGCTCGACCTCGGCGAGGCGGACCGCGCGGCGCTGGATCGCGCCAACGCCGTGCTCAGTCAGCCGGGACCGGTCCGTTTCGACCAGCCCCGTGCGGGTCACACCATCGAGCGGCATGAATTCGCCCTCCGCCACGGCGGCGTGCGGGTGATCGGCCTGGCCGGGCCGGCGGCCGTCACCGGCATCCGGTTGCGGATCGAGCTGCCGGATTCGCCCCGGGACCGCGTCGTGCTGCGCGAGCACACGATTCAAATCCGCTGGGACGGCGAGGAGCACCCCTCGGTCTGGTCGCCGCTCGGGGACTTCTTCGGCACCGCCGCCGGCGCGAACGCCTATCGCTCGCTGCCCGCCGGCCTGACGGAGGGCGGTTGGTGGTACGCCAACTGGTACATGCCCTTCGCCAAACAGGCGGAGATCACGATCGCCAACGACGGCGACACGCCCCGGAAGATTGTTCTGGAGATCGAGCACGCCCCGCTGAAGGGCGATCCCGCCCGCTACGCCCGCTTTCACGCCAAGTGGCACCGGGACGCCTTCCTTCCGGAGGAACCGGAGCGCCGGGCGATTGACTGGACCCTGCTCAAGACCACCGGACGGGGCCGGTTCGTGGGGGTGAACCTCCACGTCTGGAACCCGCGCGGCGCGTGGTGGGGCGAGGGCGACGAGAAGTTCTTCGTGGACGGCGAGAAGTTCCCCTCCACCATCGGCACCGGCTCGGAGGATTACTTCGGCTATGCGTGGTGCAATCCCACCTGCTTTGAAAACGCCTTCCACAACCAGACCATCTCGATGAACAACAAGGGCCACATCTCGGTGAACCGCTGGCACATCGCCGACGCCATCCCCTTCCAGCGCTCGTTCGAGGCGGCCATCGAGAAATACTTCCCCAACTCGCGGCCCACCCTCTACGCGGCGACGGTCTATTGGTACGAGGCCCCCGGCGGCGACGATCCGTACCGGCCGTGGCCGGTGGCGGAACGGGCCGGTTACTGGGACGAAAGCATGCTCCAGGTCTGGCGGGCCAAGGGCGCGGTGGAAGGGGAGAAGCTCAAGGTGCTGAAGCCCGTGGCCGGTCAGCCGCAGATTCAGGACATGTCCGGCTGGCTGGGGCGCTGGAGCGGTGACGCGCAACTGTGGTGGACCCGCGCCAAACCGGGCGACCAGCTCAACCTGGCCCTGCCCGTCAAACAGGCCGGGCGCTACGTGGTGAAGGCGCAGTTCACCAAGGCGGTGGATTACGGCGTGATGCAAATCCTGCTCAACGGCCGGCCGCTCGGAAAGCCGCTGGATTTCTTCAACCCCAGCGTCATCCCCAGCGGGGAGCTCACCCTCGGCACGGCGGCGCTCAAGGCCGGCGAAAACCGGCTCGCGATCCGCGTCGTGGGCGCGAACCCGAAAGCCGTGAAAGCCTACATGTGCGGCCTCGATTACCTGAAACTCGAACCGGCGCCATAACCCCCACTTCCAACTTCCCGCTCCCAACTTCCAGCTCCCAGCTCATGCTCTCCACCCCGGGACAGCTTGACCGGTTTGCCGGCTTCTACCATCAGCTCGCGCAGATGGTGCAGGCGGGCATCGGGTTGCCCCAGGCATTGGAGACCCTGCGCAACTCGGCCCGGTCGCGCGCCTCGCGCCGGGCGTTGACGACCGTGCTGGACGAGCTGCGACGCGGCGGCACGCTGAGCGAGGCGCTGGGGGCCACCGGCCGCTGGCTGCCCCGGTTCGACGTGGCCCTGCTGGCCGCCGGCGAGCAAAGCGGCCGTTTGGACGCCTGCTGCCAGATTCTCTCGGATTACCACCGCGAGCGCGCCGCGACGATCCGGGAAATCCTGCACCAACTGGGCTGGCCCCTGCTGACGCTGTTCGTCGCCTTCCTCATCTTTCCCGTGGATCGCCTGGTGGGACTGTTCCTGTGCGGCGACGTGGCGGGATTTTTGATCCCGAAACTCGAACAACTGGGCATTGCCGCCCTGCTCGTCTGGGGCTTTCTCTACCTGAACCAAAGCCGGCGCGGCGAGGGCCTGCGGGCGGTCATCGAGCGCGTGACGCTGCCCGTGCCCCTGCTGGGCAAGGCCCGCCGGGCCGGCGCCCTGGCCCGGGTGACGCTGGCGCTCGAAGCCCTGTTGAACGCCGGCGTGAACCTCGTCACCGCCTGGGAAATGGCCGCCGACGCCAGCGGCTCGCCCCGGCTGAAACGGGCCGTGCGCCAGGCCTGCCGGGACATCACAGCCGGCGCCACCCCCTCCGAGGCCCTTCAGCGCACGGGGGTGTTTCCCGAGGAGTTCCTGGCCTACTACGGTTCCGGCGAACAAAGCGGCCGGCTGGACGAAAATCTCCGGTACCTGCAACGCCATTACCGGGACGAAGCCCGCCGCCTGACCCGCGGTCTCTGCGTCTGGATACCGCGCATTCTTTACCTCCTCATCCTGGTGATCGTCGGCATGTCCGTGATCAGCTTCTGGACCGGCTACTACGATCAAATCCTGAACCAGCCCTGAGCGCCTGTCGGAAGGCGCCGGGGGAAAATCCGGCCGGCCGCCAGGGGGTGTTTTCCGCCTTTCCCGCGCGCCGCGAAAAGCCGGGCGGATCGGGACGCGCCATTGACAGGCAAGTGGCGGATCATTAGCCTCGCTCCACATGAATTCGTTATCGGATTCCCTTATCGAACTGATCCGCCGGACCTCCGCCGAGATTCCCGACGATGTCCAGCAAACCATCCTCGCCGCGCTCGAACGGGAAAAAGAGGGCACCATTGCCGAGGCGGCCCTGAAAATCATCGAGCAAAACATCGAGCTGGCCCGGCGCAAATCCCAGCCCCTCTGCCAGGACACCGGCAGCGTGCTGTTCTTCGTGGACGTGCCGGTGGGACTGGATCAAATCGCCTTCGCCGACGCCGCCCGCGACGCCGTGCGCGAGGCCACCCGACGCGGCTATCTGCGCCAGAACTCGGTGGATTCCCTCACCGGCAAGAACGACGGCACCAACGTCGGCCCCGGCGCGCCGGTGTTTCACTTCCATCAATGGCGCGAGCCCGGCATCCGGGTGCGCCTCATGCTGAAGGGCGGCGGTTGCGAGAACGTGGGCGCTCAATATGCCCTGCCGCACACCGGCTTGAAGGCCGACCGCGACCTGGCCGGCTGCCGCAAGGTGATCCTCGACGCCGTGTTGCAGGCGCAGGGCAAGGGCTGCGGCCCCGGAGTGCTCGGCGTGTGCATCGGCGGCGACCGCGCCACCAGCTACGCCCATTCGAAGGAGCAGCTCCTTCGCAAACTGGACGACCGCAACCCGGTCCCCGAACTCGACACCCTCGAACAGGACGTGCTCCAGACCGCCAACGAGCTGGGCATCGGCCCGATGGGTTTCGGCGGACGCACCACCTTGCTGGGCGTGAAGATCGGCGCCCTCAACCGCGTGCCGGCCTCCTACTTCGTCAGCGTCAGCTACATGTGCTGGGCCTTCCGCCGTCAGGGCGCGACCCTCGACGCCGACGGCGCCGTGACCGACTGGCTGTATTGACCGCGCCTTGGTTTAACCCCAACTCCCTTTCGCATCATGACCCCGCTTACCGTTCCGATTTCCGAAGCAACCATCCGCTCGCTGAAGGTCGGCGACGCCGTGGAAATCACCGGCGTCCTCTACACCGGCCGCGACGCCGTCCACAAATACCTGTTCAAAGGCGGCGAGCTGCCGCCCGAGGTGCGGTTTCAGGACGGCGTGCTCTACCACTGCGGACCGGTGGTCATCAAGGATGACGCCGGCGCGTGGAAGGTCGTCGCCGCCGGCCCCACCACCTCCATCCGCGAAGAGCCCTATCAGGGCGAAATCATCCGCAGGTTCGGCCTGCGGGCCATCATCGGCAAGGGCGGCATGGGCGACCGCACCCTGGCGGCCTGCCGCGAACACGGCTGCGTGTACCTCCACGCCATCGGCGGCGCCGCCCAGGTGCTCGCCGAGCGGATCGTCAAGGTCCGCAACGTGTATCTCATGGAGCAGTTCGGTTCGCCCGAGGCCATCTGGGAATTCGAGGCCGAGCGGTTCCCGGCGGTGGTCACCATGGACGCCCACGGCAACTCGCTCCACCGGGAGGTGCTGGAACGCAGCACTGCCGCCCTCCGGGAACGGCTGTAAGAGCCCGTCTGAAAAACGATAAAGAGCGGGAAATCAAGCCCGCCACCGGAGCATAAAAGCCTGCCGGAAAGGCGCAAAATGCTCCTCGGCTTCAGGCCGGCTGCCAGCCCGCGCCGCAGGAGGGGAGCGCACGCGCCCTCGCGTGCCCCGAGGGGCGCCCCCGCCCCTCGGTCCCCCGCGGCCGCGTTCCGCGGTTGCCTCAATCCTGCCCCTTCAGGGCCGGTCGGAAAACGCCGGGTCGGGAGACCCGGCCTACAGGGGCGCGCCTCGTTCCCCCGGACGTTGCCCGGCCCTGCCGGGTGTCGCGCTTTCGCGCGAAGAATTTCGGATTTCGGATTTCGGTCTTCGGATTTCCCTCGGGGGGATTCGGATTTCCGCGCCCGGGGAGCGGTCATGCCCTCGCCGCTTTTTACCTCCTTTCTTCCGGTTCGTCCGGGACGGCGACGAGGGGAGTGGCATGGGACGGGCCGGCGGCGTAAGGTGTCGGCATGAAACCAGCCACGCGACGCGCCTTCGTGAAACAAACGGCGCAGCTCTCGGCGGGCGGCGGTCTGGCGGCGTTGCTGCCCGCCGCCGGAGCCGCGGCTTCCGCTCCCGCTTCCGCGGAAACCGTCTTTCAGGTGCGCCCCATCGGGCGGGTGGAGCGGTCCGGCGAGCGCGCCCGGCTGCGCGTCTTCACGCCCTATGTCGCGGCGCTGAAGGGCTTGGCGGAGTGGTCGCACGTGAATGTGTTCTACTGGTTTGACCGGAACGACAATCCCCGCCAACGCGCCATTCTGCGCGTGCATCCCCGGGGGAATCCCCGCAATCCGGAGGTGGGGGTGTTCGCCTGCCGGGCGCCGGTCCGGCCCAATTTGATCGCGCTGACGGTGTGCGAAATCGTGTCGGTCAAGGACGCGGTGGTGACGGTGGACCGGATTGACGCCTGGGAGAACACGCCGCTGCTGGACCTCAAGCCGTTCATTCCGCCGGACGCTCCGCGGGGGGCCATCCGCGTCCCCGCCTGGGCACGGCGGAAGTAACGCCGGGTTACTTCTCCCAGCCCCACGCCTTGAGTTTGCGGAACAGGGTGCTGGGGTTGATGCCCAATTCCCGCGCGGCGGCGGCGCGGTTGCCCTGATGGCGGCGGAGGGCGTCCCGGATGAGGACTTTTTCCATCGCCGTCAGCGTCATGCCGGGGCGCAGGCCGCTCACGCCGTCCCCGGTTTCCCCGCGCAAGTGGGGCGGCAGATGGGCCAGCTCGATCAAGCCGCCCCGGCAGAGGACGAAGGCGTGCTCGATGATGTTTTCCAGCTCGCGCACGTTGCCGGGAAAGTCGTGTTCCATCAGCCGCGCCAGCACGGCGTCCGACACGCCCGCCACGTCGCGCCCCTTCAACCGGTTGAAGCGGGCGATGAAGTGGTCCACCAGCAGCGGGATGTCCTCGCGGCGGTCCCGCAACGCCGGCAGTTCGAGCCGGACCACGTGAATCCGGTAAAACAAATCCTCGCGAAAGGCGCCCTCTTGCACCAACTGCTGAAGGCGCTTGTTCGTGGCGGCCACGATGCGCACGTCGGCCCGGACCGGTTTCACGCCGCCCAGCGGTTCGTACACCCGTTCCTGCAACACCCGCAACAGGCGGGTTTGCATGGCGGGGGAGATGTCGCCGATTTCATCCAGAAACAGCGTGCCGCCCTCGGCGCGGGCGAACCGGCCGGGCTTGCTTTTGCGGGCGTCGGTGAACGCGCCGGCCTGGTAGCCGAACAGTTCCGATTCGAGCAGCGTGTCCGGCAGGGCGGCGCAGTTCACCGCCACGAACGGTCCGTCCCGGCGCTCCGACAATTCATGGATCGCGCGGGCCAGCAGCTCCTTGCCGGTGCCGCTGGGGCCTTCGAGCAGGACGGTGCTGCCGCTCTCGGCCACCGCCGGCAGCAGGTCGAACAATTCCCGCATCCGGGCGCTGCGTCCGATGATGTGGGCGAAGGAATCCTGCCGGCGCGCCTCCTCGCGCAGGCTTGCCACCAGGCGCAGGTCCCGGAAGCTTTCCACCCCGCCGATGACCCGGGCGCGCTCGTCCCGGAGGAGGGCGGTGGAGATGCTGATGGGGATTTTTTCCCCGTGGGCATCCACGATATAGACCACCTTGTTGGCGAGGGGGCGGCCGGTGGAGAGGGTTTGCTTCAAGGCGCACGCCGTTTCGCAGATGGAGGCGCGGAACACGTCGCAACAGCGCCGTCCCAGCGCCTCGGCGCGCGGCACGCCGGTGATTTGCTCCGCCGCCCGGTTGAAGGAGGTGATCCGCCACTGGAGGTCCACGGTGAACACCCCGTCCGGCACGCAATCCAGCACCTCGGTGGGCGCCCCCGCCTTCCGCGCGGAATCCGCCGGCGGGGCGGAACGGGACGCGCGGGCGGCGCGTTTTTTCCGCCCGGAAACTTCCGCGTGGGCCGGCTTGTTTCTTTTGCTGCTCAAACCGGATGCGTTTTTCCCGCCGGGGGATTCGCCCCCGCGGGGATTACTTCCGTGCCGCCCGCACGATGGCAAGCCCCTTGAGCAGATCCAAGGCCCGGGCCAGCATGGGATCGGTGATGACGGGCGGCGATTCGGCCTTCGCGTCGGGGACGTTGGTCAGGACGTTTTCCGGCAACGGCCCGGCGCCGGGGCGGGTGAACCCGCGATCGTGCAGCCGCACCAGATCGGCCTCGGTCAGGCGGCGCCCGGCGTCCCGGGGCGTGCGGGAGGCGGGATTGGTGGCGTTGGCCAGCGCCACGCAGGGATCCTTGAGATAGGCCCGTTGCTCGTCGAGCGGCACGGAAACTTCGAGGTCCGGCGCGATGCCCGCCTCGGGCAGCTCCTTTCCGTCGCCCAAACGGACGCGTCCTTCGGCCAGCCGCAACCGGCTGCCGTCCGACAGGCGGAATTCCCGAAAGGCGAAGGCGTCCCCTTCGGTGCGTTCGCCGATGAGCAGCGCGGCGTGGGCCCGCTGCAATATCCCGGCCAGCGCCGCGGCGGCGCCGGAGGTGCGCCGGTTGATGAGCACGGTGACCGGCGCGGAGAAGTAGCGCCCCTCGGGGGAGGCTTCCTTCATGCCCCCGCCCCAGTCCAGCAGGGGGACCTTGCGGTTCAGGAAAAAGTCCGCCAGCCGCGCCGCCTCGGCGTATTCCCATCCGGCGGCGAAGCGCAGATCCAGCACCAGCCCTTCGCGGTCCCTGCCTTCGGTCAATTCGGTGAGCCGCCGGGCAAACTCCTCCGCCAGCCCCGGCGCGAACCGTCCCACGCGCAGGTGGGCGAAGTGCTCCTCGTACAAGGTGGCGGCGACGATGAGGTTGGTGGCCGGCTCGGGCGCGGGCGTTTCCGGCAGCAACAGGGCCCGGGGGCGAAGCTGGTCGAGCAACCCCCGCACGGCGGCGCGATTCAGCTCCGCCGGGGTGACACTCGTCAGGTTGCTCCGAATGACGCCGAACAGCTCGGCGAACGGCGGCGCGGGCGGCGGGTCGGCCGGCCGGCCGGTGAGGCTTCCCAGCAGGATCCCCAAGACGACGCCCCACCGGGTCGGGGTGGCGGACTTCAGTTGCGCGAGGCGGAAGCGGTTCATGGCGTTCAGCGGTTCAGGGCCTTGGCGGCGATGTCGCGGCGGAATTGCGCGCCCTCGAAATGGATTTGCTCCACGGCGGCGTAGGCGGCGTCGCGGGCGGCGGCCAGGTCGTCCGCCCACGCCGTCACGCCCAGGACCCGCCCGCCGTTGGTGACGATTTGGTCGCCCTCCAACCGGGTGCCGGCGTGGAAGACCTTCACGTTCGGCAGTTCGGCCACGGCGTCCAAGCCGCTGATGGGCTTGCCCTTCGCGTAACTGCCGGGGTAACCGGCGGAGGCCATCACCACGCACACGCAGGCCTGCGGGCTCCACTCCAGCTCATGCTCGGCGAGCGTTCCGCGCGCGCTGGCTTCCAGCAGGTCCACGAGATCGTTCTTCAGCCGGGGCAGATAGACCTGCGTCTCCGGGTCGCCGAAGCGGGCGTTGAATTCGAGCACCTTGGGACCGTCGGCGGTGAGCATGAGGCCCGGGTAGAGCATGCCCCGGAAATCAATCCCGTCGGCGGCGCAGCCCCGTTGCCACGGCTCGATGACGGCCCGGCAGACGGCGTTGAATTCCGCCTCCGAGAGAAACGGGGCCGGCGAATACGTGCCCATGCCGCCGGTGTTGGGGCCGGTGTCGCCTTCGCCGGCGCGCTTGTGATCCTGCGAGGAGGGAAAGAGCCGGGCCACGCGACCGTCGCACAGGGCGTGCAGGGAAATCTCCATCCCTTCGAGCAGCTCCTGCACCACCACCGTCCGGCCCGCCTCGCCAAAGGCGCCCTGGTTGAGCATCTGATCGAGCGCGGCGTCGGCCTGGGCCATGTCGCGACAAATGATCACCCCCTTGCCGAGGGCGAGGCCGTCGGCCTTGACGGCGCACCGCCCGCCCAGCTCGGCGGCAAACCGCGAGGCATCGGCCAGGTCGGTGAACGTCCCCGCCCGGGCGGTGGGAATGCCGTGCCGCTCCATGAACTCCTGACTGAAGGCCTTCGAGGCCTCGAAACGGGCGGCGGCGCGGTTCGGCCCCCAGATGAGCAAACCGTGCTCCTGGAACAGGTCCACGATGCCCGCGCCCAGCGGGTTGTCCGGCCCCACCACCGTCAGGTCGGGACGCTGCTCCCGGGCGAACGCCAGCAGGGCGGGCAGGTCCTCCGCGCCGAGCGGGACGCACTCGACCGGCGCGCCATTGGCCGCGAGCCGTTCCCCGGCGATGCCCGCGTTGCCGGGGGCGCACCAGAGCCGGGTCGGACGCGGCGACCGGGCCAGTTTCCACACCAGGGCGTGTTCCCGCCCTCCACCACCAATCAACAGAACCTTCATGGGCACGTATGCGCGATTCGCGCGACCGCCCTTGCGCGGCCGCGCCGCATCCTAACCTCATCCACGCCCCGGAAAACAGCAGGAAACCGGTTGCGGAAAATCCGGGGGACCGAAGAACCGAGGGCCGAAGGAAATCCGAATCCCGAAAGCCGGAACGCCGGACCGGGGGCGGGGATGTCCCGCGCGAACCCGCTATTTCTCCTTTTCGCGGGAGTCGAGCTGTTGCCGGAGGGCGTTCAGGGTTTCGCGGAGCTGACGCTGGGTGTCGCGCAGCTCGCGGACTTGGCGGCGGAGGGCGCCCAGTTCCAGCGAGGGCGGGCGGTGGGCCTGGAGGGTCTTGATCGCCTCCCGGGCCGCTTTCACCTCGGGATTGTCGGCATCGCGGCCTTCGGCGAAGGTGGCGAGGACGGGGATGGCGCGGGGGTCGTTCAATTCGCCCAGCGCCGTCAAGGCCGCCTGGCGGACGGCGGGCCGGCGGGCGCGGGTGGCCTGTTGCAGAAACTCCCGCACGGCCACGGGGTTTGTCCGCCGGCGGGCCAGAAAGGCCAGCGCGCGCAGGGCGACGGCGTAATCACGGGCGCGGAAGGCGGCGCGCCGCTCCTTGAGCACGGCCAGCAGGGGCGCGACGGACGCGGGATCGTCCTGCGCGCGCAGGGTCTGGATGGCGGCGTTGGCGACGACGTTGTGGAAGGAGGAAAGGCGGAGCATCCGCCGGAGCAGGATTTCGCTTTCCGGGGTGACGTGAGCTTCCCAACCCTGCACCGCTTCGGCGCGGAGCTCGGGGTTGGGGGTGTGGGCGATCACCTCGCGCAACACGGCCAGGATGCGGTCCGAGTAGAAGCCCCGCAGATCGCGCAGGACCTGGCGGGCCACGCGGTCGTCCGCCTGCCGCCAGCCCGCCAGCAGGGCCGTCAACGCGGCTTCGTTGTGGATGCGCCGGAGCGCCTGCGAAGCCGCGAGACGCACGCCGTAAAATGAGTCTTCGCGCAGCACCCGGCCCAGCCGGGCCACGGTGGCGGCGTCCTCCCCCCGCGCCAGGGTCCGCACGGCGAACAGCCGGCCCAGCATGTCGGTGGAATCGTCCAACTGGGCGAGCAGCATCGGGCGGGGCGGGGTGAAGTGGATTTGCGCCAGCAGGGTGTATTCCGGATCCACGCGCACGCGGCGCGGCGCCGCCGGCAGGGAGAAGGCGAAGTCTTCGGCCGCTTGGTGAATGGTCACCTCCCGGTCTTCGGTGTAGTCCCGCCCCTGGAAGCGAAAGGTCAGCGGGAAGCGGAACAACAGCACCCGGGCGGAGGTTTTCTGCGTCTGCCGGACCCGGATTCGCGCCTGCCGGTTCGGGGCGTCCCACTGGTAGCTGACGTCCAGGACGGGCGTGCCGGCGTGGTACACCCATTGATCGAAAAAGGCGTCCAGCTCGCGGCCCGACACGGCTTCGAAGGCGCGCTGCAAATCGTCGGTGGTCACGACCCCCAGGGCGTGCCGTTCGAGGTAGGTCCGGATGGCGCGCCGGTACAACGCCTCGCCGAGCTGGCACCGCAACATGTGCAGCACCCAGGCGCCCTTGGGATAAACGCGCCAGCCGAACAGGTCGTCCGGTTTGGCGTAGGTCCGGGTCACAATCGGGGTTTGGTCGTCGGGATGCATCAGGACGCTCCGGGCGTCGCGGTACATCTGGTAGAGAAATTCGTCGCGTCCCTCTTTGTGTCCCTCGTAGAGATTTTCGTAGTAGGTGGCGAAGCCCTCGTTCAGCCAGAGATGGCACCAGTCCTTGCAGGTGACGTAATCGCCGAACCACTGATGCGCCATTTCGTGGGCGACCAGCTCCCGGCTGCTGTGCAAGGTGCCGGTGGCGGCGGGAAACAGCGTCCGATCCCCCAGGATGGTGAGGGAGGTGTTTTCCATGCCGCCGGCCACGAAATCCCGCACGCACACCTGGGCGTACCGGGCCCACGGATATCGCACGCCGATCTCCTTTTCGTAGAAAGCCATGATGTCGGGGGTGTCCCGGAAGGAGTTTTCCGCCAGGGCCGCCTCTGATTGCGGCACGTAAAAACTCAGGGGCACGTCGCGCCAGTGGTTCGTCAGGGCGGCGAACCGGCCCACCACGAGCGCGATGAGGTAATTGGCGTGCGGCAGCTCCTGCGCCCAATGCACCGTGGCCAGCCCGCTTCGGGCGTCCACTTCCCGGCCGAGCAGCCGCCCGTTGGACAACACCACCATGTCCGCCGGCGCATGGCAGATGATTTCCGAGGTGAAGCGTTCGTTCGGCGCGTCGAAACACGGATACCAATGCCGCGCCCACTGCGCCTCGCCCTGGGTGAACAAATGGGTGTCCTCGGCGGAGTAGCCCAATTCCGGCGTGCGGAAATACATCCCGCCGCGCGGCTCGGCGAAGAAGCGCAGCCGGATCTCCACCTCGTGTTCCGGCGAAAGCGGGGGATCGAACGTGAGCCGCACCGCGTCCGGCTCCACCTGCCACGATTTCAGGGCGGCCGTGGCGGTGACGTTTGAGATGGTCAGATCCACGGCGTCCAGACGCAGCTCGCGCACCGGTTCCGCGAACGGGGCCAGCCGCCAGGTGGCCGTGCCGCGCACGGTGCGACGGGCGAAATCCGGCGTCACGTCCAGGATCAGATGCCGCAAATCCACCCGCCAGTCCGGCGCGTAATGTCGCGACCCGGCCGCCGGCTTTGCGGCCGGAAAATCCGCCCGCGCCTCGCGGCAGTCCACCCGCTCCGCCCCGGCGCGCCCGCCCGGTCCGCCCATCCCGGCCACCAACGCAACCGCCACCCATTTCCCACCGCCGGAAAACAAATTCATAAGCGTGTTGAAATCCCGACACCGAACCTCCCGTCCCCGCGACGAGCGCCTTTTCGGGTCGCCCCACCCTACCCCGTCCCCGCGGGCGGCGGCAATCCCCGGCGCGCCCGCCAAACCCGCG
>CAZRPT010000245.1:0-3619 GCA_964601985.1 uncultured Verrucomicrobiota bacterium
CCCCGGAAAAGGCTGATGGGGATGGTTCATCACGGGCAGAGATTTCGCGCGATTTCGCGTCGCTGCCAAGCGCAAACCCGCCCCCGCAGGCCCGAAACCGCCCGCGCCGAAAGCGCGCCCTCCGTCAGCCTCCGGGCGACGGGCACTTGGAATTTGCCGGAGAACGCCGGGTTGGGAAACTCCGCGTTTTCCGACCAGCTCTCAGGTGGTCACGATCCAACCAGCTTTTCCACCAATAATTATTTTCGGATTCCGAGATTTGGATTTGAAAAATACTACTGACCCCTTTGGGGCGTGCCCAGCAGACGTCGCACGGCGGCGAGGCGGCGGTCGGCGAGGCGGATGAGGAGGGTGCCTTCGGCGACCATGCGTTGGAGGGCGGCTTCGTGGGCGCGACGCAGCTCCCGCAGGCAGCGGCGCACCCGGCCCCGGCGGGTCACCCAGGCAACGGTGAGCAGCAGCCAGAGCCCCATCGGCAGCAGGGCCAGCACCGCCGAGGAGGCCAGCAAACCCAGCAACGAGGCGGGGAACTGTCCCGCGGCGTCCGGTTGTCGCGTCCACACCGCCGCGACCGCCTCTCCGTATTGCAGGTACACCGCGCCCAGCGGCCAGATGAACAGGCCCCAGAAAAGGGCGGTTCCGAGGAAGCCGTTGAGGAAGGCGAAGGCCCGTCCCGGCGCGGTCTTTTCAATGGCGCTCTGAAACACGGCGGTGGACTCGCGTTGCAGGGCGGCGGCGCCCTCCGCCTCCAGCGTGGGAGAGGCGTCCGCCGGGTGGGGGGCGTCGGCGTGCAGGTCCACCCGGAGGCTTTCGTGCAGGGCCCGCAGCTTGGGCTGGATGACCCGGCGGGCCTGCTCCTCCAACTGGGTTCGCAGCCCTTCCCGCGCCAGGGTTTCCAGTTCGCCGGCGGATCGGAGGTTCCTGGCCGCCCGAAGGCCGGCGGAAATCCAAGAAGGCACGCTGCCCAGAAACATGAGCGGCAACCGGTCGAGCGCGCCCCAGAGCAGGTTGGCCACGGCCAGCGTCAGCCGCCACGGGAAGCAGAGCAGGGGGGTGTTGTCCAGCAGCAGCGCCCGGAACCGCCCCCGCAACAGCGCCAGCAACGGACGTTCCTCGCCCAGCAGGCCCTCCAGCACGCGGTGGGGCAGGGCGGTCTCGGCTTCGTCCACCTCGGCCAGGGCGTCGGCGGTGGCGGGGAGGGCGGCGCGGGCGGTCTGGCGGACTTCGGCCAGAAACCGGCGCAAGCGGGCTTGAAGCTGGGGCTGGGCCAGGGCGGCCGCCCAGCCGCTTTCGCCGGCCCGCTCCTTCACGGCCGTCGCCAGCGCGGCGGCCAGTGATTCACGCGCTTCGGCGAGAACGGCCCCGCGATCGGCGCCTTCCCGCTGGAAGTCCGGCACCACGACCGGCGGCAGCAGATGCGCCTCGGGCAGGTGACGGGCCAGCTCGGCGCTGAACGCCGTCAGGTCGGGGCCGCTCGGCGCGCCGGCCTGGTTGACGACCGGCAGGATGATCGAGCCGTCCCCGGCGGCGAGGTACTCGTGCGTGGCAAAGGCCTCCAAGCCGCGCTCCTCGACCACCAGGATTTTCACCCACGCCGAATCCAGCGCCTGGCGGGCCGCCGCCCGCACCGCCGGGTCGCGGTCGTTGAAGCCCGGCACGTCAATGAACTCCACCGGCGTGTCGAGTCCCTCCAACCGGGGTGGGTCGCAGGGAAGCCACTCCTCCGTGGCGGGGTCGAGTTCCGCCGGCGGTTCGGGGCCGACCCAGATCACCTTGCGGGTGGATTCCGGCGCGCGCACCCCGAGGGGGAGTTTGGCCGCCGCCTCGGGATCGTTCAGCAGGGCGGTCAGCAGGGTGGTCTTGCCGGCGTTGCGCGGTCCGACGAAGGCGATCGTGAGCCGGCGCAGGCCGCGGTTGGTGGCCACCGATTCGCACGCCGCGCGAAAGGCGGCGCACCGGGCGGGCAACGACGCCAGCGGTCCGCGGTCCGCGCCGAGTTCCAGCGCGGCGCGTTCCACGGCGTCGGCCACGGCGAGACAATGGGCAAGCAGCGGATTCGTCATGAGCGGGCAGCAAGGCGGGCGCCGGCGGACGACCGCCCTCCCGCCGGGAACCGGAACCGAACGATGAAATCAACCAGGCCGACTCTGGGTTGCACGGCTCAATCCCCCGCGCTTTGCCGCTCCGTGTCAATCCGATTTCGCCCCGGCGCCGGGGCGTCAAGGCGATTGGGGGGGCGGCTCGAAAGCCGCTGAAAACAAAATTTTTGCTTTTTTGGTGAAAAACTCTCTTTTGTCCACGTTGCTCGGGCGCTGAAAACCGCGCGTATTGGTTCGGAATACAATTTTGTTGCTCAGTCCCTCAAATCTGGGCGGTCGCCATTCCGGATCCTTTTGAGCAATCACAAACCCCGCCGGAATGTCCCTCCTGCGTCGGGAAAGCTTTTTCCGCTGACGCGGCTTGGTTTCATGCGCCGCAAATCGGCGAAGGCTCGAAACTCTCGAGCTGTTCTTCGTTGCCGCTCGGAGCGGTCACGATGAAGCGGCGGGTTCTCCTTCCCGTTGGTGATTTCGGCCTTGTCGAACATCCGGGTTTTCCGCCTTCCCGCGGGCGGCATTCAAACGCTTCGTCACAGCGCACGCTTCCTGTTCAGTTGGTGTGATGGGAGCCATTCGTCGGCCCCGTCCCGCGCGGCGGCGAGGCGCGTCTCGTGACGGTCGAGTTCTTCGGGGACTTTTTTCAAATCCGGCTTCCCGCGGCTTTTCCCCCTGCCGGCGGCATGCGAAGCCGAAGCGAACCACGGAAGGCAACGGTAACAATCGAGAACCTCAAAAACCGCCCTTTCGCGAAACCCATGATAAAAAAGCCGGGCTTCGTGGCGGGAATAAAAAGGGACAGCAAAGATGCCTCGGAGTTTGGGGAAGCTCAAATGCGCGCAAGGCAATCTTCCCGCTCAGCGTTTCAACGAAAAAAGCGACGCGGAATGGGAGGGACATCACTCCGGCTCCTCCCGCCAGCGCGCCCCCAGGGAATGAGCAAGGCCCAGATGATCCAGCACCCGCGCCACCACGGTGTCGGCCACGGCTTCGACGGTGGCGGGACGCCCATAGAAGGAGGGATTGGCCGGCAGTAAAACGGCGCCGGCCAGGGCGAGAAGTTCGAGGTTGCGGATATGGACCAGGTTCAACGGCGTTTCGCGCGGCACCAGGATGAGCTTGCGCCGCTCCTTGAGCGTCACGTCGGCCGCCCGCAACAGCAGGTCGCTGCTCACGCCGTGGGCGATCCGGCCCAAGGTGCCCATCGTGCAGGGAATGACCACCATGGCGTCACAGACGCTGGAGCCGCTGGCGAAGGGGGCGTCCATGCTCTCCAACGAATGGCGCGTGACCCCGGCGGGCATCCGCAATCCGCCCGGCAGCTCCTCGCGCGCCACCTGTTCGGCGTACCGACTGAGAATCAGATGCACCTCCTGCCCGGCCAGTTGCTCCAGCAATCGCTGGGCATACAGGCTGCCGGAAGCCCCGGTGATGGCGACCACGATCCGCATGCCCCATCTCTACCCCCGCTCCGCTTCCGTCGCAATCACCGTAAAACCGAAGCCTGAAAAAGCCTCGGGCGC
>CAZRPT010000246.1:0-19923 GCA_964601985.1 uncultured Verrucomicrobiota bacterium
AAAGGGCGCTTCCACGGTGTCACGCGCGTCGGGCTGGCGTTCAGCGCTCCGGCGCGGCCCATTGGACCGCGTTGGCGAAAATTTGCTGCACCTCCGGACGGTAGAGGTTCGGGTAGGTTTCGTGGCCGATGGAGAGATAGAACATCCGTCCTTGGCCGATCCGCCAGCACAGTCCCACGCGGGTGGATTCGGTCCTGCCGTCGGGGTGAACGTAGGCGCCGGTCAACGGCACGGCGGCGGGCTCCGGCACCTGGTAGGGCTCGCTGTAGCGTTCGATGCGCGGCAGGGTGAAATCCTTCACGCCGCGTGTGACGGGGTGTTGCGGTTCGTTGACATGCACCTTGAGCCGGCAACCGTCGGTCTTGTAGGCCGCCCAACTGCAGCGGGTGCCCATGAGCCGCTTGTTCGGCTTGGCGAAGTGGGCGGAATGCACGGCGATGAAGCCCATGCCGTCCTCCTTCACCCGCCGTTCGATCCGGTCCACGTACTCGTCCTTCACCCGGGCGTGGCGTTTGTGTCCCCACCAGATCAGGACGTCGCAGCGGTCGAGGGAGGCCCGGGAACAGCCCTGTTCCGGCATGAAGAGGTTGGCGGTCTCGATGTTCCAGCCGCGGAGCAGGGGCTTGAGCCCGGCGGCGATGGCGCCGTTGATGTCGTCCGGATAGACATGGGGCGGCGCCGTGCATTCGGACCAGACGACCACCCGGCGTGGCGGCGTGGCGGCCCGCGACAGCAGGGGCGCGCCCAGCAGCGCCGCGCCGGCGCGCAGCCATTGCCGGCGGGAGAGGCGTTCGCGTTTTGAAAACGGGCGTGTTGTCATGCCGCCATCCTGAAAGCCCCTCGTCGCGCCGGCAAGCGGATAAGCGCCGGCGGGAGGGCGGGCGCGACGGTTTTGCTCTGGCGGGGACGTCCCGGCGGGCGCATGATGTTTCCATGCAACGCACGGCTTTTTTTCTGCTCCTGATCGCGTGGAGCTGGGGAACGGCGTCCGCCGCGGGCGGCGCGTCACGGGGGCGGCCTTCGTACAACGTGCTGCTCATCATGGCGGACGATCTGACCGCCACGGCGCTTTCGTGCTACGGCAACCGGGTTTGCCGGACGCCGCACATTGACCGGCTCGCGGCGCGGGGGATGCTCTTCACGCGCGCCTATTGTCAGGGGACGTATTGCGGGCCGTCGCGGGCTTCGTTGATGTCCGGCTATTATCCGCACGCCACCGGCGAGCTGAGCTACCGGAATCCCCGCCCCCGCCTCGGCGACCGCGCCATGTGGCCGGAGTATTTCAAGAACGCGGGCTGCTACACCGCCCGGGTCAGCAAGATTTTCCACATGGGCGTGCCGGGGGACATCGAACGCGGCAGCAACGGGGCGGATGATCCCCGTTGCTGGACGGAGCGCTTCAACAGCCCGGGGCCGGAGTGGAAGGCGCCGGGCGACGGCGAAACCCTCGAACGCAATCCGGACGGCAAAAAACCGGTGATGGGCGGCAACACGCTGGTCGTCGTCGAGGCGTTCGGCGGCGATCTGGCGCATTCCGACGGGAAAACCGCCGCCAAGGCATGCGCATTGATCGAGAAACACAAGGGCGAACGCTTCTGGCTCGGGGTGGGGTTCGTGCGCCCCCACGTGCCGTTCGTGGCGCCGGCGAATTATTTCGCCCCGTTCAAGCCATACGCGAAACTGTCCCTGCCCGAACAACGGCCCGGCGATTGGGACGACATCCCGAAACCCGGCATCAACTACAAGAACAACCGGAACATGCAGCTCGACCTCCGCCGCCAGAAGAAGGCCCTGGGCGGATACTACGCGGCGGTGCGGTACCTGGATGCCCAAGTCGGCAAGGTGCTCGACGCGCTCGACCGGGCCGGTCTCGCCGACAAGACCATCGTCATCTTCACCACCGATCACGGCTACCATCTCGACGAACACGGTTTCTGGGAAAAGGTCAGCCTCCATGAGGAAAGCGCCCGGGTGCCGCTCATCATCAGCGTGCCCGGAAAGAAACCGGGCGTCTGCCACTCGTTCGTCGAACTGCTCGATCTCTTTCCCACCACGGCCGCGCTGTGCGGGCTTGGCGTGCCGGAGCGGCTTCAGGGCAAGGACCTGTCGCCGCTGCTCGACGACCCGACCCGCGAAGTGCGCGACGCCGTTTTCGACGTGGCCCCCATGCGACAGGGTTTCCTGCTGCGCACCGCGAAATGGGCCTACATCCAGTATGGCGAGGATGCCGCGAAGGGGATCGAACTCTACGACATGGAGCGGGACCCGAAACAGTTCACGAACCTCGCCGGCAAGCCGGAATACGCGACGGTGGTGGCGGAATTCAAAAAGAGAATGGCCGCCAAGCTGCGCGCCGTGCGAACCAATGATCTGACGCCCGTGAACTCCCGCGCCCTCCGGGGCCGGTGATGCGGGGGAACGCCCGGGAGCACGCCGGGCGCCCGGCCCGGCCCGCCGGAGGCGGGTGCTCCCCGGGGGAGATCGCCGCCGGCGGGCCGCTCTTCCCCGCTCCGCGCCCGACGCCAACTGGTTTTTGCGGGCGGGTTATTCCTTCTCCGCCACGCTGGCTTCGCGCCGGGTGATCAGCCGCTCCAGACGTTCCAACCGATCCTTCAAGCGATCCGCCTCCCGCTCGTCCCCCTCCGCGCCGGTTTCCCTGGCCCGGGCGCGAGCCGCTTCAAGCTGCTTCTCCAGCTCCTCGCGCCGGGTGCGCAGGGCCTCGAGGGAGGCGGCTTCCTCCGCCTTGTCGAACACGAGGGTCTCCGCGTCGCCGGGGGCGCTTTCGGGCGCGGGCGACGGGGCGGAGGGCGGGATGAAGCGTTGCGCGTCCGGCAACCGCCGCTCGTTTTGGAACCGGGGCGAGACGATTTCCACGTCCGCGCCGTGGAGGGTGTCGAGCATGGCCGCCCGCAACTTGGACCGCACGGCGAGGATTTGGGTCACCTCCTCGAGCAGGCCGCTGACTTGGTAGGTCACGGCGTGATCGCCCAGGTCCAGGATGCGCACGAAGGGATCCTTCAAGCCCGCCGCGCGCGCCGCCTCGATGAGCAGCGGCTCCACCCGCGTGTGGGGCAGATCGTAACCCAGCGACACCCGCGCCGAGACCATCGTGCCGGAGGGACGGATGCGCTTCACGGGGTGCGTGACCAGAAAAAGGTTGGGCAGCGTGATGAGGTCGCGGTCCTGGGTCTGGATTTCGGTGTGAAACAGGCCCATCTCCGACACCCGCCCGAAATAGCCGTTGACCTCGATGAAGTAGCCGGGCCGGAAGGGGCGGACGGCCCGGAGCATGATGCCCGCCATGGCGTTGCCCAGCAGGGTGGTGGATGACAACGCCACCGCGGCGCTGAAGAGGATGCCCAGCAGGCTCAGCAACTGCCCCCGCAAGGCGCTGCTCACCGGCAGCACGGAAATGACCACCACCGCGCCGGCCAGCGTCAGGCCGAGCATCAGCAGTTGGTTGCGAAAGCGACGCCCCGGATTGGCCTGATGACCGCGCAGCACGAACCGGTGCACGATGAACAAGGCCAGCACCACCAGCGCAATCACGCCGAAGGAGGGCAGCAGTTGGATCAGTTGTTGGAGCGACATGACAAGGGAGCTTCAACGGCGCGTTTCGGCGGCGGGTCGGGGGCGTTTGGCGTGGACGGCATCCAGCCACGCTTCGAGTTTCCGCCGCAACCGCGCCGCGCGTTCCGGTTCCCGGGCGGCCAGGTCGTGCTGTTCGCCGAGGTCGGTGGCGAGGTGGTAGAGCTCGTCGCGGCCGGTTTCGTAGAAATGGATCAGCTTCCAATCACCGTCCCGGATGATGCTGTACGGGCGCACGTTCGTGCCCCACCAGTAATGCGGAAAATGCCAGTAGAGCGTGGTGCGCGCGAGTTTGCCGGTCCGGGTGAGCAGCGGCCAGAGGCTGACGCCGTCAATCACGCGATCCGTCGGCGGTTTCGCGCCGGTGACGGCGGCGATGGTGGGCAACAGGTCAATGCTGCACACCGGGGTGTCCTCGACCGTGCCCGCCGGCACGTGCCCGGGCCAGCGCACGATGAGCGGCTCCCGGATGCCCCCTTCGTAGGGAAAGCCCTTGCCCCGCCGGAAGGGGGAATTGTCGGTGGCCGGCACGCCGTGACAACGCACGTGACTGGCGCCGCCGTTGTCGGAGGTGAAGATGACCAGCGTCTGGTCGGCCAGTTTCAGCTCGTCCAGCACGGCCAGAATCCGCCCGACGGCCTGGTCCACGCTCTCGACCATGGTGGCGTATTCCGGGCAGCGCTGCTTGGTGGTGATCGGCTTCTCCTGATATTTTTTCAGCAAATCCTTCCGGGGCTGGATCGGCGCGTGCACGGCGTAATGCGCCATGTAGAGAAAGAACGGCTCGTCCCGGTGCGCCCGGATGAAGGCCTCGGCCTCCTCGCCCTCGCGGTCGGTCAAATACTCGCCGCTCTTCCGGGCCTTGATGGCGGTGCGGGGGTAGGTGTCCTGTTTGGGAAACGGATCGTAGTAGCTGCCGGGGGCGCCGTAACGGGTGCCGCCGATGTTTTGCTCGAACCCCTGCGACTCCGGCAGCCAGCGCGTGCCGCCGAGGTGCCATTTGCCGATGTGGCAGGTGCGGTAGCCCAGCGGCTGGAGCAGCTCCGCGAGGGTGACCTCCGCGTGCGGCAGGAACGCCCCGTTGATGGGGGTGTCCAGCGCGCGGCCCCGGGCGTGGACGTAGCCTTCCAGATGACGGCCGAGCTGCTCGGCCTGGCGTTCGCGCGCGCCGTAGTGGATCCAGTCGGTGATGCCGAGCCGCGCCGGGTAACGGCCGGTCAGAATGGCGGCCCGGGTGGGCGAACAGACGGCGCAGGCGGCGTAGGCCTGGGTGAACTTCATTCCCTGCCGGGCCAGCGCGTCCAGATGCGGCGTCTCGATGTAGCGGCTGCCGTAGCCGCTCAAATCCACCGCGCCCAGGTCATCCACCAGAATCAGCACGATGTTGGGCGGACGCGCCGCCGGTTGCGCCGCCGCCCCGGGCGACGCGCCGCCGGCCAGCAGGAGCAGCCCCGCCAGTCCGGCCGCGCGTTCCCTTTGTTTCCACCCGGTTTCCACCTTTCGCCACCAAGAAACACGCCTCATAGCCACAAGCCTTTCCGCCCGCCCGCGCGCAACGGCATCGGGATCGCGCAAGCGGGCCGGGCACGCCCAGCCTTATCCCTGGGGCATCCTCCCGCAAGCCTCCATTTCCCGCGGCGCGCGTCCGGGTTCGCGCGCGAAACGGAGTCCCGCGCGCGCGCCGTCGCGGGGGGCGAAAAAAGATGAGATTTGGCAGGGCGCATGCTGCATAATCCGCCTCATTGTTTCGTGGGACAATGCAGACGGGCCTCTTTTCCGGCGGGATGTGTTTTCCCTGCCGTCGTGGCTGCGCCCCGGGTCGTCGTCGGCCGGCCGGGGCGTTTTCGCAAGCCGGGGCGTTCACGGGACGGTTCGTCACGGGAAGCGCGCCGGCCGAACGGAAAGCGATGGCGCGGTTGGATGGAATGAAGATGAAGCGAAATTGGATGGCAGTGGGAGCGCTCGGCGTGGCGCTGGCCGGAAGCGGCGGAGTCCGCGGCGAGGTGCTCATCAACGAGCTGATGTACCACCCCGCCGACGAGGACGTGCGCGAGGAGTTCGTGGAGCTGTACAACTCCGGGCCGGACGCCGTGGCGCTCGGCGGCTGGCGGTTGAGCGCGGGGGTGCACTACACTTTTCCGCCCGTCACCCTGCCGGCGGGCGGTTATCTCGTGGTGGCGGCGGACACGGAGGTCTTCCGCGCCCTCCACCCCGACGTGACCAGCGTGGTCGGCGACTGGGAGGGCATCCTGAGCAATTCCGGCGAGAAGGTGGCGCTGGAGGACGCCCGGGGACGGACGATCTGCGTGGTGCGTTACGCGGACGAGGGCGACTGGGGCCAACGGCGGCTGGGGGAGCCGGACTACGGACATCGCGGCTGGGAGTGGTTCAGCCGGGCGGACGGCGGCGGGGCTTCGTTGGAATTGCGCAACCCGAACCTGCCGGTGGACGCGGGCCGGAACTGGGCCGCCAGCCTGCCGGACGGCGGCACGCCCGGCGCGCCCAATTCCACGGCCAGCGCGGACCTCGCGCCGCTGATCGGGCGGGTGGGCCATTTCCCCGCCCTGCCGCGCTCGGACGAGTCCGTGATCGTCACCGCCGAAATCACCGACGAACAGGACGCCGGCGTGGTGGTCACGCTGCGTCACCGGCTCGACGGCGAGGCGGATTTTCAGGAAACCGCGATGCGGGACGACGGCCGGTCCGGCGACGGCGCGCCCCATGACGGGGTGTTTGGCGCGGTGCTGCCGCCCCGGCCGGACGGGACCATCGTGGAGTTCTACGTCCGGGCGGCCGACGCGGGCGGGCAAACGCGCACCTGGCCGGCGCCCGCCGATCGGGACGGCGAACCGGTCCAGGTGGTCAACGCCCTGTATCAGGTGGTGGACACGCCGCCGGCGGGCGACCTGCCCGCCTACTGGCTCGTTCTGCGCCAGGAAGACCGGGACGAGCTGCGCCAGATCAATCGCAACCATCCGGAGCCGCCCTACGAAACGCGGGACCAGACCTGGAGCCACGCCCAGTTCAACGGCACCTTCATCAGCGTGGACGGCGGGGGCGCGCGGGTGCGCTACCGGGCGGGCATCCGCAATCGCGGCCACGGCAGCCGCCGCGCCTCGCCGCAGAGTTTCCGGGTCAATTTTCCCCACGACGCGCCGTGGAAGGGGGTCACGGCGGTCAACCTCAATTCCCAGTATCCGCACGCCCAGTTGTTCGGCAGCGTGCTGTATCGGCAGGCCGGCCTGCCCACCCAGGAATGCCGGGCCGTTCATCTGCGGGTGAACAACGTGGATCCCGCCGCGGACCATCCGAAACCCTTCCCGTTCTACGTGTGCAACGAGGTTCTCGACCGCGCCTTCGCGGAGCGGCAGTTCCCCCGCGACAGCGCCGGCAATCTCTATCGCGGCAAGCGGATGAGCGGACTGGGCGCGGATTTGTCCTACGAAGGCGAGGATCCGGATCCCTACCGGGAAAATTATTTCAAGCGCACGAACACCGGCGTGGATGATTGGACGGACCTGATCGGGCTGACCCGGGTTCTGGACGAAGCGCCGCCCGAGACGTACGTCGAGGACGTCCGCCAGGTGGCGAACGTCGAGGAATGGATGCTCTATTTCGCCCTCGAAACCCTTGTGGACAACCAGGAAACCAACCTCGCCAACGGCAACCAGGGCATGGGCGCGGGGGACGATTATTTCCTCTATCGAGGCGTGGAAGACCCCCGCTTTCTGCTGCTGCCCTACGACCTTGACAGCATCCTCGGGGAAGGCACCGCCCTGGAGCGGATTGACGACGGGCTGTTTCGCATGACCAGCGTGAAGGTGCTGAACACCTTCATGAAGCATCCGGAATTCGCGCCGATTTATCACGCCACGCTGCGGCGGCTGAGCGAGACGCTTTTCGATCCGGCGCGGTTCGGCGCGTTGCTCGAACGCACGCTGGAGGGGCTGGCGGACGCGAAAACCATCACCCGCATGCGCGATTTCGGACTGGCCCGGGCCGCCTGGGTGCGCGCGCGCGTCACGCCGGGCCTGACGGCGGCCGGCGACCTGCCGGAGGAAAACGGCATGCCGCAAACCAGCGCGGACGCGGTGGACCTGCACGGCACGGCCGATCCGGTGACCACGCGCTCGGTGCTCGTAAACGGCCAGCCGGCGGAATGGGAGGCGTGGTCGGCCACGTGGACGGCTGCCGCCGTGCCGCTGCGGATCGGGGAAAACCGAATCCTGATTCAGGCGCTGGACGCCGGTGGCGAGGAGCTCGAACGAACCGTCCTGGATGTGCGGCGCACCGGCACGATGGGCCCGCTTCACACCGGCACGTTGTCCGCCGATGAGACCTGGCGCGCCGCCGCCGGCCCGCATCAGGTGCGCGGCCGGGTGACCGTGCCCGCCGGACGCACCCTGACCCTCGAACCCGGCGTGACGGTGTACTTCCTGCCGGGCGCCGGGCTGGAGGTGCGCGGTCGGCTGGTGGCCGAGGGCACGGAAACGGCCCGCATCCGCCTGACCCGCCTGCCGGGCGGCAGCGGCGGCTGGGGGCCGGTGGCCTTCGCGAACACCCGGGCGGACAACCGGCTCGTCAACGTGGATTTCGATCATGCCAGCGCCGGTTCGCACGCGCTGGGCGTGGTGAACTCCCGCCTCTGGCTCGAAGGCTGCACCTGGTCGGGCCTCAACGACACCATCATCGAGACGGAAAACTCCACCCTGGACGTGCGCTACTGCGTGTTTCCGACCATCAGCCAGAACGAGATCATCCACGGCAACGACATGCCGAAGGACGGCCACGTCATCATCGCGAACAATTTCTTCGGCAGCACCACCGGCTACAGCGACGTGATTGACTTCACCGGCGGCCGGCGGCCCGGTCCCATCCTGCAGGTGTACGACAACATCTTCAGCGGCGGCAGCGATGACGCGCTCGATTTGGACGGCACCGACGCCCACGTCGAGGGCAACATCTTCACCCACTTCCATCAGGACGAACCGCGTCCCAGCACCTCGAACGCCATTGCCACCGACACCGACTCGGAGATCACCTCCGCGCGCAACCTGTTTTACGACAACGACCACGCGGCCCTGCTGAAGAACGGCGCGTTTCTGACCTCGCAAAACGACACCATCGTGGGCAGCACGCAGGCGGCGGTGAATTTCGACGAGCCGGAGCGGGACGTGGATCCCGGTCGCGGCGCCGATCTCTCCGGCGACATCGTCTGGGGCAACGCCCGGTTGTTCGAGAATCTCCAGCCCGCCGACGGCACCCCGCCGGTGGTCACCGCCGATCACTCGATCCTGCAGGACACCAACTGGCCCGGCCCGGCCAACCTCTCGCTGGATCCCCGGTTGATGACCCTTTCGGCGGTGAGTTGGGACAACATCCGCGAGGCCTTCCGGCTGGGGCTCGGCTCGCCCGCGCGGGGCAGCGGGCCGTTCGGGCTGGACCGCGGCGGCCTGGTTCCCGGCGGCGCGGCCGTCGGCGGCGGCCCGGCGGCGGTCACGCATCATACGAACGCCACCTTCCGGATCGGCGGTCCCGGCCTGATCCAGATTCGCTGGCGGCTCGACGGCGGCGACTGGAGCGAACCGCTCCCGGCGGGGAGCACGGTCGAGTTGTCCGCGCTGGCCAACGGCCCGCACCGGCTGGAGGCCATCGGTCAAAACTCCGCCGGCGTCTGGCAGGCGGAAACCAACGCCGTCCGGCGCGAGTGGACGGTGGACACCGCCCGCAGCGTGCTGCGGCTCAACGAAATCCTCGCCCGCAACGACGCGGCCTTCGAGCATGAAGGCACGTTCCCGGACTTCATCGAGCTCTACAACGACGGCGGCGTGCCGCTCGACCTCGGCGGCATGGGGCTCACCACCGACCCGGCCGCGCCCTACGCCTTCCGTTTCCCGGACGGGACCATCCTGGCGCCGGAGGGGTTTCTGCTGCTGTTCGCCGATCACGCCACCAACACCACCGGCCTGCACCTTGGTTTCACGCTGGATCGCGACGGCGAGACGGTGCTCCTCTACGCCGCGCCGGAACAGGGCGGCGGCGTGGTGGATTCGGTGACCTTCGGGCTGCAAATCCCGGATCGTTCCCTCGGCCGGAACGCGGACGGGACCTGGACGTTGAACACCCCCACCCCGGCCGCGCCCAACATCGCGCTCCGGCTCGGCGACCCGGCGCGGTTGCGCCTGAACGAATGGCTGTCGAACACGCGGGATCTGTTCGTCGAGGACTACGTCGAGCTTTACAACGGCGACGAACTGCCCGTCGCCCTGGGCGGCCTGTGGCTCAGCGACGAGCCCATCACCTGGCCGGACCGCCACGTTTTCCCGCCGTTGAGTTTCCTGGACGGTCACGCCGTGACGCGTTTGTGGGCGGACGGCTCGAATGCCGGCGGGCGTCATCTGCCGTTCAAGCTGGCGGGCGAGCAGGGCATGATCGGCCTGGCCCGGGCCGACGGCGTCCCCCTGGACCGGGTGGTCTATGACGCGCCGTGGCCGGACGTGGCCCAGGGCCGCATGCCCGACGGCGGCGATCTCATCGTCGCCCTGCCGTTGCCCACGCCCGGCGCCGCCAATCCCGCGCCGCAAGGCGGCGTGACGAACATTGTCAGCGAAACCTGGCCGCTGGTGCTCCTGACCAACACGTGGCGCTACTACCAGGACGGCCCCGCGCCCGCCGATTGGAACCTGCCCGGCTTCGACGACACCGCCTGGCCGGAGGGCGCGGCCCTGTTGTACCACGAAAACTCCTCGCTCCCGGCGCCCAAGAACACGGAGCTGGACCTCGGCCGGATCACCTACTATTTCCGCGCCCGGTTTACGCTCGACGCCCTGATTCCCGACGCCCGGCTCCGGCTGTTCACCGTCGTGGACGACGGCGCGGTGGTCTGGCTCAACGGCCGGGAGCTGTTCCGCTGGCACCTGCCCGACGGCGACGTCACCTACGACACCCGGGCGGATCGCGCCGTGAGCAACGCCGGCCTCGAAGGGCCGTACCTGCTTTCCTCCGACCTGCTCCACCCCGGCGAGAACACCCTCGCCGTCGAGGTGCACCAGCACAGCGCCACCAGCAGCGACGTGGTGTTCGGCCTCCGCCTGGAGCTGGACCGTTCCGTGACCAACATCACCGGGGGCGGGGTGACCGCCCGTTTGAGCGAGCTGCTCGCCGTCAACCGTTCCCATCCGCACGCCGACGGGCCGCCCACCGACTGGGTCGAGCTGGTCAATCCCGGCGACGCGCCCGCCGACCTCGCGGGATGCAGCCTGACCGACGATCCCCAAGCCCCGCGCAAGTGGGTGTTTCCTCCCGACACGCTCCTTCCGCCGCGCGGGTTGCTCACCGTCGCGTGTGATTCCCGGCAGCCGGCCTCCGCCACCAACACCGGCTTCGGCCTGCGCCGGGAAGGCGGCGCGCTCTACTTTTTCAACCGCCCCGCCGCCGGCGGCGGATTGCTGGACGGCGTGATTTACGGGTTGCAGGCCGCCGACTTCTCGCTCGCGCGGATTCCGGAAACGAGCGGCGCCTGGACCCTGGCCCGGCCCACGCCCAATGCCACCAACCGGGTCGCCGCCCTGGGCGATCCCGCCCACCTCCGCATCAACGAGTGGCTCGCCAAGCCGGCCGCCGGACCGGACTGGCTCGAGCTCTACAACCCGGACCCGTTCCCCGTCCCGCTGGACGGCCTGCGCCTGAGCGACGATCTCAACGACCGCGCGCAATTCCGTTTTCCGCCGCTCTCCTTCCTCGGTGTCGGCGCGGATGCCTTCCTGGAATTGATCGCCGACGGCGATCCCGCCCAAGGCGCCGACCACCTGCCCTTCAAGCTCGCGGGCAAGGGCGAAGCCATCGGCCTGTTTGACGCCCGCGGCTGGCTGGTGGACGACATCCTGTTCGGCGCGCAGACCGAAGGGGTCTCCGAAGGCCGCCTGCCGGACGGGGCGGACGGGCCGCTGGTGGCCTTTGCCTCGCCCACCCCGGGCGCCAGCAACGCGCACTCCGGCGCGCCCGACCGCGACAACGACGGCATGCCCGACGACTGGGAGGAACAACACGGCCTCAACCCGGACGACCCCGCCGACGCCCTTCTGGACGCCGACCGGGACGGCCTCACCAACCAGGCCGAATACCGGGCCGGCACCGATCCGCAAGACCCGGCCAGCGGGCTGCGGGTGGAGGTGATCGAAGTCTCCGGAACGGAAGCCCCCACCGTGACGCTGCGGTTTACCGCCGCGCCCGGGAAGAGCTACTCCCTTCTCTACCGGGATTCGCTGGACGATCCCGCCGGCTGGCGCAAACTGGCCGACGTGCCGGAGCGGGATTGTGTCTGCCCGGTGGAGATCACCGACGCCCAGTCTCCGAGCCGCGCGCGGTTTTACCAGGTTGTCACGCCGGCGCGGCCCTGAAACGCGGCGGAGGATTCGCGTCGCCGTCAACGGCCCACGAAGGCCGGCGCGCCGAGCAGGACCGCCAGCAGCCAGATGAGCAGGACGGCGCGGGTCGGGCTCAGGCCGCGCCGCACGAGCCGGTGGGAGAGGTGGTTGTTGTCGCCCTGCCAGATGGGACGGCCCAGCCGCCAGCGGATGTAGATCACCATCAGCAGGTCGCCCAGCGGCACCGCCAGCACGAGCAGCGGGGTCAGCACGGCCCAGCGGGCGGGATGATCGGTCGAGTAGAAGTCCGGCAAAATGGCCAGCACCGCCAGCAGGTAACCCACGAGGTGGCTCCCGGAATCGCCCAGAAAGGCGGTGGCCTTCGGAAAGTTGAACGGAAGAAACCCCAGCAACGCCCCGCACATCAGCAGCGCCAGGCTGGTCACGAGGTACTGCCCCGCCAGCCCCGCGGCCAGCGCGAAGTAGCCCATCCCGATCACCCCCAGCCCGGCGCAGAGGCCGTTCATGTTGTCCATGATGTTGACCGCGTTGGTCACGGTGAGCAGCCAGAGCACGGTGACCACGAGGGAAAAGGCCGGGCTGGGCACGAACAGGGTGATCCGCACCCCGCTCAGGGCCACCAGCACCGCCAGCAGGGTTTGCCCGGCCAGTTTCACCCCGGCGGAGAGCTCGCGGCGGTCGTCATACCCGCCCAGCGCCACCATGCCCAACGCGCCGCCCAGCACGCAGGCCAGTTGGCCGCCCCGGCGCGCCAGACCGTACTGGAGCCTGGCGGTGGTTTCCGGATCCAGGAGCCCCGAGGAGAGCACCAGCCACGCCCCGGCGATCGGCAGCAGCAGGCCGGTCAACACCGCCGGCCCGCCCGCCAGCGGGATGGGGGTGTGATGAATCTTGCGATGGCCCGGCGCGTCCAGCAATCCCACGCGCCGGCACCACCAGCGCCAGAACGGCATCGTCAGCAGCGTGCCGAGAAAACCACCCGCCAGCGAGAGCAGGTAGATGACGTCGGGAAACTTCACGGCGTGATTCCCGCCTCCGCCGCCAGCCGCCGGTAGAGTTTTTCCAGGGCCGCCACCATGGTTTCGACGCGGAAGTTTTCCCGCGCCCACGCGCGGCCGGCTTCGCCGAGCCGGCGGCGCAGGGGTTCGTCTTCGGCCAGTTGCAGCAGCGCCCGGCGCAGGCCCGCGCGGTCGCCGGGGTGCAGCAGAAAGCCGGTTTCGCCGTCGCGACAGGCCTCCCGCGCGCCGTCGCAATCCCAGCTCACCACCGGCTTGCCCGCCGCGAGCGCCTGCGGCAGCGCCCGGGCCAGTCCCTCCCGCCACGAGAGATGCGCCAGCGCGTCCATCACGCCGACCAGCGACGGGATTTCCTCCGGCGGGCGCAGGCCGGTGAACACGAAGTGCCGCGCCAGTCCCAGCTCGCGCGCCTGCTTTGCGAAACGCTCCCGCCAGATGCCGTCGCCCACCAGCAGGAAGCGCATCCGGGGACAGGCCCGGACCAGCTCCGGCGCGACGGCGAACAGGTCGTCATGTCCCTTGAGCCGGAAGAGGCGGGCGATCTTGCCGACCACGAAATCCTCCGGGGCCAGCCCGAGGGCGCGGCGGGTTTCCGGATCGTTGCGGGCGGCCAGGAAGGGGTCGAGATCGAACCCGCTGAAGACGCGGGTGAACTGTCCGGGCCGACCGATGCCGGCGGCGAGGTATTGCTCCGTCATGGCGTGGGCCACGCTGACGAAATGGGTGGTCCAGCGGGCGGCCCGGCGTTCGGCGGTGGTGAAAAGCCAGTTGGCCAGCCGCCCCTGCCACGGCCCGAACGACGGCCCGTGAATGCCGTGGACCACGATCGGCACCCGGGCCGACCGCGCGGCGAGCCGCCCGAGAAAGCCCGCCTTGCCGCTGTGGGTGTGGACGAGGTCCGGCCGGCGCGCCCGGAAGAGGCGGGTCAACGCCCGCCACGCCCGCGCGTCCCGCCAGGGATGCACCGGGCGCACGAGGGACGGCACCACGGTGAGCAATCCCGGCGGCTCCCGCAGCCGGTCTTCGAGGCTGCCTTCGGGGCCGGTGGTGGGACCGGCGATCAGGTCCACGTCCCAGCCGGTCGCCCGCCGCAATCCCAGCACCGAGGCGATGGTGTTTTCCTGCGCGCCCCCCACGATGAGCCGGGTGATGACGTGGGTGACGCGCATGTCGCGACGAGCGGCTCAGCCGCCCAGTTCCTTCACCCGGCGGGCCACTTCCTGGTATTCGGCGGTCCCGCGGGGCGCGTACTGGAGATATTTCCGGTAGTAGGCGAGGGCCTCGGGTTTGCGTTTCTGCCGCCAGGCGATTTCCCCCAGACCGTAATACAGGCCGTAGTAATTCGGCTTGGTTTTGAGGAGGGCCTCGTAATCCTGCCGGGCGGCGTCGAGCTGGCCGCTTTGCAGCAGGGCGATGGCCCGGTTCAGGCGGGCGGGGTCGTTCTTGGGATCGAGCGTGAGCAGGTGGTTCATGGCCTGCACCGCGGCGTCGTAATCCTTGAGCTGGATCAGCAGGGCGCCCTCGTTGAGCAGGGCGCGCACGTTGTCCGGGTTCAACGCCAGTTGCCGTTTCACGTTGGCCAGCGCGTTGGTGGCGTCACCCTGGTAGAGATACACCTGGGTGAGGGTTTCCAGGGCGAGGTTGCTCTTCGGATACGCCTCCGCCAGCGCCCGCGCTTCCGCCAGCGCCCGGGCTTCCTGGCCGAAGCTGAGCAGGGTCAGGGCGTGCGTGTTGCGGAACACCACGTCCACGATCGGCTCCTGGGGATACAGGTCGTGAACCCGGCCCAGCTCGAAGAGGGCCTGACGGAAGTAGGTCAAATTCGCGAACGCCTGCCCGACGCGGAACGTCCATTCCGGGTGGTCAAACGGTCCCCAACGCGCCAGCAGGTCGCCGAGCGTCGTGGTTTTGTCGCCGAGGTCGAGGGGGTGGGTCAGGTCCAGCGGCGGCAGTTTTTTCTGAACCAGCGCCTGGTTGAATTCCTTCCCCATCTGGGCGGGCAGGTTTTTCGGGGCGTACTGCAGGGCCTGCGTGAAGCGTTTTCCCGCTTCGGCCAGGTGTCCGTGGCGCTGGAGCCGGACGGCCCAGATGTCCAACGCCCGGGAGCAGCCGCGATCCACGTACACGCCTTCGATGCCCGCGGTGTCCACCGACCCGCCGCCGGGCGGCAGCGCCGTGGTTGCCTGATCCCAGAAGGCCTCCCCGTTCTTGATTTCCTCGTCGCTCAGCGGCAGCGAGGTCGTGATCTCGTTGGGCAGCGGCAGCACCCGGTAGCTCAGTCCGCGCGGCGCGAGATAGACCGCTTCGAAGAAATGGCCCGAGCTGGGATGCAGGTAAAACACCTGATTGCTGGTCGCCAGGTGGAGCAGCCACACGTTGAGGGCGGAGTTGGACAGGCGGGGCACCCGGGCCGGCGAAGCCGGCGGAGCGGGCCAGCGGTTCGGATACCGGCGCGTCATTTGCTCGTGGTAAAAGCGGTAGGGCAGGGAGGCGGTGTTGATCAGCACCGCGCCGGCGGCCCGGTTTTCCCGCCGCAGGGCGGCCTGGGCCAGGAGCAGTTCGAAGCGGTTGTCGCTCAACAGATAGGCCCCGTCCTTCGGAAGGGGATGCACCATGAGCCGGGCAAAAGTGGCCAGCTTTCGGCCGTTGCCCGCCAGCAGCTTGGGAACCCCCGTCACCAGCAGATACACCGGCGCGGCCACGGCGGCCGCCAGGGTCAGGACCACCAGCAGCTTGTTGATCAACGGCGGCGATTCATGCCGCCGGCGCGCCCGGCTGTCCGGCTGCCCGAAAATCAGCAGCAGGTAGCCGCTGTAATACCCCACCGCCAGCGCGGCGAGGAAGTGCAGCGGCAACAGCGCGCGGCCGCCGCCCAGCACGCGGATCCCCCAGGGGGCGGGCAGCAGGGCGCTCAACGCCGCCGCCAGCATCACCCCGTGCATCAGCCGGGTGATGAAGGTGGCCGTGGCCAGCCCGGCGGCGCTGGTGTCGCCCAAGTTTGCCGGCCAGCGCACGCCGATGAGAAACACCGGCAGCAGCGTGGAAAACCCGATCAGAATCAGCCGGTAACGCGGAAAGCCGGCCAGCGCCTGCCACTGGCCGGCCCAGCTCGATTTCAACAGCGGCCAGAAATCGAACCCGCTTTTCCCCATCGCGGCTTCGATGGCCGGCAGCAGGAGATACATCAACAGCCCCGCCAGCCCGAACAACAGCATGCGCCCGAGAAAGCCGAACCGGAAAAAGTCGAACCCCCGAATCCACACCAGCGCCAGCACGAACGCCGGGAAAAAGGCGATCATCGCGTAGTTGTTGGTGATCGCGAGCCCATAGACCAGCGCCGCCTGGTACAACGTGCCCTCCCGCCCGGAAAGGCGGAAGCTCAGCAGCGAATGCACGATCCAGGCAAACAGCAGCAAATCCAGCATTTCCCCGGTGTAAGCGGTGGCGTGCTCCCAGAAGGTGAGGGTGAGGGCCAGCGCCAGTCCGCCGCACAACGGCGGCGCCCAGGCCAGCGGAATGCTCAGCAGGGAGTATTCGCTGCGCTCCCGCTGGCGCGCCTCGCGGGTCCGGTCATACGGCAGCAACGCCACGCAACGGACCAGCAGCGCCACGCTGAGGCCCGCCAGCACGGCCGTCAGCAGGTTCAGGGCCAGGGGCGCCAACCCGCCGGGCAGCGCGCGAAAGGGCAGGGTCAGCAGCCACGACAACGGCCCGCTGTTCAAGGGGATCCAGTCCCACCCCAGGGCCCGGGACACCGGGCTCACGCTCTCCACCCGCAGCCAGCGGTTCAGGGTGACGAGATACACCACCACGGCCAGGGCGCCCACCAGCCACGGCAGCTTGCTGCCGGCAAAACCGAGCGGTGATTCTTCTTCGTCGAATTCGGTCTCCTCGACCTCGGGTTCATCCGGGCGGCGCGTCCCGGCTTCCGTGGTTGGTTTTTCGTGTTGTTCCATATGGTTGTTGCGTGGTCAGCGCTCAGGAGTTGAACCGGATGGACGCCGTTTGGCAAGGCTGCACTGCGCCGCCCGCGCGGTTCCCCCCGGAGTCATTTGGGTTGCCGGACGTTGGACCGCCGCTTTCCCCCGGGCGTTCAACTCCGGCGGAATTTCCCCGGCGGACCCCGTCCGCGCCGCCCCCGAACCCCGGAGGGCCCCTCCGTTCAGGGCCGCGGGATGCCGGGCAGCGGCGGCACCTCGTCGGGCGCGATGGAAATCGTGACCGATCCGGTCCGCCCGGGCGGAAAACGCATCTCCTCGATGACGTACAACCGGGCGCGCCGGTCCAGCGCCGGGTCGCCGGACCCCTGCTTGAGTTCCACGTAAATCGGATGCCCCTCCGCGTCGTGCACCACCAGGAAACGCATCGTGCCCGGCCGCTCCGCCGGAGCGGACGCGCCCGGAGAAGCGGCGGGAGGCGGGGCCGTTTCCGGCGCGGGAGCGGGCGTGGAAACGGCGGCCGGGGCCGCGGGGCGCGGGGCCGCCGGACGGGAGCGGCTCTGGCATCCCGCGCCGCAACCCAGCCACAGGATCGCCAGCCCTGTTCCTCCGAGTTTGCGCATCGCGCTGCTCCGTTTTTTGCGTGGCCGCATGCCGGGCTCAAGGTTGGCCCCGAGCGCTCCGCCTGACAAGTTTTCCCCGCCGCCCGCGCGCGTCCCGGGCGGAGAAAAGCGGCGCGGCGAGTCCCGGACGGCCGCCGCGGGTTGCGTCCGGGGCGCGAGCCGGTAGAGTGGGGCGCGTGATCAAGAACATCATCTTCGACTGGTCGGGAACCCTCGTGGACGATCTGCCGGCCGTGTTGGTGGCCAGCAACGCGGTGTTCCGTCAGGCGGGGGTGCCGGAGATGTCGGAGGAGGAGTTTCGGCGCGAGTTCTGCCTGCCGTTCAAACGCTTTTATGACCGCTACGTGCCCCACCTTTCCCTGAAACAGTTGGAGCGCTGGTTCCACGAGGCATTTCAAACCGCCCGGGACCAGGTGACGCCCATCCCCCGGGCGCGCGAATTTCTGGAGTTCTGCCGGGCGCGCGGCGTGCGGACGTTCGTGCTCAGCAGCGTGCATCCGCGCCATTACGCGATGCAGGCGGCGGCCACCGGCTTCGGCGCCTTCATTGACACTCCCTACGTGGCGGTCTGGGACAAGCGGGAGCAGATCGGGCCGCTCCTGACCCGGCACGGACTGCTCCCGGAGGAAACCCTCTTCATCGGCGACATGGAGCACGACATCGAGACCGCGCATCACGGCGGGGTGCGTTCCTGCGCGGTGCTGACCGGCTACAACGGGGTGGCCCGGCTCCGCGCCGCCCGCCCGGACGTGATCGTCGAGCATCTGGGCGAATTGCAACGATTGCTGGAGGCGAACGACATGCGCCTCGACGAGCGGAACGGGTGGCGGCTGGCTTCCGAGGTGCTGGAGGGCGCCACCTGCGGGCCGCCGGTGGCCACGGTGGGCGCGCTGATCTTCAACCCCGCCGGCGAGGTGCTCATGGTGCGCACCCGCAAATGGTCCGGCTTGTGGGGCATCCCGGGCGGCAAGATCAAGGGGGGCGAGCCCGCGGAAGCCGCCCTGCGCCGCGAGTTGCGGGAGGAAACCGGCCTGGAAATCGAAGCGCCCCGGTTCGTGATGGCGCAGGATTGCATCGCCTCGCCGGAGTTTTACCGGGACGCCCATTTCCTGCTGCTGAACTACACCTGCCGCTGCGCGGGCGACACCCCGGTGCGGCTCAACGACGAGGCGCAGGCCCATTGCTGGGTCACCCCGGAAGCGGCCCTGGAAATGGAGTTGAACCAGCCCACGCGCACGCTGCTGGAAACGGTGTTGCGAAAACGCCCGGCATCGCCCGACAAAACGCCATGCGCGACGTGATCCTCATCGAAGATTTGGCGGTGCATTACCGGGTCGGCGTGCCGGAGGAGGAGCGCGCCCGGCCGCAGCGCCTGTTGATTTCGGTGGCGATGGAGCACGACGTCACCCGCGCCGCCGCGACCGATGACCTCGCCGCCACGCTCGATTATTACGCCGTCAGCCGCCGCCTGCTCCGGCTGGGCGAGGGGCGGAGCTGGCGGTTGATCGAGACGGTGGCGGTCGAAATCGCCGACCTGATCCGGACGGAATTCGGCGCCCGCCGCGTCACCGTCGAGGTCAAGAAGTTCATCCTCCCCGGGGCGCGGCACGTGGCCGTGCGCGTGACCCGGGAAACTTGAAATCCGAAATCCGGGGGACCGAAGGACCGAAGGACCGAAGGAAATCCGAAACCCGAAATTCGAAAGGGAAGCGTGCGCGTTTCGGTAGCGCAGACTTCCAGTCTGCTGTTTCGCCGGCTTCCAGCCGGCCCGGCGGGCGAGAAAAGCGGCCGCCGCGTAAAAAGAAACGCTTGGCCGACTGGAAGTCGGCGATACGGCAGGTTGGAAACCCGCGCTACGGGGCGGGGAGCGCACGCGCCTCTCGGGCGCCGAGGGGTGCCCCCGCCCCTCGTTCCCCGCAACCGATTTCCGCGGCCGTCCCGCTCCCGCCCCTTCAAGGCGGGGAAATCCGGGGGACCGAAGGACCGAAGGACCGAGGGAAATCCGAATTCCGAATTCCGAAATCCGAAAGGGAAGCGTGCGCGTTTCGGTAGCGCAGGCTGGCAGCCTGCCGTATCACAGCGTGGCACGCTGCACGCCGTCCGGTTTTCCCGCGCGTCGGGGAGCCGGGCGGGACGTCCGGCCCGACCATCGAGACGCGGGTGCCACCCGGGTGGCTGCGGCGAGGGAAAAATCCGAGGGACCGAAGGACCGAAGGACCGAAGGGAATCCGAAATCCGAACCCCGAAAGCCGAAAAGGAGCGCCGTTTTCCCGGGGGGCACTGGCTGGCAGCCTGCCGTCCATTCCCCCCTTCCCCAATGCCGGCTGGGGGCAGCCGGCCTACAGAAGGGAGCAGCAGCAGCCCCTGTAGG